>JBGSSY010000110.1:0-5488 GCA_041736775.1 Bdellovibrionales bacterium | reverse complement strand
AGAGGTGTGTGCCGCTGGAACTCAAACAATTGATTCCAAAACAGGGGCTCAAGGCGAACTTTTGGTGATCAAGATTTTAAACAGTGATGGCTTTTATTCTTCTCCCTTTGTTGTGACCTCTCGATCACTGATGCCACAAATTGTACGAAGTGGAACTCTTAAAACTGATAAAAGCCCTTCTTTGACCCTTCCTCTCCTTCAAGGAGCAGAACAGGGTGAGAAAAATTTATTGGGACGTTATTCTGATAACGAAAAAGCCCTATTATGGTTAAGAGCCCACAATACAGCGAGAGTTGAGTATAAAACAGCCAACTCTTCTGTAAATATGACCTATTCATTACGCGGCTCTGGTGCCATGATCAAAGAAATGGAGAAAGTTTGTAGCAACTAAACATTGCTACATGTTTTTTTGATATTTTTATAATTCTTCATCTTCGGACGAAAAATCTTCTTCTGAAGCGAGAGCTTCAAATCGGCGCTCTTCATCACTCTCGTCTTCGTCAAAAGATTTATTTTCACTGGCCTCAATGGGATGACTGAGGGCCTCAAGGGCTGCGACTCGATTGAGTTCTGCAAGTTTTTGGTCTTCCACCAGCTTTTGTTCGTAACGAATGAGCCACTTTTGATCTTTATCATCAACCCATTCACCAACGTCAATGGCCTCTCTTAAATCGCGAGCTCTATCGCGATCGCGTTTGTCTTTTTGGCGACGTTTTTCTTCTTCAAAAAACTCAGAGGAGGTGTCAATGGCTCCAAGGGTGCTTTCAATTTTGCCAAGCTCTTCTTCGCCCTCTGAATAATTGCCTGAATAGTCTTCTGAAAGACTCTCGGTCACATCAGATAGTTTTTCGTCCTCTTCTTCAACACCAATTCCTTCGGGAAGAAGTTGATCAATCTCATCAAGGGATGGAAGCTCTCGCAAATTTCGTAGTCCAAAAATTTCTAGAAACTTTCGAGTTGTTCCATATTGCATCGGTTTACCAGGGAGCTCACTTTTCCCTTGAAAACAGACCAAGTGTTTTTCCATGAGAGCGCGTATCAGGTGTCCTGATTCAACCCCACGGATCTCATCCACTTCACTTTTTACAATCGGTTGCTTGTAAGCAATAATTGAAAGAGTCTCGAGGGCCGGACCAGAGAGTTTAAAGGGTCGGACCTTAGCGAGACGTCTGAGAAAATCCATATTGTCGACTTTTGTTCTGAGTTGCCAACCGCCATTGATTTCTTCAAGGGAAACGCCGCGAGACGCTTCTGAGTAAAAGGACTGAAGATCCTCAAGTGCTTTTTTGATATGTTTAGTTTGAAAGGTGGTTCCTTTAAAAACTTGTTTAAACGTACCCAATCCTAAAGGGCGGTCAGATGAAAAAAGTAAACTTTCTAAAATAGAGTAGGCTTGCGCCTGATCAATAAACTCAAGCTCAGTATTTTCATCAAGTTCATCAAAGGCCACTTGCTCTTCTTCGTCGTCTTCATTGAGAAGTTGAATTGAAGCTTCATTGTCTTCGACAGGGGTTTCAAACAGGTTAAGAGCCTCTTCATCGGCCGGATTGAGCTCAGCAGCCAAAAGAGTCTCATCATTATCAAGCAACTGATTTGATTCTTGGTCAGGATGAGTTGTCTCTTTGAGAGTTTCATCGGTTTGAGATGCACCTTCAAAAAAATCAAGGGATGCACCGGCCATTTCAATGGAACTCATCACACGCTCAAGAACTTCGGAGCTACTCTGAACTTCAGTCGCCACTTTTTCTTTGCCGCTTTTCTTTTTGTTTTTCTTTGTTTTTGGACTTAATTCAGTCATGAAGGCTCCCCATCATCATTGCTGGATTCAAGCTCGGTATTTTCTTGCATCAAAGTTATTGTTTCACCTTGGTCAAGCTCACGCTCAGCCTCTTCTATATCATCGTCACTGGCAAACGACTCAAAGGATTCTGATGACTCCAAAGCTTCTAAGTCTCGGTGTTTTTCAGAAAGAAAATCGTCTTCGGTCAGAAGCGAAACTGGTGCACTTTCCAAAAGATCCTCATCGTCCATAAAGGAATTTTCACCCTGGTTTTGAAGCTGTTCTTCTTCAGCTTCTGCCATTAAACTATCGGCGATAGCCTCAGCACCATAAGAGTCATACTCTTCGACACGGCCGACGGCATCGTTATTAATTTCTCTTTTGGCCGTGAGATAAATGTCACCATAAACTTCACTTTGATAGACCGTAACAAGCCCCATTTTACCCAGCTCAAGGCAGGATAAAAAAGTGATGAGGAGCTCTTCTTTTTTATGTTCCACTGTCGTGATTAATTCGTGAAGCAAAACTCTTTGGCCCACAATCAACCTATCTTTAATTTCTAGAATTCGAGAGGCAATAGAGCGAGTTTTACGGGCCACACGATGAATCGCCTTTTTCATTTTTCGAATTGAGTTTCGATAGTAAGCAATGAGAGAGAAGAGTCCGCCTTCGTCCAAAATGATCTCGCCCTCTTCATCACTGAGAAAGGCTTCAGATTTTCCGCGGCGAAATACATCTCGTCCCAACAGGGGGCGATCATAAAGTTTTTTAGAAGCTTCTTGAAACTTCTGATACTCAACCAACTTTTGAACCAGTTCTTTACGTGGATCTTGAGCTTCTTCATCTTCTCCTTCTTGATTGTAATTGGGGAGAAGAAGTTTGGATTTGATTTCAATCAAAGTGGCCGCCATGGAGATAAAATCTCCGGCCACTTCAAGATCAAACTCTTTCATCTTTTTGATGTATTCCAAATACTGAGTGGTGATCAAATTGATATTAATATCAAAAATATCCATCTCTTCTTTGCGAATCAAATAGAGCAGAAGTGCAAGCGGTCCTTCAAATTGTGGAATGTGAATCGATAAATTCAAATGACCCCCGACGCAATGAAATTAAGACTACCATTAATTATAAATCGGACAGGCATAGCTAAATAACTTAAACCCCCGCTGATAACGAGAATAATTAACCCCATATTGAGAAGTTGTTGATTGTCTTCAAGCCAACGATTCCATTGATACGGAATAAATCTTTCAATGACTTTTCCCCCATCTAAAGGATGAAGGGGGAGCATATTAAAAAAAGCGAGGTAAAGATTTATACTTAAAAACATAATCAACATTTGGCCGACAGGAGAATTAAATCCGCCCAGATTGGTGAAATGCAAAATGACATAAAAGATAATCAGACCAATAAAAAATAGGAGGACGTTAGAGAGAGGCCCAGCAAGAGCCACCCAAAACATATCATTTTTAGGATCTCGCAAATTGCGAGGATTAACCGGTACCGGTTTAGCCCAACCAAAAAGGGGCAAACCCGTAATGATGGCGATAATGGGAAAACCAACAGTTCCCACCCAATCAAGATGGGCCAGCGGATTCATGGTCAAACGACCCATCATTTCTGCCGTGTTATCCCCTCTCAGTTTTGCCACAAAACCATGGGCGAACTCATGAAAACAAAGCGCAAAAAGAAAGGGGACAAAAAATATTGCGACTTTTACAGCTATCTCTAATGGATCCATACAAAAACTCTAGCCGAAAGCCCTGGGCCTGTAAATGCCTTTAAAACTGTTCTGCTCAATGAATTTTGGATCGTTTTTTTTAGCCCTTTGAAGAGAGAGTGATCAATGGGATTTCGCTTAGGCAATGGGCATATCCTCACTTTTAAGAGTCGCTCCAAAAGGGTAACTCTTCTTATAAAAGGCACTCTCTCTCCTCAATGTTAGAGCCCTCCAGAGAAAATAAGTTTTTAAGCTTAAGAGCGCTAAACTTTAGCGATCACTCATTATGATAATTATGCGCAGCATTAAATACCATAAGACCATCGATGGTGGGAACTGATCACTCGACCGATCTTTAACCTAAAGCGGTCGAATATGTTTTATTTTTCACGCCATTGACATTAAGTCCTAATGCTTCTTAAAAAGAGTCTGAACAAGAAATGACTTTAAGAAACTTTGAGGAGATCCCATGAGCCAACCCGCTATTACAACTTGGAGTGAAGATGAACAAGCTTTCCGAATGGCGATTCGTGAGTTTGCTGAATCGGTGATAAAACCCAAAGTTCATGAGATGGATAAAAACCAGCAAATGGATCCAGGTGTGGTTAAACAGCTTTTTGAAATGGGACTCATGGGAATAGAAACTCCTGAACAGTACGGCGGAGCTGGAAGTACTTTTACCATGGCTTGTATTGCCGTCGAAGAGTTGGGACGGGTTGATGGGTCCGTGAGTGTTCTGGTTGATGTTCAAAACACCCTTGTCACCAATGCCCTTCTTCGCTGGGCGAACGAAGCCCAAAAAGAAAAATATCTTCCGCGAATGGCCTCTGAGTGGGTGGGTGCCTACGCACTCTCTGAGAGCAGTTCAGGCTCTGATGCTTTTGCTTTGGGGTTAAAAGCTCAAAAGAAGGGAGATCAGTATGTCCTCAACGGCCATAAACTTTGGATCACCAATGGAAAAGAAGCTAACCTTTTTATCGTCTTTGCCAATATTAATCCCGAATTAGGTTACAAAGGGATCACCGGATTTCTCGTTGAAAAAGGAACGGCCGGCTTCACTGTTGGAAAAAAAGAAGACAAGCTTGGTATTCGTGCGAGCTCGACTTGCGAATTGCTTTTTGAAAACTGCACACTTTCAGAATCACAGGTCATTGGTGAGGTGGGCAAAGGTTATAAAATTGCAATTGAAACTCTCAATGAAGGTCGTATTGGTATCGGCGCACAAATGGTGGGAATTGCTCAAGGGGCCTATGAAGCGGCACTTAATTATGTTCAAACTCGTGAACAGTTTGGCAAACCCCTTTCCAGTTTTCAAGGAATCCAATTTCAACTGGCAGAAATGAGAGTTGAACTTGAAGCCGCTCGTTTGATGGTTTACAACGCTGCTCGCTTAAAAGATTCTGGCCAAGATTTTATTAAAGAAGCGGCGATGGCCAAACTTTTCTCTTCTCAAGCGGCTGAAAGAATCACATCAACAGCAATTGATCTTTTTGGTGGAAATGGTTTTACCACTGAATATCCGGTTGAAAAATTTTGGAGAGATGCAAAAATTGGTCAGATTTATGAAGGTACCAGTAACATGCAAAAACAAACCATTGCCAAAATGGAACTCTCTTAATTTTTTTTAAGACCTTATAGATTTATTTGTGGCCCCGACAAAAAGTGATTTTTTTATCCTGACGCGGGCCCAATCGAAAAAATAAAATTAAGTTTAACTGGCTTTTAGATAGCTTTTTATCACAAAGAATCGCTCAAAATAGAACCCAAAAATCATTGCTTTTTTAGCTCGACCAAAGGGTCAATCATGTTTTTATTAACCTAAAAAGTCGTATCAAAAAAATATCTTTGTTATTACCAAGGGAACCTGACCGGTTTACTCTCAAGGGACTTTGACCACCTATCGGCGTCATCCGGCCAATCTGTAATCTTTCTTTACTTTCACTAATTTTATTGGCCTGCGTGCAAAATAAGCTGACCAGTCTCCC
>JBGSSY010000091.1:0-2712 GCA_041736775.1 Bdellovibrionales bacterium | reverse complement strand
GCATCTGGGGATGATCCGAGGCAGATTCAGTCAGTGACCGTTCACCTTATTGCGCTCTATCTCAGTCTTGAAATGAATTTTTCAGAAGAGCAAGTTAGAGTCGCTATGAAAAAAATCATCCAGAAAAACGAGACTCACTTTCAAAAGCTTGAGAAGCAGTCATTTGACGGTTTGGACTGCGGACGAAAAGCTGGATGCTAACTACGTGAAGATTTTACATTGAGTATAGCTGTCTGACCCCAAAAGCTCGATAATAGAGCGAGGAGTTAGACAATGAGTAAAAAAGAACCGCGCCGTAAATTTACGGACGAGCAAAAGCGAAGCGCAGTAGATGCCTATGTTTCTGGAGCTAAATCAGTGGTCGAAGCCGCAGCTGAGCTGCAAGTGGCGCCAGAGCTAGTTTATAAATGGAAAAGTGATTTCGATCTCAAACGCAGAAAATCCAATATTAAAAAAGTAACGGATACTGGTGTTAGTCACGCGATTGCCTTGCGATTACAGCAACAGGAGGACGAGATTGCAGCTTACCAGAGGAAAGTCGCTGAGCTGACGCTGATCAATGATCTTTTAAAAAAACTCCAAACGTCGACACCCTTAGCACGCGAGAGCGAGTTAGCTGGGTTAATCGCCACTCACAAAAAATTGGATCTAAACAAAAAGCCCGTAAAGTGATGAGGCTATCGATGTCGACATATTATAGAGATCCAAAACTATCGCGTGCTGAGCAGGAAGAGCGTGACGCTGATATCCGTGGCAAGATTGAGCAAGTGCGTGTGGAGTTCCCACGTGCAGGCTACCGCCCGATGATCCACTATCTTAAACGACAAGGTATTGTCGTTGGAGAACGCACTTTACGCCGAGTGATCAAGAAATTTGAACTGCAAATTAGACCACGCAAAAGATTTGTAAAAACCACGGACTCTAATCACCAGTATTTTATTTATCCAAACCTTTTACCAGAGATGAGTGTTACAGCTCCAAACCAAGTCTGGGCAAGCGATATTACTTATATCCGCATAGAAAATGGTTTTGTTTATTTAGCAGTAATTATTGATCTGTATTCGCGTAAAATTATTGGCTGGCAGATATCGAAAAATATTGACGGGCAATTAACATTAGATGCGCTCAATATGGCGATTGTAAGACGTAAACCAAAGACAGGAGTTGTTCACCACTCAGATCGTGGAGTGCAATACTTGTGTGATAAATATATTGCACGTCTAAATGAATATAAATTCCACGTGTCATGCTCTGCAAAAGGAAATCCCTATGATAATGCATGGACTGAGAGTTTTATGAAGACGCTAAAAGATAATGAGGTTTACATGTGGCACTACGAAACGTATCTTGACGTTTTGGAGCGACTGCCGTACTTCATCGAAGAAGTTTATAATAAAAAAAGGGTGCACTCGTCGTTAGGATATGTGACCCCAGCGGAATTTGAAGCAACAACTGTTGGACAGCCTATACCGACAATACTTTAGGTAGACGACATCCAGCTAAGTGTCCGCAGTCCACATGCTTGGGAGGTCCATGATAGGGATGGACAAATAACTTGTATTTACCCTGATAAAACCCAGCACGTTATTGTTTGGAGCGATCTTCAGTCAGTTAAAATGGAAACAAACGATAAAGGACCACTTGAGCCCGATGTCTTTTGGATCTTAAATGACTCGCAGGAGACCTGTAAATTTCCCTCCGGTTCTAAAGGAGAAGAAGCATTGAATAAAAAGTTGTTTGAACTCCCAAACTTCAATCTTCAACTTTTTATTGACGAAGCATCGACGTCTACTCAAAACCGCCGCTATGATCTTTGGAAAAAATGATTAAACCTCTCATCAAAATTGCAAACGCAAAAAATAAAAGCACAGAATTCCTGCAAGTCAGTGCTTAGTGTAATAAGATACCTCACGATTTGGAGGTTTCACGCCCCCCACAAAACGCGAGTAAAGCTCTACAGGGTCACTATAAAACAAAATGTCTATAGCATTAGCTGGAAGAATTTGTGAGCGATGAAGAAAGCCAGTGTCATCAGAGGCCATACACCAACAGGCGCTGGCGAGGTTTTCAAGGGCCACAAAAATAAATAAATATTTTCTCATGGTTTATTCTTTCACCGTACAGGTATAGTTATAAGTCGTGTAGTGAGAGCTCATATAATGATAGTCTCCATATTCATAACCAGACAGACGCGCATTAAAAATTTTAGAATTGATGAATTCCTCTTTGGTTAGTAACTACGTGGACGTACTGTGCATCGTATTTGTAGAAAGAACCGGCTTCTCGCGGACTTCATTGCGATGGATGGTTGCTGTTAAGTCCGTTCTTGTTTTGTTGCGATCCTCAACGATGTGTTCTAATTTGACAACCAATCTGAAATTGCCGAAATCAATAGAGCAGGGTTTTTCTAGATCCACCCCATTCAGTTTGAAATTGGTTTGTATCGGCGCCTCGCAAGTGAACTTTTCTTTGGTGGAACCATTGAGAAGTTCTAGGTCACATTTTAAGCGAGGGGCTGACATCGCCACTGTGGACGTCGTCAAAGTGAAAAGGCTTACAAACCCATAATTTAATGCATTCATCTTAAACACCTCACTGGCTAACTAGCCTACGCAGAACACAATGAGAGGCAACTCGAATTCACCCAATGGTCGCTTTGGCTTTCAGGATACCACTAAAAATTGGAACCAAATTGTTGCGGAAAAGGACTTC
>JBGSSY010000069.1:0-1881 GCA_041736775.1 Bdellovibrionales bacterium | reverse complement strand
GCCAACGCGTAGCTGTAAATGCAGCATCAGCACTTTGAGGAGCCAGAAATCAGTTATGCAGACGCACATGCTCTTGCTGCTGCAGCCCCTGGTGCTGCTGTCACCACCACCAGCTGCAGCATTAGTGACTTGGGAAGCGGTATAGTCACCATTATCCGCGACCACTGCACCGGTACGACCAAAAACAGAAGTGATGGAGTTGTTTTGTACCCAAGCCAGTTGTCCCGCACCGTTGGTACTTAAAACTTCACCATTTGCACCATCACCGTTTGGTAATGTAAGAACAACCGGAGCACTGACCACAGCAGGAGCTCTTAAGGCGACATAGTTTGTATTGGTTAAGTCGGCAAAACGAACTTCGGTTTGATTTTCAAGGCGAATCGGGCCACCTGAATTGATTCCCGTACCTACACCTATACCGCCACCAACCGTGACACTGTTAGTGACATTTAAATTATTGCCGGCACTTAAATCGTTACCCGCAGAAACGTTTTGTGTTGCATTTATATTTGTATTGGCACTGATCGCATTGGCATTGGTGATATCTTGGTTACCCATGTTGATTGCACCGGTCATTGTGCCACCCGCTAAGGGGAGTTTAGTTGGATCAGCAGAAGGTGATCCTGAAGTCCACTGAGTACCGTCCCACGTCAGAACTTCTCCGGCATCACCAATAGTGAGACCAGAAAGAGTAATCGCATCCGTTGGTAAGCCAGCAATTGTTGCATCCACATAATTTTTGTTCGTGGCGTCTGTTCCAAGAACAGGGGGAGCCACATCATTGATCACTTGACCATTCATACTCACGGCTGCTGTGGGAGTGGCTGGGAGATAAAGACTGCTGGTTCCAGCAAGAAGATCGAGCAAGATGGGATAATTCGTAACACTAAAAACAGTTTCAAGATTCGCTTGATTAAGATCAGCTCCGTCATCTGAGAGAATTTGTGAAGCATTAAGACCATCAATACTCAAAGCGCTGGCGGCGTAAGGAACACTTGTGATCATTTGATCAGGGACAGTGAAGGTATTACCATCTTCAGTCACCCTGATTCTGATTTTTCGACTTTCACCGGTTGCCGGAGTGTAAGTTCCAATAGCTGCACAACTGTCCGGCGTGACCATTCCGGTCCCATTACTGAGAGCATCAGAGAGAGAATTAACATACTCGTAACCCACACCGGGTGCTCTATTTCCACTACCAATGAGAAGGGAAAAGATCCCGTTTGAGTTGGACATATTGATGACGTGGTTTTCACGGTAAAGAACACACTCTTCAGCACCGGGAGATAAAATTTGCACGTTGAAGGTAACAGATGATCCCTGAACAGTTTGACCATTGGGTTTAATGATTTGACCGTGATAAGTAAAATTAGCCGCAAACACTTCAAAAGAAGTACAAAGGATAACAAAAATAAAAATCCAAATACGACGACGTGCCATTAAAGCCTTTGTATTAATATATAGATAACTTATCGGTTTTTAAGGCCTAGACTTGATAGTTTGATTGGATTTCTGAGGACTAAAAAAGTACATTTCTATTATTTGTCTCTATTTGAAACACCAAACCTGAGACTTTAGCCTCAGTGAAAGATAATTGAGAACTTTATCAAAAAAGAAACAAGCGTTCCCTAAAAAATTTGAGAATTGAACGATTTCTATTTTTAGAACCTTTGAACTGTGTTGCACCTAAAGGAAAATCTTCATGACAACTAAATAAAAAACTTTACTCTTCAAAGGACTCAGGTGCAACGACTGACCCGGTTCCAGCAACAGGATCTGAAAAGTTGATTTTTAGTTAAACATCAAGGCTGGGGGCCTTGTGAATAAAAGAATGGGAAGTTTGGCCATCAAACTTTTCTTCCTCAAAAGGGGTGTAGCCTT
>JBGSSY010000149.1:0-20396 GCA_041736775.1 Bdellovibrionales bacterium | reverse complement strand
TTTTTTCGCCCATCCATGTCCAGCGATTTTATAACTTAAATGAACACTGTTTGTAATTTTTTATTCTCATTTGACCTTTTTTTGAAACGAAGGTGGGTTCTGACGCGGCTTTTCTCTAAAGGAAGCCGGTTTAATTCGAATAATTAAAACCCTTTGGCGATTCATCAAAGAACAAAAACCCTTTTATATCACTTAATTAGAATCAGAGACCTCTTTGGCCTCTGAAGTTGTCGCCACATTATATTTATATTTCAGGGGCTTGGCATTTTTGAAATCAACAAAGTAATGACCACTGATTCGTGGGTCCTCCTCGAGTGGGGCACAATATCCATACAATTGAAATGGCACTTTGAAGCCTCGGAAGGGACGGTACCAAATGCCCGGAAGGGGTGTTGGATCTTCCCCTTTAATCTTTTTCATTTTCTCTTGGGCTTTTCGTTCCCTTAAGAAGTTGAGCATAAAATTAGATTGGGATTCAAAGACCTCGGCTCCAAGACCACAGACCAAGTCTTTGTTTTTTTCACGCTGAACCCAGTCAATTCCAAAACCCGTCCAATCCGATTTTTCACTATTGCCCAGTAAACCTGTCTGCAAACGTATGCTCTCGATTTTATCGCTCGGAATTTCAAAACTTGCTGGAAAATCCGCAAAGGAACCCATTAAGTTTGAACCCGCTGTTTTGAGATTAACTCCATTCATCATTTTCATCTCTTTGGCTTTTCCTTGTTGAATGTAACTGACAAGAGCTGATTTCTCCCAAAAATAGGGATTGATCAAAAGATGGGATAGAATAAATTTTCGAAAGTTATTTTCTATAATCGTGAGTAAAAAATTATTATAGAGATTAAACATTCTCCCGACACAATACTGCCCCTCTGGAAGCTCAGTGCAGTAAGTAATAATATTGACAGATTCTAAAAACTTGAAACGACTGCGTTTCCAATTTCGGCCCAGCCGATCTTTGACTTCTGTGGTTTCTATATCTTCATTTTTAATTTCAATTTCTTTGATGGTAAAATCTTTAATGGATTGAGGCCGAACAAAGCGAGACATGGAATTAGCTATAACTCCGGATTCAGCCAAATAGTTTTTAATAAACAACTTAAGTCCAAAAAAACCTGGCGTTCTGGGGTCATCAGAACCATGGACAAGAAGCTGTGAATAGGGTGCCCCATAAGAGAGATTTATGAGACGTAATTTATTGCCGCTTGTGTCCTTCGGTTTATAAAACACGTCGGTTTCAAGAAGATCAATTTTTTTATCACTCACCTCGATATTATAACCATAAGATTGAAAATCAAATTGTCCTTCTTTTTCGAGCTTATCCTTATACTTTTTAAAGTCTGATTTGGAAGGGCTGTCGATCAAACCTGACAACAGAGGGTAGTATCGATTATTTTTCTTAACAAACTGACTTTGGCTTAAATCAAATTGTGAAGGCAAGATGGCCGGCGTTTTTTCTCCGACAAAGGAATTCCAATCAAGAACGACTTCTTTATTTTTTTTCAGAATATTTTGCACTTCATAGAATGTCTCGATCACAGTTTTGTTCATGGGCTCGAGTAAAACTTTATCAATGGATTCAAAAGGAACTGGAACTTCAACATCAATTGAAATCTCATTGAATTGACGTGCAATCTCTGGATATTCGTCAAACTGAGGCAAATAAGGAAGGGATAGAGCTTGGAGCATAAGGGCTGGTTTAAAATTAAGCACTCGCTTCATTTCAAGTTTAATAGTCTTTTTATCATCACTGCCTTCAACATATTGAGCGTAAGCCTCTTTTAAATCTTTTGCCGGTGTTCCTAAATTAAAATTTTCTGATGACGTTGATGCAAAGACCAGCGCCACAATATCGCCTCGGGCATCAAGAAGTGGGCCTCCACTATTTCCGGGACTGGTGCCCGCACTGTATCTTAAAAACTTAACATCGGGATAATCAGCATCAGTAGACTCACTGGATATAATGCCATCCCGAATGGCGATTCCCTCTCCATGGACGTTTCCAACCGTATAAACTTTTTGTTGAATTTCATAGTTTTCTGCAAAGTTAAGATGACCATAAGATTCCATTCCTTCCATTTTTAAAAAGAGAAAATCTTTTTTGACGTCAAAGCCCAGAACTTCTTTAATTTGGTGTTTTTGACCGTCTGAAGTTTTCAAATAAAAATCATTATTGACGTCGATCACCATATAACCCAGAAGACAATGGGCTGCTGTTAAAACAATATTGGGACCAACTAAAAAACCCGTACAGAAACCACTGCTTTCTTTAAAATCACTATCGGCGAGTCCAGCATATTTTTTCAGCTGTTCAATGGATTTGTCGTCGCGATTGATTTCAAACTCCACAATTTTATCACGCACAGTATTCAGGAGCTGATTCTCAGAAACCGGGTTGGCTTTGTTGCGAAAAAATTGATAACCAACAACTGTTGTCACTATTAAAGCGGCGACAAGAGAAGAAACCATAATTAATCTTTTATTGAGCTTGGCCTTATGCAAATTTTTGCGCGCCGATAATTGAGTCAACGGAGAACGTCCAGATTCAACAAAATCGCTGGTTGCGATGGAAATTTGCTCACTGAGTGGAATCACTTCGGCATTATTAATGGTGCGAGTGCGCGCATTTTCGAAGTCCTGGTAAAACCACTGTCCGTCTTCAAAAAATATTTTTCCCTGCTCTGGACTGAGAGAGAAATGCTGCACCACAATATTGTTTTTGCTCGAACGACCTAAGCTGTACTCACCCTCTTCCAGTTCAAGAGTATCAATAACCATATCCGAGTGAATAATTGCTAATTTCAAGTGCATTTTGCTGACTCCCACTTAAAAAGTGAAGACCAATTGTATATTAGGGTGATTCACTATTTCAACCTCGTCCTTGCATGATATTTTTTGAAGAGTTAGAAAAAGCAAATGACATCCAAAGTAAAGTCTCTGACCATTTATCCTCTTAAATCAGCTCAGGGTATTGAGCTTAAAGAAATGGAGATCGATTCTCTGGGCCCCCGTTACGACCGAGAGTGGATGGTCGTTGATACTCAGCAACGCTTTGTCACCCAGCGAGTGGAACCCCGCTTAAGCATGATCAAAACAGAAATAAAAAATTCCAGTCTTATTCTGAGTGTTGATGAAAGATTTATTCATAACTTCCCTTTTCCAACCTATCCTCCACTTGAAATTCCCCTTATTCCCAACTCACCCAGTCCCATCGAAGTGAAAGTTTTTGAAAAGACTTGCTCCGCCCTACACCTCAACAAGGTGTTTGATGAGTGGATCTCAGAGCTCTTTCAAAAGAAACTTCATTTTGTCCAAACTCCCCCACTCTCTTTGCGAACAACTTCTGGAAGACATGGACCCGTTAAGCCCCTTCGTTTTCCTGATGGTTATCCTTTTTTACTGGTTAACAACGAAACTGTTAACGAGCTGAGTGAAAAACAGGGACAATCTGTCAACGTAAAACGATTTCGCCCCAATATTCTCATTGAAAAGGTCAAGGCTGGTGAGGAAGAGAATTGGATAGACTTTAAAATTGATGGCATTCCATTTACAGCAGTCAAAAAGTGCACTCGTTGTATCATTGTCGATATTGATCCCGAAGTCGGGTTTAAGAATAATCCTGTTATCCCAACTCTAAGAACTTATCGAAAAATACAAAATGAAATTATTTTTGGAATTAATCTGGTCCATCATAAAAACGGAGTCATTCGAACAGGATCAGCCCTGGAATTTTAAATCTGAAATTTTAATTTTTCCAAGCTCTGTTCTCGGAAATTTTTTAAGAATGTGAATTTTAAAGATCCTCTCATAAGGTAAAAGTTGCTGATTGATAGGCTCTAAATCAAATCTTCGATTTGAATCCTCAATATAGAGATGTAAAGAAAAACCTCGGCGAGGTTCCGGTTGGGGGATGATCAAGGTTTCACAAGAGAGAATCCGATTGAGTTTTTTTCTGAGCTCATTGAGATTGACTGTCTCCCCCAAAATTTTTATCAACTCCGACTCTCGACCAAGAATTGTGATCGTTTTATGACTCATTTTTATTCGATCATCAATTAAAAAGGGATTTGGTCGATCTTGCCATACTGGAGGGTTTTCTAAAAAGACCCAAAGATATCCAGTGAAAAGAGTTTCTGATTGAAGGCCGATTTTTTCTCCCCTTTTGAATATTTTAACATGGGGTAAAAGTCTAAGGGGTGGTCTCTCTAAAGAATTCAGATCATCGAGTGAGGAGCCCGCAACCAGGGCTGAGGTTTCTGTCATTCCGTAACTAGGGACAAGATTCCATCCACCTTTTTTCCCTTTCTGAAAGAGCTCTTGACTCAGCTCTCCTCCTCCAACAATAACCAACCGAAGAGAAGGCGGAGCCGGTTTATTGAGATTGAGCAGATCAAAAACTTGGGTCGGAACAAGTGATGTGAGAGTGACCTTGTGAGTTGTACATAATTCATAAAAATCTTCAGGGCTCCATTTTGGTAAAACAATTTCTTTGGCGTTTGAAAGAAAGCAACGAGCGGAGATGGCAAGTCCCCCGACATGAAAAAGGGGGAGAGGATTGAGCCAAATGTCTTTTTCAGTCACATTATAAAAGTGATTGACCGATTGGGCTGCAGTTAAAAAAGCAGAAAAGCGGAGAGCCACCATTTTTATTCCGTCACTATTGGATTCTGTTCCAGAGCTTCTTAACCAAAGAGTTGAGGGTTGAGGATGACTTTGGATCGCCTTTTCTATGGCCGCTTTCTCTTCCATGGGCAACCGAGGGTTGAGCAAAATTTGGCTCTGTTGGAGCTTCCAGAAATCTCGGCTGATCATAGAATTCTCTGCCAATCTTGTTGCTTCAAGTGCTCTTCAAATCCAATCCCAGGCCCAGGTTTAAAACTAAGCCATGGACCTTCAGTTTGAATTTCAGAGTAAAATTCGTTGGGTTCATAAGTGAAATGGGACATTAAACCATACTCGTTTTTTTGAACTCCTAAGAATGAGGCTTCAAAAAAAGCGTGAGCGATTCCAATAGGGTGGTCCAAATAACTTGTGACTATCACCTGATTGGCTTTCGCATCAGTTACATTTTGGTAAGCCGGCTTCATGATTTGCCAAGTGCTATCCACCGTTTCATAGGCAAAGGGTGGATGATCATAAGCGACCCAATCTTGATCGGGCCAAAGATCAGAACTTAAAAAAGGATCTTCAATCAATTCAATAAAGTCTTTAAATGTGAGAAGAGAATTAAAAAAATTTGTGGGAGCTTTTAGATTACAATCCAATCTGAGTTTTGTTTTATCTTTAAGGTGCTTAACACTTTTTGAAAGGATTCTTTGTTCAAGAGACCAATCTCGACAGACCTTTATTTTAAACCGATCAAAACCTTGATCTTGGGCTTTTATAAAAAGATCCTCAAGCTGAGAAGCCTCAAGGCTCAGTAAATCAGGAACGAGAAAATGGTTTTTGAACCTGAGTGATTCGAGTAGACTTTGATTCTGGGCTCGAGCTCTTCCATCTCTTTGTGCCATAAGAAAACTTTTCTCAATCAAAGGTGATTTTCGTTCCGCTAATATCAAATTTTTAATTTGGTGAACTTCTGGATCGCCATACTCTGGCCATGGAAAAAGATCGGCATAACCTTCGGCAAAATCATTGGTACTGATTTTTAATAAATAACCTGGTCGAACCTGCTGAGAATGAAGAGTTTTAAGTTGATAAGAAGAGAGCCACACTTTCATCACAACAGAAACCCAAGGCTGAGAAATGCGGCAAAAAGAAGTTGATGAAGAGCTGACAAACCAAGAACTGAATTGAGCTTAGCTTTATCTTGGTTGTTATACACAAGAAAAATAATAAAGCCTGCGAGCGGAAGTAAAAAATAGGTGAGTAAGACATAAACTTGATTGTGAAAAACTAAATAATAAAGACTCAAAAGATAGGTCAGAACTATGAGTGCAGCGATTTCAGCTTTAACAAAGCTATCTCCATAACGAACGGCCAAGGTCAATTTTCCTGCGGGCTTATCGGATTCACTGTCTCTAAGATTATTAATGGCAATCAAAACAGTGGAAAGAAATCCAATTTGCAAACCACAAACAAGAAATGCAGGAGACCAACTGAGAGCATGAAGATAACCCGTTCCTCCCACCGCAAACAGTCCAAAAAAGAGAATCACAAAAAGATCTCCTAAACCAAGATAGGCTAAAGGAAAGGGACCTCCGGTGTAACTATAGGCTAAGAAAAGTGATAACAGCCCTAAAGCGATGATAGGAATTCCACCTCGAAAAACCAGAGGTATTCCCAAACAAAAGGCAATAAAGAGAAAAAGAAAGGCTGATGTATAGACCCACTTCTCAGTTATTAATCCTTGTTGAGTGACTCTTTGAGGACCAATCCGTTTCTCGGTATCTGCCCCTTTTTTAAAATCAATCGCATCATTGAGTAGATTGGTTGCAATTTGAATACAAAAAGCACTGAGTAAAGCAAATAGACTCACCCAAGCTTGATAAAAAGTATGCATTGAATAGACCAAAGAGGTGGCCACAAGGACGGGTACAAAAGCCGCCGTCAGAGTTTTAAACCGAATGGCCAAAAGCCATGGATAAAGTCGAGCTCTCATAGTTTTGTTAGCCTTTGTATCTCACGAGCGAGAGCGAGGGGTTGATCAAAATGAACTCCATGACCTGAGTTCTCAACAGTAAAAACATGGCTTTCTCCCAGTAGAGATTTCAAACGTGGTCTGAGAGGTAGAAACTTTTCATCTCTATCCCCACAACACCAATAGGTTACGGCAGCATTTTCTTTAAGAGTGGCGTCTTTATTATTTTGTTGTGATAACGACCAGTAGAGAAGTTGTTTTTGAAACAGGGGTTTTTGAGAATCGGAAATTTCTCGCGACGGTCGTCTTTGGTCGGAAGAAAAAACATCTTGAGAATTCCAAAGTTGAAGCCATTTTTTTGAGTCCATTTCGGAAAGCTTATGAGCCCACTCCTGATCCGCTCTTGCTCTTTGATCTTGCTCTGTTTGCAGACCAGGATGAACACCTATCAATAACACTCGCTCAAATAAATCGAGATTAAGGTGTAAACTCAGTCGACCTCCCATGGAATAGGCCACCAACATTTTTTTTGCTGAAGAGTCTTTGATACTTTTCTCTTTAAGGGAAGCCCAAGAGTAGAATGGACTATTAAGATCAATTTGGGGATTTAAAAAATCTTGGTTTAAATCGTGGTTCACAACAGAAGATGGGTTGAGATGTTGAATCACTTCAGACCAATCCTGAGGAGAGCCCAAAAATCCATGAAAAAAATGAAACTCTAATTTTTCCATATTTGATCGTAATCTTTCCAAAAATGAGCAGTAGCTTTTTCGTCAGGTAAAAGTTCGTAAAAGTTGAGGGGGCCATTACTGTCTAAAAGAAAGGGAGATGTGGCTTTTTGATAATTCCAACCCCAAAATGAAGCCATTTTTTCAAACTCAAGATTATGGCGATTGAGAAAAAGCTCCTCTTTAAAGAGACGTGAAAAAATCTGCCCCCCTTTATTATTGATAACGACAATATTCACCTGAGCTTTGTATTCAAGAAGCTTTTCGGTGAGCCAAAAAGCTGAAAAATCATAAAGTGTTGTTAAGTCTCCTAAGAGAACCCAGAGAGTTTGGTTCGATTTTGCAAGTCCGAAGGCCGTCGACAACTGCCCATCAATTCCATTCACCCCACGGCTGGCTAAAACAGAGGAGTGTTTGTGATCCAAAAGATCAAGCCAGCGAACCGGCAAACTATTACCAACGTAAATCGCGTCTTCCGTTTTGATTTGTTCAATCAATTGAAGGATCATCCCAGGCTCACTGTGATTGTGGTTGATTGCGATTTTCAAAGTTTCTTCAGAGTTTATTTTATCCTGACATCGCAGTTGTTGATTATTCCAAACCATAAAGTCATTTGAATGAAAAAACTTTTTAGTCAGATCTGTTTGAAATAGAAAAGATCGATCAGAGCCCGGAAATGCTTTTGAACTCAGACTCACAACCGGTATCCCTAACTGATCCACTTCTCGCCAATATCGACCTAAAGGGACATCACCAATCCGAACTAAACTTTTTACTTCTCCACTTTTAAGCCAGCGACTCACCGACCTTTCTCCCCCTTTGAGAAGTTTATATCGTAGATGGGGTATCTGTCGTAAGCCTGAAAGGGTTTCGGCGTAGAGTGGAAGATCAACATCAATTAGGAGTGAAGCGACGTTTTCTGCTTCTTCCGAATTAAGCCCTGAAATAACGATCAGAGGATTAACCAGATTGATTTTGTTTTGACGAAGAAAGGTTTCTAAGGGACTCACAGTTTCAGATAGGGCAACTGTTGATTGATCTTCGCTAGACGTTTTAACAACAGGAGGGGCCGAAAAAATAATTTTTTCAGAAATTGATGTGTCGATCAGGGGCTCATCAAAACACATATTAATATGAATCGGTTTACTTCCACTGAAAGTCACTTGAACAGCTTCGTCCCCTGCAATATCCCACGACTTTTCAACAGACTTTGAAAAAATCGAAGTTTGATCAATCGTCTGAGGCGCACCGGTTCCTCTCAAAGCGCGAGGGCGATCGGCAGAAACAACGATGAGTGGAAGGTCCGAATAAAAAGCCTCAATCACACTGCTCAGCAGTTCAGAGACTGCCGTTCCAGAAGTCGTAATCACAGCAACCGGTGAGAGGTCTCGTTTGATACGTCCGATGGCAAAAAAACCAGCTGATCGTTCATCATAGAACGAGATCACTTCAAAACCCACACTTTGACTGAGAAGAGAGACAAAAGGGGCATTTCTCGCACCAGGGCATAGGCCGATTGTCTTCACTCCCAATTGAGCGAGCTGTTCAAGGAGCTTTAGAGCGCGATTACTATTGGGGCCCATTATGATTTCCACTTTGAGAACTGAAGAATATGTTTTTCACATTGTTTCTTTTATTTTTGAGTTCAAGCCACTCTCTATCAACGTCACTCTCTTCGACCACACCACAACCAGAACCTATTCTTAAACCACTTTGATCCCACAAGATGTTTCGGATGGCGACAACAAACAGGGCCTTTTCTAGGTTTTCTGAAAAACCAAAGGGGGCGCCAAAATAAGAGCGCGGTTCAAACTTATTCCATTTCTTTAAGATCGGAAAAGCATATTCCCTGGGGTAAGCTCCCAAGGCTGGTGTCGGGTGCAGTTTTACAACCAAATCTTCTATTTTTAAATTCTGGTGACTTGTCAGTTCGATCGGTGTCATCCAATGAACTAAACTCACCGCCCGGTGAATCTGGGTTTCACCCACTAAAAGCAGACCTGAAGGTGTGAGCTGCTCTTTAATGTCCTGAATCACCCATCGATGTTCATTTTTTTGTTTTTGATCTTCTAAAAAGTCATGGGGATTTTCATCAAAAGCTTTTAAAGTTGTGGTTCCGGCCAGAGCCATTGTAGAAAAGTGATTTTTATTTTGTTGAATCAGAATTTCAGGGGATAAGCCGAGAAGACCAGAGCCATTATCCCAAGATCCATAGAGGTAACCTTGCTCGGCCTTAAGGCCGTTAAAAATCATGGAACTCAACAATGAAAAATCAATAGGGTCTTTAGACTTTTCAAAAACATAAGGAACTATTTTTTTTAAAATGTTTTCTTCAAATAAACTTTTCGCCTCAACAAATTGCTTTTGAAAATGGCTAAAATCAGCCTCTGACCAATCCAAAGTTTTTTCAGTTGGTAAAAAAAGGCTTTGTGCTTGAGCCTTATCTAAGTGAAGTGTTTTTTCAAAAACCAACCACTGAAGCGGAGTTTCAAGAAAAAAATCACAAAGGCCGATTGCGGGTCCAGTGGGACGCTCATTCAATGTTTTTCTTTGCCCCCAAAACAGAAAAACTTGGCCCTGTTGGGAAAAGAGGGCTCCACTCTTGAGAAACTGCTTTTGGTCAAAATCCTGCAAAAGGGCCATGATCATCTTATTCCACAGATCTCACTTTTTGAATAGAAGCATTCTGACCCTTGTTTGGAGGCGCCCCAAAAACCATAAAGGTGCCCTAAGTATCTAATATAAGGCAAAAAACACTCACATCACTTGGATAGACAGTCGCAAGAAAATAGTGCTATAAAAACTCTGTGAACATTGGATCTATTTTCGTTGGAAATTCGACTTTTACTGTGATCGCTGGCCCCTGCTCTATCGAATCCGAGGAGCAATTTATACCCACCGCAAAGTTTGTCACCGAAAAAGGGGCTTCTCTTGTTCGCGGTGGAATTTTTAAAATGAGAACAGAACCCGAAGCTTTTCAAGGAATGGGCGACCAAGCTCTTGAATGGGTTCAAAAAATGAAAGAAACTGTTAAGGCTCCTTTTATTGCAGAAATTACTGATCCTCGACAAATTGAAAAACTTCTTCCCTTTGTTGACTGCTTTCAAGTGGGAAGTCGAAATATGTATAATTATGAACTCCTCAAAGAGCTTGGATCTTACAAACTTCCTGTTCTTCTTAAAAGAGGCTTCTCGGCTTTGATTAAAGAGTGGATTAAAGCTGCTGACTACGTCATTAAAGGTGGTAACGAACAAGTGATCCTCTGTGAGAGAGGAATACGTTCTTTTGATCCCACTATGAGAAATACTCTTGATTTAGCAACAGTGGCTTATCTTAAAAATAACTTTAACTTTCCCGTGATTGTTGATCCCTCCCATGGAACCGGCCGACCTGATCTCATTGTTCCCATGACAAAAGCAGCAATTGCCTGTGGGGCCGATGGCATTATGGTTGAAGTCCATCCTTTTCCAGAAAAAGCATTGAGCGATGGATTTCAGGCCCTCAATTATGAAGGCTTTAGTTCGTTGATGGATCAAATACAGCCTTATCTTAATCTGGTTAATAAGAAACTCTCCCATGGATAAAAGAGCGCAAACCATTCAAAACATGTTTTCAGAAATTGCTTCCTCTTACGATAAAGCCAATTCGGTATTAAGCTTTGGCATTCACCACATCTGGAAACAAAAGTTGGTGAATTTAGCCAATCTTAAACCTGGTGATGCTGTTTTGGATTGTGCGACCGGAACCGGTGATCTTGCCCTTCTTTTTAAAAAGAAAGTGGGTCCTCAGGGGCGGGTTGTGGGTACTGATTTTTGCCAAGAAATGCTCGAACATGCACCCGCAAAAGCCAAAAAAAATAAAGTTGAAGTTGAATTTAAATGGGCTGATGTCACTCAACTTCCTTTTGCGGACCGCGAGTTTAAGGCCTGTAGTATTTCATTTGGTATTCGTAATGTTGAAAATAGAATAGCCGCTTATAAAGAAATGGCTCGAGTCACTCAATCCGGTGGTGAGGTTATGATTCTTGAGTTTGGCCAGATTGAAACACCTGTGATTAAACAAGGGTACAACTTTTACTCTCAAAAGGTTCTCCCTTTTGTGGGAGGACTTATCTCTGGAAAGCCTGAAGCTTACCAATACCTCAACGATTCATCACAGGTGTTTCCCTGTGGAGAAAACTTTAAAAAAGAAGTGATGGAAACTGGGCTCTATAAAAACGTACAAATTTATCCACTCCATTTTGGACTGGCCTACATTTACAAATGCCAAGTCCTCTAAAACTTTGGATGGACTCTCAAGCTAAAGTTCAAAATCCTAAAATTCTTTTTCTACTCAATCTCTTCGGTTTTCAATTGGGGTGGTGGTCACTCGTTATTTCAGCTTCCTATGAAAAAGAGGTGATTGGCCTAATTATAATGGCCATACTCATTAGCCTTCATTTTATTTTTACATCCCAAAATCGCTCTCGTGATCTTTGGTTGATGAAAGCCTGTTCTGTGATTGGAATTTTAGGAGACTCGCTCTTATTTTTGACCGGTGTTTTAAAAACAACCAATGGTTCTTTGATAATCCCTTATTGGCTGATTGGTTTATGGTTTTTATTTCCACTCACACTTCCCTACTCATTTAAAGAAATGCTTAACAGAACTCGGTTTTTACCTCTGCTCGCCCTAGGGGCTGCTGTTTCATACTATGCTGGCGTGGGCTTACAGGTTTTATTCTTAGGTGAGCCCTTGCTTTTAAGCCTCGGGCTCATCACACTTTTCTGGTTGTTTTATCTCGTTATCTTTCGCCAGCTTCTTGGTTTTATATCAAAAAAGAACTGAAGAATTTAGCGAGCGGGTTGTTCCGTCAAAATAAAATGAATAATAATATAGGCGATCAACGAGGTTCCAAGAGAACCAATTCCTATGATAACCGCAAGAATTCGAAGCAAACCAAGATCGATATCGAAGCGCTCAGAAAGTTTTAAACAAACTCCCATCAGTTTCGGACGTCTCGATAATTCAACTTCACCTTCTAGGGGTAAACAAACGGCACAAAGGATATAAAGAAAAAATCCAAAGCCCAGAAAGAAAATACTGAAAAGCCAAACTAAGCGAAGAAAGGTGACATTGATATCAAGCCTTTGAGCGAGAGATAAACAAACACCGGCAATCCATCCACCGCGTGAGCGAGTCCATGGCTGGGAACGACTGATTAAATTCATAACACTCCTTTTTTGTAACCCCTTCGGGCTGACTTTTGACACCATATGTATAAGATTCTGGCACAAAAAGCAAAGCCCCTTTTTTTGATTCTTTTGAGCATTTTTCTAAAAGATCTCGTTTGCCTATGGGGGGTGAGAGAAAGAGAAGAAAATAGACCCCGGCTCCTGCCTAACCTCAATTTTGCCCTGCGGGCAAAAGCGCATCCGCTTTGAGGAGATCTATTTTCTTCTCTTTCTCTCATCCTCAATGGGCAAGGAAGCTTGATGTAAAAATGCTTAAAAAAATCGGCAAATAAAGAACAAAAGGACATCAACAACTCATCCGAAACCTTCTCATCTCAAACTCTCTATGAATTGAGATTCATGCCAACCAAATATTGATTCAATTTACAATGAATCAATATTCTGTACGGCAATATCAACCACAAATAAAGCCAGTAAAAGGAATAAGATTGAAAAATAAGAAATAAGAGACATGGATAAGCTTAAAAAAGATCTAAAAAAAGGACGGCGAATCACTTTGAAGAATAAGTTGTAAACCCAAAAAATATAGAGAAGCCCAAACCCAAGTCCTATTTTAAAAATTAAAAAACCATAATTTTTATTCCAATAAAACGGAGAGAGGAGATTGATTATAAATAAAAAATAGCCAAAGACATAACTATTAAAACAAAGATGCTCGGCCCAGTTATAAGGAGCTCGAAAGAAAAAGAAATAAGAAAATAAGGAAAAGAGAGGGATCCAGATAATTATAAAATACTTTAAATATCCAAATAAAAAACTATGATAAGCCGGGATAATAACTTTAAAGAAATTAAAAAGCTCTTCTTTGGAAACTTTTTTTTCTATTTTTTTATCAAAGTAATCGAATTTTATTTCTAGCTTTTTCTCGGGTTTAATTTCTTTGAATTCAGTGTTCCAGCGATTGATAGCTTCTTTTCCTTTGTCATTATAAATGGCGTACTGCCCTTTATTCTGTGCTAAAGAAAGATTATCAATTTTTGAAACTAAATTTTTAAAAAAGCCTTTGCTCTGTTCAAGAAAAGTCAGCTGAATCGTAAAGACAATCACCATAAGCAGTACAAACTTAGAAGCAGACATATAATGCTGCCTTTTTCCGGCGAGATAGTTATCAATCATATCGTCAGGACGAAGTGATAAATCCTTGAGGGTTCTTAAAAGTCCTTGATCTGAATTGAGTAGATTTGTAACAAAATCCGACAGTAGTAAAAAAAACGAGAGCCTCTGAGTCGAGGATTTTTGACCACATTGCGAACAGAAATCACCCATCAATTGAGATAAGCAGTTCCTACAAGTAGCCATTTTTGAAGACCTTTATGAATGGATTAATTTTTGAAATCAATAACCTTCTTTGATGGGGTATTCAACTTTTTCTTAACTCAACCCACCCAATCTCATTCACTGAAATACCTAAAATCCCCAATCCATCTATGACCAACCCGACAAAAAAACCTATGAATGCCGAGGAAACACTTCTTAATCCATTTCAAAAGCCCCCCATAAATTGATCTCCTTAAAGCGGATGCGTTTTTTGCCCGAAGGGCAAAAATTAAGGTTAGGCAGGAGCCGTGGTCAATTTATGGGGGGCTTTTGAAATGGATTAAGGACCAAAAACTCAAATGATTCGAGCTGTGGTCAATTTATGGGGGCTTTTGAAATGGATTAAGGACCGAGACTCAAATGAATCAAGAAGTGTCTCATTCCAAGACTCTCGTCTGAAAGTTTCATCACTGCATGACATTTTTGCAGCTGTGCGAGACTTTGATAGAGCAAAATACAATAGGATGGCCTTCGAGCACTGTAATTTGGAACAGGCCTTGCTCCATAGTCAATTGTGAAAACTTTTAAAAAGTTTCCTATTGGATTAATCTCCCTCCTTGTCTTTTCGCTTTTGAGTTCATTGGCCCAAGCTGACGAAGAACTGCTTTCGGCCGCCTTTATCCGAGTAAAAGCAAAATTAAATCTCAGAAACAGTGAAAGTTTTAGGGGCACTCGCAATGTCATACGAACCTTAGAACCGGGCGATGTTTTGAGTATTATCGAGAGAACAGAGGATGGTCATTTCTTTGTGAAAACGACAAAAGGCGAAGAAGGGTTTATTTTTAATGATCCACGCTTTATTGAAACCCATGTTCCTGCAACTTCAGAAGCGAATAACCCAGGTGTTGCCAATGCGACGGCCGCGGGAAATTTTCCAACCGGTGGCAATGGACTTCTCATGCCACTTTGTGGTTGTACCCATGCTCGCTGTCGTTTGACTTCACAATTCGGAATGAGAACTCACCCTATATCTCGAAGAAGAAAAATGCATCTTGGCGTTGATATTGGCGGGCCGGTTGGCCAACCTATTCGCGCCGCCGCTGATGGTATAGTTGGTCAAGGAACATATCGTTCACGCTCTGGTTGGGGTAACCGAGTTGTTCTTATTCATCGTACGACTCTGCGAGATAATCGCGGAAATACTGTGGCCACGAATGGATATGAAACTCAGTACAATCACCTTCATAAGATTTTAGTTAAACCTGGGGAACACGTGACCAAAGGACAAATCATTGGTACACTGGGCAGCACAGGACGTTCTACAGGTCCCCATCTCGACATGAATGTACGCGCGAATGGTCGCTACCATGATCCGATGAAGTTTTTTGAACCTGGAAGTATCGCCCCATCACGCATGGTCAGAAACACCACGGCAGCCTGTCCGGTTGGAAATGGAAATACGACTGGCAATAATGCCAGTGAAAGCACAGCGAGGTAAATGATGAAAACAATCCTCTCTTTAATAATCATCTGGGCGGCTGGTTTTGGTTTTGCTGATACAGCCAAATCTAAAAATGAAAAAGACAAAAAGACTCTTCTCGCTTATCAAAATAAGTGTGTGAAGGAGGCTCAACGCCCTCTGGATATCGCTCAAAAGTTATGCTCTTGCGTAACAACAGAAATGTCAAAAAAGGTTTCCATGGCGGATCTTGAAAAACTTTTGGTGGTGAGACCCCAACTGAGTGAAGAAGATGCTACAAAAGTCGAAAACGTCAATGAAGATATCTACACTTTAGAAGAGCTTGAATTCCAAGTCGCCGAAGATTGTGAAAAATCCACTCAATCTGGCAAGAAATAAAAACAACTTATAAGGATTGATATAAAAGCAACTTTGAGACTCACTATTCAGAAAGTCTCATGAGTGATTCCCTCATCTCGGCTAATTTAGAAGTCAAACTAATCAGAAGCAGACGATCGGCTTCGACCACATCTTCATCGGCATTTTCGAGAAACTTTTTGTTACTTAATTTGCCATTGATAATTTTGATATCCTTTTCATTCTTTTCTATGGCTTTATTTAAGCGAAGAATCTCTTTTGCAATATCAACCAAACCTTCTAAGGGAATAATCACATCAACTTCGGATTCTCCCATACGAATGGGGGCCACGGCACATTTAGAGAGAGAGTCTCTGTTGGAGATGTGACAATTTTCAAGAGAAGCTAGGCGCATAATCTCTGACTTGTTTTGTCCTAACAGTTTTTGTGAATAATCATCTTTGGGTGCAAGCCAGACATTGATTTTTTCAGAGGGTTTAATGCTGTTTTCACCGCGCACATTACGAATGGCCGTGATGACAGATTGGACGAGCTCCATTTCAAAGGCTGCACTTGAACTGGCAAGACTCAGCCAGGCCTGATCTTGTTCAGGATGAGGGTACTGATCAATGATACAAGCTTTTCCTTTTATCGGAAGCTTTTGATAGATTTCTTCGGTGATGAAGGGGGCGAAGGGATGAAGTAAACGCACAATTCGGTTGAGGGTTTGTGCTAAAACCAACTGGGTGATCTTTTTTTGTTCAAGATTATTTCCATAGAGAACAGGTTTGGAAAGTTCTAAATACCAGTCACAGAAACAATGCCAAATAAAAGAATAGAGACTTTGAGCCGCATCTGAAAAACGCATGTTCTCTAGGTGATCATTGACACTTTTTTCAACTTCACCCAATTTAAAAATCAACCATTGGTCGGCGGTTGAAAGATCAGACTGGTTCACGACCGCATTCACTCCGTCCTTTGGAGGAACAAACCCTTCTAAATGAGTCAGTGAAAAGCGTGTGGCATTCCATAATTTATTCATAAAGTTTCGATAGCCTTCGAGTCTTTGCATAGAAAACTTAAGATCTTTTCCAGTAGCCATTTGTGACATCAGAGTAAAGCGAAGAGCATCAGCGCCATAATTATCGATCAACTCAACTGGATCGATTGAGTTACCCAAGGATTTTGACATTTTTCTGCCCTGGGCATCGCGAATCAATCCATGGATATAAACTTTGCGAAAAGGGACATCTCCCGTCATTTCAATGCCCATCATGATCATGCGAGCAACCCAGAAGAAAATAATATCATGACCCGTCACAAGGACCGTCGTGGGATAAAAAGTTTTTAGGGCTTCAGTTTGTTCGGGCCATCCTAAAGTGCTAAAAGGCCAAAGAGCAGAGCTGAACCAAGTATCTAGGACATCCTCATCTTGAGTGATTTGCTTGCTCGAACAATGTTCACAGGTTTTGGGATTGGTTTCACTGACCGTCACTCCCTCACAAGTCTGGCAATACCAAGCGGGAATTCGATGTCCCCACCACAACTGACGAGAGACGCACCAATCTTCAATGATATTCATCCAGTGAACATAGGTTTTCATCCACTGCTCTGGAATAAATTGAATGGTTTCATTACTCACAACATGTCGAGCGGGAGTGGCCAAATCCTTGGTTTTAACAAACCATTGTTGACTGAGAAAAGGTTCAACCACGGCACCGGTGCGATCGCAGTATCCGACAGCATGTTGATGGGGTTCGGTTTTGACTAAAAAACCTTTTTCTTCAAGATCAACCACAATTTTTTTCCGCGCCTCTTGGGTTTTAAGTCCTTTATAAGCATGGCCGAGATCGTTGAGTGTGCCATCGGTGTTCAAAATATTAATCATTTCTAGTTTATGTTTTTTACCCAACTCATAATCATTAAAGTCATGGGCCGGAGTTACTTTTAAAGCCCCAGTTCCAAATTCACGATCCACGTAGGTATCAGCGATGATCGGAATTTTTCTTTGGATTAAAGGGAGAATGGCGTTTTTACCAATCAGATGTTTGTATCTCTCGTCTTCGGGATGGACACAGACGGCGGAGTCTCCCAACAAAGTTTCAGGACGTGTGGTCGCAATAGTGAGTTGTTCTTTTGAACCTTCAACCGCATAGGATAAATAATAAAGAGTTCCTTTTGTTTCTTGATGGACAACTTCTAGATCGGAAATGGCCGATTGAAGAGGAGGAGACCAATTCACCAATTTTTCTCCGCGATAGAGCCAGCCTTTTTTATAAAGATGAACAAATGTTTTTCGCACAGCCGCTGAAACACCCTCATCAAGAGTAAAGGTCTCCCTTTCCCAATCCACAGAATCACCCAATCTCTTCATCTGAGAATAAATGCGACTTCCGTAAGTCTCTTTCCAAGACCAAACTTGTTCGAGAAATTTCTCTCGTCCGAGGGAGAGCCGATCTTGGCCATTTTTTTTCAATTCTTTTTCAACAACAGTTTGAGTGGCAATTCCGGCATGATCAGCCCCAGGAAGCCAAAGAGCATTAAACCCCGACATCCGCTTCCAGCGGATAAGAACATCTTGAATGGTATGATCAAGGGCATGACCCATGTGAAGAAAACCTGTGACGTTCGGGGGAGGTAAAATCACACAGTAAGGTGGTTTGGTGGATTGATCTTCGGCTTTAAAATAAGAGCCGGCTTCCCACATTCCATAGATTTTTGATTCAACGTCTTGGGGCGAATAGCGGTCAGAGAGATTATTATTTTCCATCAAAAAGTTCTAACATATTACCCAGAATCACCCAAGAATTTCCTCGAGTCAAAAGGGTCAATGCCTTTGGGGGTCAGGCAGCCGCTTGATAATGTAAAGAAAAAGGAGAATTGAACAAAGAGCCAAAAGACCCGATGCAAAAAACGGAGCCTCTTGGGAGTGACTCTGGTAAAGCCATCCTCCGAGCACAGGTCCAACAATTCGACCAATGGCTCCCATACTGTTCATCACCCCAAGTACGTAACCTTGCTCTTCCTCATCAGTCATCACTGACGCAAGGCCCATGATGGGAGGGCGCATACAACCATTACCCACCGCCAATAATGTCATAGCGAGGGCTAAAAAAATCACTTCATAGCTCAGACCAATTCCAAAAAAACTAAGGGTCATGGCCACAAGACCAAAAAGCAGAGTTTTTTTCTCACCAAAACGGGGGATCCATTTTCTGATAAAGTAACCTTGAGTGAGCACCATGATGACGCCGACATAGGCAAAGCTGATCGATGCCAGTTTATAATCCCAATTAAATCGGTCTTGCACAAAAGGAAAGACCATCACTTCCATAAGAGCCATGGATAAGCTGATTAAAAAGAAAATTGTAAAAAGAGAACGAAGTAGAGGCTCACGAAAAATAAAAGTGAAGGACTGCCAGCGACTTTGATCTTTTTTCTCTCTGATTTTATCAGGGTCAAGAGTTTCAGGCAGAAAGAAAAAAGCCAGAACAAGGTTAATAAGATTAAGACCCGCGGCCACAAGGGCAGAGAACTGAATTCCAAAGGGAGGCTCATCACCCAAATACTCACCAATGGGCCCTGTGAGACCAGCAATGGCTGGTCCCATGATAAAACCCAAACCAAAAGCGGCACCAATCAAACCCATGCCCACCGAACGTTTATCTTTAGGGGTGATATCAGCGATATAGGCTTGAGCCGCTGAAATATTAGCCGCAAAAAATCCCGCAAGACCGCGGGCCACAAAAAGCAAGAACAGTGAGTTGGAAAAGGCAAAAAAAGTATAAGAGAAAATAGCACCCATTAATGAGATTAAAATAATCGGTCGTCGACCAAAGCGATCACTGAGCTTTCCCCAGAGGGGAGAGAAAAGAAACTGCATAAAAGAAAAGACGGCCATCAACAGACCAATTTCTAAGGGAGTCGCTGAGAACTGCCGAGCGAGATAAGGCATAAGAGGAAGAATAATTCCAAAACCAACAAGATCTAAAAAGACAGTAAAAAATATTATAGCGAGGGATCTTTTTTGTTCTTTTGTCATGATGAGACACTTTGCCTTGAGTCCGGGGGCTTGGCAAGCCAGAGTCCATACCCAGAAAAGGAAAAAAAACCGAGGTTCTTCCTCGGCTTTTTAGTTTTAGGCCTGGTTGTCGGCCATGGGATTTTGAATCGCCGGGTCAGGGACAACACTGTGACCTTGCTCGATCATTGCTAAATGAGCTTTGGTCAAAGATTTTAAGCCGGTCTCAAATTGCATGCGAGATTTTTTAAGATCATTAATGTCTTGATACATCTTTCGAAGTGACTCGCGAGCCTCTTTGATAATGATGTCAGCACGCTGACGAGCTTCTCTGATCACCAGATCAGCTTCACGTTGAGCTTCGGCTTTAATTCGCTCTGACATCTGTGCTGCTGTTTGTAAAGTCTGTTTCAAAGCATCTTCACGCAATCGATGCTCTGCCAAAGACTCTTCATTTTCTTTTTGTTTTTCGAGAAGATGCTCATATTTACGACTCATGGATTCAACTTCATCGGCCACATCTCTGAGAAAATCATAGACTTCTTCTGTATCCAATCCGTAGATACGTCGTCCAAAGGTTTTGTGGGCGATATCGATCGGCGTTACTCTCATAATTCCCTCCGTGGTCCTTAAAATACGTTACGAGTTTTCTTTTCCAAGCTCATTGTCACGCATCAGAGCTTTATTAAAACTCATTCTCAGAATTCCTTCAAGCTCTAGCTCGCGAAGTGATTCTAATCCGGCAGCAGTAACACCTT
>JBGSSY010000316.1:0-12958 GCA_041736775.1 Bdellovibrionales bacterium | reverse complement strand
AGCCCAGGAGAGGATCTCATCATAACGATCGTCCATTTCTCCAAAATCCTCTTCTCCGAACTCTTCCGCAAGTTCTGGATTTGAAGCTGAAAGGCTTGTGGTCATTTGCATCGCGGATTCGTTGTACTCTGGTTCGCCTTGCTCAGACCAATAACTCATGACAGAACTGATTTCATCTTCTGTGACCCAAGGGCCGTGATGACGTATGGGTTTTGCAACACCAGGTGCAAGAAAGAGCATATCCCCTCTTGCGAGAAGTCGCTCGGCACCGGACTCATCAAGGATAATGCGCGAGTCCATTTTGCTGGCGACTTTAAAGCTGATTCGACCAGGTATATTGGTTTTGATTAAGCCCGTAACCACATCTTTTCGCGGTGATTGCATGGCGAGAATCAAATGTATTCCACTGGCGCGAGCCATTTGAGCAAGTCGAACGACAAGCTGTTCTACGTTGGATTTATCGACAGCCATAAGGTCGCCAAACTCTTCCACCACGATGACGATATAAGGTTGAGGAGTAAAGTAGTAAGTTTCGTTATGGCGGCGCTGTTCTTCAAGCTCAAGATTATAGGCGTCGTGTTCTGCGATTTTATCTTTTTCAAATTCAGCCACGGTATCATTAAAGGCCTCAAGCCCACGAGCACCAAACTTTGACATTGAACGATAACGTTTTTCCATTTCTTTGACCGCCCACTTCAGTGCGCCAACAGCTTTTTTGGGCTCACAGATGGTTGGCATCAGTAAGTGGGGAATATTATTAAAAGTAGAAAGATCCACCTGTTTGGGGTCAATCAAAATCAATCTTAAGGTTTGTGGTGAATGGCGAAAGAGGAGTCCGGTCAGAGCACAGACCACAAAAACAGATTTTCCAGAACCTGTAGTTCCGGCTACGAGAAGGTGAGGCATTCTTCTGAGATCAACAACTTTAGTTGTTCCATTGGCTTCACGTCCAAGGGCCAGCGGAAGTTTAAAATCGTCATTCCAAAAATCATCACTGGCGACAATATCTTTGAGATAAACGGTTTCGCGATTGGCGTTTGAAGTTTCAATACCGACAACATCACGCCCGGGAATGGGTGCAATAATACGAACCGACTCACTACTGAGCGCGAGTGAGAGATCATCAGCGAGTTCGGTAATTTTACTGATTTTGACATCGACGCTGGGTTTAAATTCAAACATCGTCACGGCCGGCCCCGGTTTAGCGGCCTTGACTTCGCCGGTGACAGAAAATTGCGCAAGTTTATCAACTAAGATATTTGACTTCTTTTGGACTTCCGCTTGATCCACTCGGTAACGTGAGGCCGGAGGATCGTCTAAGATTTGCAGTTCAGGAAGCTTCCAGTTGGCGATTTTTCTCTCCACCTGTCGCTTCATTTTCACTTTTCTTTTTTTCGGTGTGGTTTCTAAAAGGTCAGCCGCTTCAACTTCATCTTGGTAAGAGAATTCGGCTTTATCGGGCTCTTTATCCACAAAAGGTTCGGAATCATTGTTGAAGATTGTAGGAATTTTTGATTTTTTAAGAGGCAGGGCTTCGATTTTTTTTCTGAGATCGAGGCGGGGATTTAATTTTTTAAGAAAGCCGATTGATAATCCCAGAAATGAAAAGAGCTTTGTCACCGTGTTCAATAATAAGGCTGAGGTATTAGGAACCCACTTTTGTAAGCTCCAGTCAGTGACAAAGACAATGGCAATTAACATCAGTGTGCCCAGAAAGAGTGTGGCTCCATATTGGTTAAGGGCTTTGGTTAAAGAGCTCGATAAAAAGGATCCAATGACGCCACCCATTCCCACTCGGCCGTGGTAAAAATGAGTTTTGCTAAAATAAATTTCAAAAAGTGAGGCCGCGCTGACAACAAGAAGCAAAAGCCAGCCATTTTTTTGAGAAGCCGTGTTCTCTCTTTTTTTATGAAGTGTTTGGTAGCTCATGATCATTAAAAAAGAAACCAAGACCCATGAGCTCATTCCAAAAAATTGGTAGAGAAAATCAGAACTAAAACTCCCCAAATATCCACACCAATTGGTAGGGTGTCCGAGTCGACCGATGGAATTCCATGAAGGGTCGGTGCTGTTGTAACTATAAAGCGATAATGAAAAAAAGAGGCTCAGAGAAAACCAAAGAATAGCCATAACATCATTTCGAAGAGAACCAAGTCGCTTTAAGATCATCCTTCTATTTTAAAGGCTTTTGTGCAAAGAGTGCAGAGAATATCAGAGGGGGCTCGACCTTCGGATGAAGGGACTTTGGTAAAGAAATTAATTTAAGAACGGTGCTGCGGCAGTCAAGGCTTAACTTTGTCTCGCGGAGTTAAATCGACTGAGGCCAAATTAAAACTTTATTTTCTTTGGCAAGAAAAAATTTTTTTTATGTTGCGGAGAACATTGTTTGCATTTCCTTTACGCTCAGCTTATCAATTCCTTCCATTTGTTAGTCTTGGGAGTGCCATGGAAAATATTGAAACTCAACGCGATCCAGTTTACGTTACGAATCTTCAAGCCACCAGCTTAGAACATCTAGTAAAAAGCAAACTCTCTTTGCTTTTTGAGCAGCAGAAACAAGCTGATGTTGAGCTTAATGGTTTGCACCGAATCATCATCGAGCAGGTTGAAAAACCCTTGATTGAACTCTCGTTGCGTCAATGTCAGGGCAATCAAGTTAAGGCGGCCAAACTGCTTGGTATCAATAGAAATACCTTGAAAAAGAAAATAGATACCTACAGAATCGAAGTTAAGAAACATCATTAAGATTCATGACATCAGCGAGCTCACCTCTGTGTCCTCATCCCGAAAAGGCTCGCCTTTAATCATTTGCATTCTCTTGTTGGGGACAGTTTATGGAATTAAGAACGCCACCAAATAACGTTGACGCCGAAAAGTTTATTTTGGGTGGGCTTCTGGTTCAGCCGGAAGCTTTTGAAACGGTTTCCGAAATTCTTATTCCTTCTGATTTTTACAAGCTCGTCCACCAAAAACTCTATCAAGTTATGGTTGAACTCAATAACCGTCGCGAGCCCATCGACATAGTCACTGTTTCAAATTCACTTAAGGCCAAAAAAGAATTGGAACAAATTGGTGGGTCTGCTGTTCTTGCAGAAATTATGAATGAGGGCCCAACGGCCGTTAACATTGGTCACTATTCAAAAATTGTAAAAGAACTTTCTTTGCTCAGAAAAATGATTCGGGTCAACACGGAAATATTAGACACGGCCTATGACCGAAAGTACGAAAGTATTGACGGTTTTATCGATGAGGCTGAAAGCAAGGTTTTTAGTGTTGCTCAACAGCGAGAAACCTCTGGTGGGCTTGTTGGAGCGGCTGAGCTGATTAAGGTCAGTATTGATAAACTCACCGAACTGGCTGCAAGAAAAGAAGAGATCATAGGAATAGCCTCTGGATTTACTCCACTTGATAAAATGACAGCTGGATTTCAAGGGGGAGATCTTATTATTCTCGCTGCGCGCCCCTCTATGGGAAAAACGGCATTTAGCTTAAATCTGGCTCTCAATGCTTCTCTTCATAATCAAAAAAAGGTGGCCTATTTTTCGATTGAGATGGGAAAAGAACAATTGATGATGCGTATGCTCGCCACCGAAGCCAAGGTCAACATGTCTGATCTTCGTATTGGTCGAATCAAAGACAATGACTGGCCACGGCTCATCGATAAAGCGGCGAAATTGGGTGAAGCTCAACTTTATGTGGATGATACCAGTGCCATTTCTCCCCAAGAGATTCGCTCTAAAGCCCGCCGACTTAAACAACAACACGGACTTGATATGATCATGGTCGACTACCTTCAGCTCATGAAGTTAAGAACCCGAATCGAAAGTCGTGAGCGTGAAGTTGCAGAGATCTCAAGCAGTCTTAAGGCCATTGCCAAAGAACTCGACATTCCTGTGATAGCTTTGGCCCAGTTAAACCGTGGCGTTGAAGGTCGTTCCGGCGAAGCAAGAAAGCCAGTGCTTTCTGATTTGCGAGAATCCGGCTCCATAGAACAAGATGCAGATATCATTATGATGCTTTATCGCGAAGAGTACTATGAACCCGATAATCCAGATATTAAGGGGCAAGCGGATCTGCTCATTCGCAAACACAGAAATGGGCCGGTTGGAGATGTCCGATTGAAGTGGGAAGCCCAATATGGAAAATTCTCAAATTGGCAGGATAGTGCTCCGTCAAACCCAATGCCACCGGCTCCAACACCGATACATTCGGGAGGAAGACCAAGAAACTTTGCACCCCAAGCAGGGCGATAGGTAGAAGGTTCAATTATGATCAGCGTTAGTCTTGCCGTCGTTTATCATAATGAAGAAAAAAACCTACCTCGGCTCTTGCAATCCATCGCCGATGAGTTTGTGGCTGATGAGACTCTTCGACTTGATTTATTATTGATTGATAACGCTTCAAAAGATCAGTCACGCTCTGTCGCCGAAGAATTTATAAAAAATAATCCACAAATAAAAGCGCGATCCCTTGCTCGAGATAAAAATCACATGGCTGAAGCGCGCCAACAGAGCCTCACTGAGTCCGATAGCCAGTGGGTGATCTACGTCGATGCGGATTCAAAACTTGAATCGGGTTGGTTCAAGGGCCTCAAGAGGTCCATTCAAAATACCACCTATGAAACAGTCGTCATCGGAGGAGCCTCCTCCTACAAAGGGACAGAATATTGGCACTCCTTTGTACTGCCTCTCGCAAACTACTTTCCCCTTGGACGCACACAGAGTCATGCCACGGATATTGGTCATGTGCCGACCAATAATTATTTAGTTCATCGCCAGAGGGCCCTAGAGGTTGGCGGCTTTGATCCCTTTTTTAAATATGTTGGCGAAGATCTTGATATTAACGTTCGCTTGAGAAGAAATTATAAAATTACCTATGATCCCAGTTTTCGTGTTGAGCATTACCTGCCTTGCTCTGAATACGATTGGTACCAAAAAATGGCTTATTACGGGCGAGCCCAAAGTTTTGTCTTTTTTAAGTATTGGCGCGGCATCTCGCCCCTGAAACTTTTGCCCATGTTGATTTGTATTTTAACGGTGCTCTTAGCGGTGATGAAACCTTGGGTAACAGGAATTGTGTTTACTGTTCTTTTTTTATCACCTCGCTCTCGATTTTATATGTTTTCATTTCTCTTTTATGGGCTGGGAGAGTTGGTCGGCTCTTGTATGGCCATTTATTTTCAGCTGAAGGGTGATCTGAGAGAGAGGGGCCCATCGCTTGAAGTCACACCCTCACCAACGGATGCTCTGCCCTCGTAAAAGATTCCCTCGGCATTGAGGGCCGACAATGAAAGAAGTTCTCAACTTTAAAACAAGAGATGCTGAAGAGTTGTTTTTTTAAGTTTGCCACTGACCGCCGTTTTTTTTAGAATGTCTGCTCACAGGTTAGGCTAACATGGATAAATTCATTCCCGACATTTCAATTGTTATGCCTTGTTTTAACGAGGAAGACGCTATTCCCGTTGTCGTCCCCAGGGCCCTCAAAAAACTCAATCAATTAAAATCAGAAAAAAGAATCAACGATTTTGAACTTATAGTGGTGAACGACCAATCGCTTGATCGTTCTTTAGAACGTTTGTCTGAATATAAAGATGTAAAGATCATTCATACAGCGGGTCGCCGTGGTTACGGAAACGCTTTAAAAACGGGATTTGAACAGGCCCAGGGTCAGTGGATTGGATTCTTTGATGTGGATAGCACTTATCGACCAGAAGACCTTCCACTCTTTATCGATGAAATGGATCGAGGATTCTCAGACTTTATCATGGGCTCTCGAGCTCTTGATGAAAAGGGAATGAGTCTGACCCGAGGTTTTGGAAATTGGTTTTATGTCTTTTTAGCAAAAGTACTTTATGGCTCTCAGCTTAAGGATGTTTGCAGTGGCTATCGAGTGTTTCACCGTAAACATTTAGCTGATATTTTACAAATTCCCGAGCAAGGTCTGGATTTTTCAATTTATCTCACTCTCAGCATGCTTCTCAAAAAAGTTTCAATTCAACAGATTCCCATTCAATATGATCCTCGAATTGGAGAATCAAAGTTAAACATCTATAGCGATGGGTTTGCATTTTTAAAGGTTCTTCTCACTATTCGTATGAGGCGTTTTCGTGCTTTTAAGCATCGTCGAGTGTGGTAATCACAAACATTACAAAAATTCTCATTCAGTAGCCATTCCTGTGGTTAAAGTCTCAGATCAAGTTGAAAGAATTGGTCCTGTGGTGGGCCCAAGCATTTCTCATATGAGAAACTGGGGGGCGCAAAACGCAAAGGGCCAGTGGTTTTTTTTTAAAGATCAGGACTGTGAAATTGATCTTAAAAAAATACTTTCTCTGATCGAACGTTTAGAAAGACAGAAAAATCCAGTTGTGGCGGTGAGTGGAATCTATCGCAATGTGAGCCAAGGTGGGCTGGCAAAAACTTATGGCGAAATTCAAAGAAAATGGGTTCACCGCGGACTTATGACTGAACGTCTCAGTGGCCTTGTTATGGGCCAACATCTTTTGGGGGGAGCGTTACTTTTAAAGTCAGAGGCCTTCCAGGAGATTAATGGGTTTTGCGAAAAGATTGGCTGGGGCAGCGAAGAGCTGGATTTAGCTCAACGACTTCAGTCAAAAGGTTATAAAACAGCAGTGAGCTTTAATCTCAAAGTTGCCCACAATAATCCTCTCAGATGGAGAGGGTTTTTGCGAAGAGCCTGGAAACAAAATTTCAATCGTGCCTTTTATCAACTCAGTCTTGAACAGACTTCCCCGCGTCTCGAAAAAAGTTATATCTATAGACCCCGCTCGCGCTCTCAAATTTTTTCGACCGGACTTTTTTTTGCAACCGCGCTTTTGGCAGAAAAGGGTGGACGGCTCATGCGCAACTTCGAAGGAAGTCGCCATTGATTCAATCCATAAAACAAATCTTTTTTTCTGAAGATCCCTTTCGTCGAGCTCGTAAACCCCAAAGTTTTTTGGATCTAATGAACACGTGGGACGTTTTCTATGTTTGTTTTGACGAACCCAACCGTGAAGAACATTGGCAAAGTACAAAAGAAATGATTCCCCATGCTCAAAAAGTGGAAGGTGTTGTTGGTTTTGATCAAGCCCTTAAAACCTGTGCTCAGTTGGCAAAAACCAGTCATTTTTTTGTGATAGACGGTGATAACCTTCTTTTGCCTGCAAGACTTGATCACTCAGTAGACCTAAGGCGGCTCGAAAGCCAGTGGGTTCTTTCTTGGTCATCACTCAATACGATCAATGGACTCACCTATGGCAATGGTGGCCTTAAACTTTGGCCAAAGAAAGTGGCGTTATCAATTCGCTCCCATGAAAGCGCAGAACAACAAAGTGATCCGACAGATTACTGTTTTTTGGCTCAGTATTATTTAATGGATGATTTTGTGAGTGAGACTAGAATTAATAAAACTCCAGAGCAGGCCTTTCGCGCCGGCCTGCGCGAAGGCGTAAAAATGAGTCTTTCCTGGGGAAAACAAGTTTCGTTGAATAAAGATAATTTTGAGACTCAATTGGGGCGTCAAAATCGTCTCAGACTTAAAGTTTGGTGTGAGGTCGGCGCCGATGTCTCCAATGGACTATGGGCGATTTTGGGAGCGAGAGTTGGCCTTAAGCTCAATGTTATTGATGCCTTTAACTACAGCCAAATCAACTCCTATGAGTGGATTGAAAATTATAGGAAGACTCAAATCCTCGATTTGCTAAAAATCGATCAACGCCATCATTTACCCCTGACTGGGGAGGATCTAAAAAAAATAACTGACCATATCCATACTCTCGGTGAGTCGATCCAACAAATAATCCCGCTTGAACTTAAACTTCTCTCGCCTGAAGAAAGTGCAACTTTTAAGTCCGGCTTTGTAAATCCCAAGCGATCCGGCTTGCTCAAACCCGAATAATTTAAATTAAAAGCACAAAAGGTCGAGTTCTTGTAGAATTCATTTTACAGATGGGAAGTCCGTGAAGTGTGATCAGAATTGAAGGGGCAATGAAGCCTTTTCCTTGCTAGAGGACATCATTTCATGGATGAAAAAATGATAGATCAACTGGTTGAAAAAACCGGTCTTCCCAAAGAGTTAGTGGCCAGAGAATTTAAAAAATGGATCCTTGAAAAAGGAGAGAACCCTCAGACCATTAGCCTTGAGGGTATTCGAGAAATACTAGTTCAAATCACTCAGGAGATTTTTAGCGATCTCGCTGAGGGTAAGAATTCCTGGCTTTAAGCTTTTTGAGCGAGGCGCTCAACAGTGACCACAATCTCTTGTTCGAGACCGGCCCCAAGACGGATGACCGCTTTGTGCTGGCCAAGAACTTTAATGGGCTCAGAAAGAACGATGTCTCTTTTATCAACCAAATAACCCTGTTTTTCCATCTCATCGGAAATGTCTTTGTTCGTCACAGAACCAAAAAGCTTATCCTCTTCACCGGCGTTAAGTTGAAAAACCAACTGAAGACCAGCAATTTTTGACAACATTTGTTTTCTTTCGGCCTGGGCTTTCTTTTGACGAGAATCAGCAACCCGCATCCAATGTTCAAATTCTTTGACACGTTTTTCAGTGGCTTCAGCGGCAAGTTTGCGTGGGAATAAAAAATTGCGAGCATAACCGTTTGCAACATTAATGAGCTCACCAACTTTACCTAAGTTCTTTACGTCTTGTTTTAAGATCACTTTCATTGAGTACTCCTCTTTTATGAATGGAAAGTTTTATGTTTAATTTTTCTATGTGTTGGTTGTGATCTGAAATCAAACCAATAATCTAAAATTCCTAATCCGCAAACAAACAGAAACATCTGAAAGAAGATTAAAAAAAGCGCCAATAATCGCCAAAACCCATGGATCTCAAATCGATCAAGGAAGCAGACGAAAACAGCAAGACCTTGGAAAAAGTAGGCCGCCAAGGTGATAATTAATAGATTAAATCCCACAAAGGAGATCAGACTTTGTTGGGCAGGAATAAAAGCTAAACCCAGGCCGAAGATAAAAGCCCAGATCAAAAAGTCAGGAAGCTTAAAACGCAACAAAGTTTTGCGCTGTGCTTTTCCGGTTGGGCTGATCGTGAGAGAGATAAATAAAATCATCATCAGCGTGATAATCAGGCCCGAGGGCAAATACCAAATTACAGTTTCAGAGCTTAAACCTTGAAAACGAGGTAGTTGTTGGAACTGATCCATCAGCGGCTTGGTTTTAAGCAAGAGAAAACTCTGCCAGTCGTTTTTGGTGATTTTTAAAAAACTAAAAAATAAAGTCATGGCTCCGGTCAATGTAATAGAAATAGCCAAAAGGGATGAGGTAAACAAAGACAACTTTTTTTCTTCAAGTTCGCGGTAGGAGCCGATGAGCAAACACAGAGTCAAATAGACACCAGCCCATTGCCAGAAACCAAAAAGTAAAAGACTTCCTGAGCCCATCAGGGCCACGGTCCAAAAAACAGATCTTCCAAACTGGAGCCGTAAATAGCGAATAGGCAGTACCGCCAACACCACAAAAGTGTAAGAGAGCACCAGTCCTAATACGGACGAGAGGGCCAGTCGTTTAAAAGAGTCTTTATTCATCATCAAAAAAGACTACTTTTTAGTAAACGGTTTGCGAGCTTTGAATTTAGCTTCTTTTTCTTTTTCTTTTTGAACGGTCTCAACCAACTGCTCTTTGAATTTATCAAGATGTTTTTGTAAAGGAAGCTTTTCAGAAAGTCGGGTGTGAACGGCGCGAATCACTTTATCATTGATTAACATCGTTCTTTCTAACTCGCGAATCGCATCAGGAGAGGCCGTAAAAGTTGTGTGAAAATAATAAGCGCGAGACTTGTTTTCAATCGGATTAGCCAATCGACGCTTGCCCCAAGTGTCCAAGTGATTCACTTGACCAGAAAAAGACTCGATGATCGACTTATTTTTTTTGAAAAGTTCTTTTTGATCTTCTTCTGTGCAGTTGGGATCCATCATGATGACAGCTTCGTAGGGACGAATCACAGATTTTGTGGTTAACTCAAACATAAATTCCTTTCGGTTAAAGCCCAATGGCCGTTTGCCAAGGAGCAAGGTTTTCTAATTAGCTGAGTGTTTTAGCACACTGACTTAAGTAACGACAAGTCTACAAAGCCTTGATTTGGCCTCTTTTTTACCTAAAAATGGGATATGCGACTTTATCTCGATTTTATCGATGGCCCAGAAAAGGGAAAGCGGCTCAGCCTCTCGGGCCCAACAAGCCTAGGTCGCAAGGGCGCAGACATTAGCCTCAACGACCCTAAATTATCAGAAATACATGCTTTTATTGAGCCTGCAAGCGAAGAAAATTGGCTGGTTCGAGACAATAATTCTCGAAATGGGGTTTGGCTCAACGGACTGAAAGAAACCAAGGCTTTGATTAAAGATGGAGATCAAATTTTGTTTGGCTCTAGCCTTGTCGTCTGTCGTTGTATTAAAAAAAGTGAGAGTCAGTACTCTGAAAAAATCCAAAAAGGCTTTTACGATTTGCTCAAAAAAATAAAGAATGAAAAAAATACCCTCCTCGAAGTAAAGCCCGAAATGAGGCTCAAGTTTATTCAGGGTCAGCAGTACGGTGAGCATTGGGATATTTTTTATGGCCCCCGTTGTGCGGGCAAGGATCACCTCGATCTTTGTTTGTTTGAAGATGGCGCTCCCCCTGAAGCGTTTGAAGTTCATGTCAAAGGGAAATACCCCTATTTTTTTACAAACCATAAAGATCAGGTCCTGCTGAACAACCAAAGTGTGGAGAGTAAACAGCTGACTCCGGGAGATATTATTAGTATTGGTGAAACTCAACTTCTTGTTGAGTTTGATGAGGGTCATGGATTCGGTTCTTAAGCACACGGGATATTTTGAAAGCTTCGATGGAACCCCAATCTACTTCGAAAAAAGAGGCGAGGGAGACCCCATCATTTTCTGTTACGGAGTGGGTTGCCTTTTTAATCACTGGTCTCCGCAAGTGCGTTATTTTTCAAAGAATCATGCCACAGTATTGTTAGATTACCGCGGCCACCACCATACGCCCATACCGGAAGATAAGTCCACGCTCACGATTGAGTCACTGTCTCGGGATGTGATCAAACTTTGTGATCATTTAGGTTTTGAAAAAGCCACTTTTGTCGGACATAGTTTTGGGGTGCAAGTCTTGCTTAAGGCCTATGAGCAAGCGCCCGAAAGATTTAAAGGACTTGTTGCAATCAATGGTGTGTACAGAAATCCTTTTGGTTTGATGATTGAAGCTGAAAATTTAGTGGAGATGATTAACCAATTTAAAAAAATCTATAATAAAGCCCCGGGATTTTTTTCGACCCTTTGGGAAAAGGGTGTCACCAATCCTTTGCTTGTACCATTAAGTTCTTTAACTGGCGGCTTCAACCTTTCTCAAACAGCTCTTAAAGATATTGAAATCTATGCCAAGGGAGTTTCTTCCATTGACGTCAGAGTGTTTATTACGTTTTTCGAACAAATGATTGAGTATAATGCTGAATCCGTACTCTCTAAAATTTCCACACCGACCTTGATTATTGCAGGTTCTAAAGATGGGTTAACGCCTCTTGATGAGCAAAAAAGAATGAATGAGCTTGTTTATAAAAGTGAGCTCTATGTTGTGCATTATGGATCGCACTGTACGCAATTGGATTTTCCTGAAATGGTTAATCTTAAAATTCAACAGTTTATAGAAAGCCAGTCGCTAGCGCTTGAGATCTAAGCCAAAGACTTAGAGATCACAGTTTTTCCAGACCAGACGAAAAAGATCAGAAACATCATTCAGGGGTTCGCGCACTCGAACCTTGAAGCGTCCGTCACCACTGTCTACACGAGCCTCAAGTCGATTCGAATAATTTTTATATTGGCAGTGAATTTTAACCGAATGGTTTTTGAGATTGGGTTCTAAAACGATCAGCAAATTATTTTTAGACAAATCATTCCAGTGGGTGACCAAAATATTTCGTCCACTATTGAGATTCATATTAAGGGGTGCACCAGCCTCACCTCGTGGAAAACCTTGTTCGTCCAAAGTATCCAGGATGAGGTCAAAGTTTTTTTGACCTTGGTAATAGGTCTTTGAAAAGCATTTTCCCTTAAGAAGTTTAATCTCTTCTTTGGTTTGAAAATAGATTCGGTTAGAGGGGGAGTCATAGCAATAGGCCCAATCACTTTCGGCGAAACTAGTAGAAGTAAAAAGAAAAAGGCCGAGAACAAACATTATAGGAGCCCTATTTTTTTTAGTGAAAGACATCATAATCATCCTCATTAGTTTAAAGCCTTTTTAAGGGCATTCTCAAGGGCTCGTCCATTACCAGTGACTTGACCTTGTCGATTGGCAACACTCAACATCGCCTTGTAACAACTTGCAATTTTTGAACCGTAGTGTCTGGCTCTTGAACCACTTCCATTGTAGCGAGTCGCCAGAGTTTGATAAAGCGAAACATCGCTCGAGCCATTATTGATTTTTGTAGTTAAACCAGAAGCACTTGCTTTTTCTTTAAGTACAGAATGGTGAAGATCCGCTTGTGCGAGCGTGCTTTTGATCATGTTATCGCGATAACGATGCCAATTGTAACGATATTGTGAAAAGCCGGGCGTCACTGGATTGTTTCTCTTTAGGGCACCAGAGCCAGTGCCATCAATCACCTGGTACATTCCCCAGTCAGGCGTTCCACCGCGAGCATTAGGGGAAAATCGAGATTCTCTGTAAGCCACACAGGCACTGAATCGAGGATCCATATTAAAGCTTGGACGTAGTTGATTTATTTTAACGACGTCTTGCATAACCAGCTCCGCTTTTTCTTTGAGGGAGAGATTCTTTAAACAAGAGGAGCCGGTGTAGTTGGTTCTTGTGTACGTTGTATTGCTGCAATTCATTACCGTGCGATCAGCTATGGGCGCAGCAGGCGCGGGCTGTTCAACAACCGCAGTGCCGCCGCCCCCAGGGGCTTCGTTCTGACCTCCCGAATAGGTGGAGTCACCACT
>JBGSSY010000293.1:0-9613 GCA_041736775.1 Bdellovibrionales bacterium | reverse complement strand
CGTTCTAGGAAAGCCTTGGCATCACGCCCTGACCCACATCCTGCGTCGAGGATGTGGCCGCCCACATCTATCATCGCCAGAAAACGCTCGTGAAGTCCGCCCATATCAACGGAAACCGTATCCGCGAAAAACGAGTTAGCGTTATCGTCGTAGTAGCGTTCGTTTTGATCCACGGCCAAATCCCTGTTCACCTCAGAACACCAGCTGAAAATCGCCGGCTTTGCCAGTTTGTATCCCACCAAAAAGAGGATAGCCGCCAAAGTAGAAAGGGGAATTTTATTTAAAATTCCAGGAATGAGGATGAGAGAGAGTAAAATAATAAAACCATGCAAAATAGCCGAGAGTTTTGTGCGACCACCGGCCTGAACATTGACAGAACTTCTCACAATCACCTGAGTCAAGGGAAGGCCTCCTAAAAGCCCAGAAACTATGTTTCCAAATCCTTGGGCCTTTAGTTCTTGGTTGGCTGGAGTTCTGCGTTTCCACGGATCTTGTTTGTCAGAGGCCTCGACACTGAGGAGGGTTTCTAAAGAACCTACGACGGCCAAAATCAAGCCCGTTAAATAGACTTTTGGATTCCTCATTTCTGCCCAATTGGGGAATCTTAAATTATTCAGAAGATCTGAAAAGCCACCTTCAGTTGGGATCGAAACCAGTTGCGTGGCGCTGAGTTTAAAATCTTCAGTTCCCGCGAAGAGTTTATTCAAAATAATACCTATTACAACAGCCACCAAAGGTCCTTGGATCAATTGAAAGAGCTTGTGTTTTTTAATAAAATTCAATTCCCATAGGATAAGAACAGCCAGTGAAACGAAGGCAATCGTCATGGGGCCGTAGCTGAGATAATCCATCATCTTATAAATTTCTGAAAAGGTATTTTCTGAATCGGGCTGGATAAAGCTCATATCACCCTCATAGTCAGCATCATAACCCACACTATGGGGAATCTGTTTAAGAATGATGAGAAGCCCAATTCCCGCTAACATTCCGTTTATAACAGGTGTCGGAAAAAAATAACCAATCACACCGGCCTTGGCATAACCCATAATAAGTTGCACAACTCCAGCAAAAATGACCGCAAGCAAAAAGGTTTCAAATGATCCTAAATCTTGAATCGCTGCTAAAACAATGACCGCAAGACCCGCAGCGGGCCCGCTCACTCCCAGTGCCGATCCACTGAGTGATCCGACGACAACCCCACCAATGACACCGGCAATGAGACCAGAAAAAAGAGGAGCGCCTGAAGCCAGTGCAATTCCTAAACAAAGGGGCATTGCCACTAAAAAAACTATAATACTGGCCGGCAAGTCGTATTTTAGACTCTTAAATAAAGCGGGTTTGGGACCGACCATGATTCATTCTCCTCGTTAGAAATATCTGACAACAGAATTTGTGATTTTGTAAAAAGGATGAGTGAGCGGTCATAGGGGCCTCCTCAAAGTGATAAACAGATAAATAGATTTTCACTTTATAATCCTTAATGTCCATATCTGAAGACTTCATCCACTTGGGTGAGGTCACTAAAACAAAGATTAAGATCTTTTAAAAGGCCATCATTAAGCCCGTATATCCAACCGTGAACAGAAACCGGCTGACTCCGTTTCCAGGCATCTTGAATAACTGTGGTATGACAGAGATTAGCGACCTGCTCTTTGACATTCAGTTCACAAAGTCGATTTATTTTTTCAACAGAATTATCAGGCAATAGATCCAACTCATCTCGATGCATAAAATACACGTCTTTTATGTTTCGGATCCAATTGTCAATAATACCAAATCGGTCGGTTCTGAGCGCGGCCGCAACTCCGCCACAGCCATAGTGACCACAAAGTATGATATCGGTCACCTTAAGAACGTCTACCGCGTATTGGATCACAGAGAGGCAGTTGAAATCCGTGTGAATAACCATGTTGGCAATATTTCGGTGAACAAATACTTCACCTGGCTCTAAACCAGTAATCTGATTAGCCGGAACTCGGCTATCTGAGCAACCAATCCAGAGATAGCGTGGGCTCTGTTGTTGGCTGAGTTTTTTGAAGTAATCAGGATCAGTTTTAAGAATTTCTGTAGCCCATTCCCGGTTTTGTTTAAAGAGTTGTTTTAACGTTTTCATAAGTGCCCTTTTTGCATATTAAAAAAATAGTAAAAATTTTGAAATTGTTTAGTCGAATCAACTTATCCCCAAGTCTGTGAGGAAAGATGTTTCTATGATTAACGGAAAGTTTTTCGACTCTCGTTTGATAAGCTTAGAGCATTAAGTCAGGCGGTCTTGATTGAGAACTGACCGAATTTCGACCGGTGTTGATCCGGGCGTGGATTGGATAAAAAATTGAGTGAAGCAAAGCTGAAAAAAACAAAGTTGATTCAGAAAATAAATCGAGGGAGTCGGAGGTAGAATCTTCAGCTTTTTCATTAAGGGTGGGGGAAACTTCAAAGTTAGCGCTTTTAATCTCATAAAAAGTCAGACTTTCAAAATTCAGTTTTTCAGAACCTAAGCTCTCAAAATTGTTGGTGCTGAAACTGATAAAAATCAGGCCCGAAAATGCCATAAGATACAGAATTTTTTTGATCAATTCAGTGCTCATAATTTGAACTATAGATGGATTAAGAAAAGTCAGCAACCAGATAAATGCTTTATTCTTAGAATTGAAGTGATCGGAGTCGCCTTCTTCTCTTCGATCGGTTCACAGCCTATAAAAAGAGGAGGAAACATGACGTCTAAAAACTGGCAAGTTGTTTCTTTATTGATCTCGTCGACAAAAGGTGCGGCCTGAATATCAAAGCGACCATTTTTATCAAAATCGATAAAATCTTTTTGATCCACAATCGTATTGTAGTTTTTTTCAAATGTACTGATGTTGAAAGACATGAATTGAGAGAAAAATAAAACAAGTCCTAAAGAAAAAACCAGAATGAGTGCGGAACGGCGAGAGAGTTTCATAAGCTTACATTCTAGTCAAAAAAAACCGCAGAGGCAAGGCCAGTCCTATAATGAATGCTCAATGAGAAGTGAGACAAAAAAGGACAGCGATACCATTCGGGGATTTATGGTGCATTCAAAAGAGGAACTTTCTTAAAGCGTGTAGCATAGGTACAGCTTTGACAAAGTTTTTCAACAAGAATTCCTTGTTCAAACCCTGACTTTAGTTTGAGGTAACGATCACTTCTTAAAATATCCTCAAGACTTTGGTTGTTGAGATTACCTAAATTAATTTGAGCTTCTTTATCAAGACAACAAGGCACAACCGTACCATCGCTATGGATTGCCATTTGATTTCGCCCGCCCTGACAAGTCCCCCATTTTCGACTGAAATCATCTCTCAGAGTCGGCCATTCAAAGCGAGTGTCAAAGTGAAGGTAAAGGCGTTGTTTAATTTTTTTAGATTTTTTAAAAGAGGGGTTAACATTTCGATTCAATGTCACAGAAAAGCGTTGTTCTATTCGCTGAATAAACTCTGCATTGTTATGAGCTTGCACAGGATCTGAATCAAGATTCCAAAGCCTTAAATTAAGATACAAGTCGGGACGCTCTTTGAGAGCGAGATCAAGAAACTCAAAAAGCTTTGTGATATAGCGAGAAGGGTCTTTCGTCGGAAAATTATCAAAAAAACTTTGAACGGAGAAATTAACTTGAACAATAGCCGGGCTCAGAAGAGCCGCCATGGTCGTTGAATTGAGCAAAGTGCCGTTGGTGGTGATTTCGAGCGAGATCTGATATTTTTTTGCGAGCTCAACAAACAAAGGAAATTTTTTGTGATTGAGCGGCTCGCCCATCACATGAAGGCAAACCCTTTCTGCCAGTGGCTGAACTTGTTTAAAGTAATTGAGAAGATCTTGCTCCTCAATTTCAAATTGATCCCGCTCTACTTTAGGACAAAAGGTGCACTGTAAATTGCAGATGTTGCTGATCTCTAAATAGATTTTTTTAAAGCGAAATTGAGATGTCTCCATAGCGATTACCCATAACATAATCCTGCCCGTTCTGCCTCTTGGCACCCTTAGATCAGTCATAATTTTTCAAATTGGTTACTTAACCCCCTGAAATAACCCATATTTTTTATATCTTCCCTTTTACCTCGACAGCCCTCGTGATATTTGCTAAACCATCGAAACAATTCAACATTTCCATGCGGAGAGATGGCAGAGTGGTTGAATGCGCACGCCTGGAACGCGTGTATACGTTAATAGCGTATCGAGGGTTCGAATCCCTCTTTCTCCGCCAAATTAAAAGTGCAATAAAATCATATATTTTAAAATCACCATCTTTGATAGTAGGCGAACTCTTACAGAAATTTGGATTTTTTCTTGAATTTATATCGAACCTTGATATAATGATATTTGTGATCAAGTCATTTGGGAATGATACAGCTAAAGACATCTTTAACGGTGACAACACTAAAGAAGCCCGGAAACTACCTAGGAATCTTTGGTCGGTTGCTATTCGAAAGCTTGACCAACTCAATGCAGCCTTTCAATTAAGTGATTTGAGAATCCCTCCTGGTAATCGACTTGAGATTTTAAAGGGTGATTTGGCAGGGCTTCATAGTATCAGAATAAACGATCAGTATCGCATTATTTTTAAGTGGACTGATGATGGTCCTGAGAAAGTTAAAGTCATCGACTATCATTAGACATAGAAAGGAGATAGAAAATGTTACCAAAACGCAGGCAACCCACGCATCCCGGAGAAATTCTTCTCAACGATTTTCTTGAGCCCATGGGCCGCACGCAGCAGGATTTTGCGATCCACTTGGGATGGACCTATGCCAGAGTTAACGAGATTGTTAATGGTAAGCGTGGGGTATCCGAGGAGGCCGCTCTTTGCTTCGCGGATGCCTTTGGTACATCCCCACAATTCTGGCTCAATCTACAAGCCAACTATGATTTATGGGCGGCACAACAGGCCCATAAAAAGGTAAAACCACTTAAATCAGTGGCCTCATAGAAACCAAAAGGCGCGGACAGTCTCTATGGCAAAAAAGAAGACCAAAAAGAAAATTACCACAGTTCGAGCCCATCCCATGGAAGTTCCGGTCAGCGAAAAGAACCCGACAGGTGTAACTATCCGAGATCAGCATCTTCGCCGTTTGCCTGGAACGTACTTAAAGCGTGAAGATATTGGGGAGATTTTTAAAAACCATAACCGAAACGGCATTCTATACCCGGCGGCGGGAAAAATTCCCGAGCACAAAACCGCAGATGACTACGATGAGCAGATTGCGGTTTGGACAGATTATTTCAATTCTAAATTGAAAACAGATCCGCCACTTGACCCAGATGTATTTAAAGCTCTTCTGGCAAGTGAATCTGGATTTCGTCTCCACACGCCCAAAAATAAAACTGCTTTCGGAATTGCTCAAATTACAAAACAAACTTGGGAAGTTTTGCAGAACCCAAAAGGCGAAGCTAAGGAATTTATTTTTACCGATATTAGACAAAAAGATTTGAGAGATCCCAACATAGCGATTCCTATAGGTTTACGATGGCTTATGTATAAATCAAAAAGAGCTGCTGCAAAGTTAGGGAGACTGCCAACTCATGAAGACATCATCCTCGAATATAAAGGACTTTTGAAAAGTAAAACCGCATACAGAGATAGTGCGCTCAAAAATTACAGGTATTATTATGGACTGCTTAAAAAGAAGTAAGGTGATATTATTCGCCCTCAATCATCTAATGTTGATGGGCTGCGCGACATCCTCGTTTAAGGTTTTAAAGCATACAAATTCAGCGGTGGAATTTTTAGTCACTCCAGATCGTATAATTCTTGAATGTGAACGAGTAGAAACAGATGACCGCGGTGTCGTTGCGGGTTTTATGATGCACATTGTAGATGAAAAGGAGACAAGTTTCACTTTGGTGCAAACAAATACTCTTGATCGTGAAAGCTGCGAGTATCGGTCTACGAAAATCAGAAAAATATTAAAGGGTGGCAAAGAAATCCATTTGGCAGGCATCGGCGATTTTCGGGAGCCTAGGGAGACAGGGTTGCGTAAATACACTTTTCCTAGATTTGGCACGATTGAAGACAATGGACGTTCACTTCAATTTATTGCTATCTGGAATGAGCGCAATCAGTGTTTTGGAGCCTTCTCCGCAGAAGAACAGCCATGTCCGCCGGATCCCTTTCCAATCAAGAATTGATGTTCGTTTACGTCAACTCAAATACAACCACCGCTCGGAGTTCGCCTACTATCAAGCTTTCTCCGCCAACTCAAAGATCCTATAAATTCAAATAGTTAATTGTTTGTAAGCTTATGGAATACGAACTTCTTCAAAGACAATTTTTAATTTGCAAACTATTACACTATTTGGTATAGTGTAAACGTTGGGAGTACAGCATGATTCGCAGCTTTGGCAATAAGAGCGCTCAAGATATATGGGAAACAAACAGTTCAAAGTCGTTACCAAGAGATTTGTGGATCAGAGCAAAAGCCCTTTTAACCATAATGCACGCTACTACTGAGTTGAAAGATTTGAAATTAAAAGGTCAGCCTCCTAATATTCGTCTCCTCAAGCTCAAGGGTAAAAGAAAGGAAGAGTGGAGTGTTACCATTAAACTTCCCTGGTGCATTACCTTTAAATTTAAAGGTGGCGAATTCACTGATGTAAAAATTGAAAATTATCACTAAGAGGTATTTATGATTAAAAATCCAAAACCAATGCATCCCGGCGTTGTTTTAAATGAAGTTTACATGCAAGAGATGGGGCTAAATCAGTCTCAACTTGCAGAAAAGTGCGGCTGTGCCCCAAGGAAAATTAATGAGATCGTCAATGGCAAACGAGCGATTTCTCCTGATTTCGCTCTCACCCTTGAGAAGGTACTTGGAACAACAGCTGAGATGTGGGTACGTATTCAGGCTGAATACGACCTTTGGATTGCTCGAAAACGAGTGGCTTAGTGAAAAAAACCCAAAAAGAAAATCACGACCGTTCGACAGCATAATTTAGGCGTACCCGTCAGTGAGAAAAATCCGTCGCGTATAACAATACGAGATCGACATAACCGTCGATTACCTGGAACATATTTAAAACGCGAAGAGTTTTTTATGCCAATATTAAAAAGAGAATAACTGTTGGATTATGCAACGAATTTTGCTAGTTATTATTGCATAAATAAATTTTTAGGAAATGAACATTGGAAAAGTCTTTGCTCGAAGAAAGTTATATCGAAAATCAATTTTTCAGATGGCTGTCTCGTCGAACTTATTTTAAAAAGTTTGTCAGGGTAATAGCCTATAAAATTCTTCCGATCTACTATCAATTTTTTAGCTTTGAAAAGAACTGTCAATTCAACACCCCTTGGGCTCAGGATCATTTTCATAATTGGAATAAAATATTTGAAAAAATGAACTTTGATTCTAATAATGAAATCCAATACCTCGAGATTGGTTGCTATGAAGGACAATCACTTGTTTGGATGTTCAATAATATTCTCACCCATCGGAAATCTCGTGCGACGGTGATTGATGTTTTGGGTCCGAACTACTGTCTTACTTTTTTTAGAAATCTTTCTGCCTCAGGACATTGGAAAAAGGTAAAATTAAAACCTGGCCTTTCAAAAGATATTTTACCTCAACTGCCCCCAAACTCTTTTGATATAATCTATGTTGATGGTTCTCACTCGATGGCTGACACCCTGATCGATATGACATTTTGTTGGCCCCTTTTGAAGACAAACGGAGTGATGATCATCGACGATTATTTGCTGGGAGAAAACGCACTGCCAGTGGATCTTAGCCCCAAGCTTGCTGTAGATACTTTTCTCACCGCGTTTGGCGAGTATATAGAAGTCATCACAAAGGCTAATCAGGTAATTTTTAAAAAGTTAAGAGAAACTAAAATAACTGGCGAAATTTTCTTTGATCTTGGTCATATCAAATATGATTGGTATCGAAAAACATTGCAATGGGATGAGCATCCTCCCATTCAGCTCAAACCCAAAGACGTCACTCTTATTGATAACTACGTTAAAGACATTCCAATCAGTTATGCTCACTCATCCCTCCCCCCTCAGTCAGTACGTGACATTCTGAAGGCCTACAAGGAGCTGTAATTTATTTTTTTGAAAGATGACAAGTATTGATTCCAAGCATTGCATAGGGGGGACACCAACCCACAAGCCCTGTCGCCAATGGAATGAGACCTAAAAGAAACCAGGGATTACTGGGCCCCCAAAAAGTAAGTGAAGTCAGACCAGCGCCCACAAGAATTCTCACTACGCGCTCCATTTTATGAATATTTTTTGTCATTGAGTACCTCCATTTTTATCAGACTAAATACTACCATTTTTATTATCAGATTCATCATTGATTTTTAGAGAAATAAAAATTACAAGATCCCCATTTTTTAGAAGGGACTTTTGCCCTCGCAGGCTCTGTTTAATCTTTGAGCCGCTTGATCAAGGCTTCCTAAATTATCAACCTCATTCGACGACAAGCTTTTCGAACTCGATCCAAAGAGAGAGGTCAATTGGCTAAAAAATGGTTTCATAGGTTGCCTCTGATCGGAATTTTAATGTAACGCGTACCATTTTCTTCTGCTTTTGGAAGATTTCCGGCATCGATATTGATCTGCACGCTGGGAAGTAAAAGTTTTGGTGCCTCAAGGTTTTGATCTCTGTTATTTCTGAAATCGATAAAGTCATTTTTTGAAGTTTCAATATTAAGATGGATATTTTTTTTCTTTTCCTCTCCAATGGTCGATTCAAAGGCGAGTGAACGACCCTGTGGCTGATAATCATGTCCGACATAGACTCTAAAGTGGTCGGGTAATTTATAAAGTTTTTCATGAACTGAGTTATAGAGTTCAGAGGCGCTTCCCGATGGAAAGTCACAGCGACCCGTTCCGTAGTCCGGCATAAAAAGGGCATCGCCGGTAAACACGGTGTCACCAATCACGTAACTACTGCAGGCAGGAGTGTGACCCGGAGTGAAAAGGGTTTCAATTTTGAGTGTACCCGCTTGAAGAGCCACGCCTTCGTCGAGAAGGATATCAAATTGACTACCATCTGTTTTAAAGTCGGGAGGTAAATTAAAGAATCCTTTGAATACTTTTTGAACTTCGGTGATTCGAGCACCAATGCCAATCTGAGTGCCTGGTAATTTTTGTTTAAGAATTTGAGATCCCGAAATGTGATCGGCATGAGCATGAGTCTCCAAGATAAAGTGTACTTTTAAGTTTTTAGATTGAACGAAGTCTAAGGCTTGGTTCACCGATTCTGTGCTCATCTTTGATGAAGCCTGTTCATAATCCCAAACAGGATCAAGAATAACGGCATCTCTTGTGATTGGATCAAAAACAACATAGGTGAGTGTCCAGGTTGCGCTATCAAAAAATTCTTTTACGGTGGGTTTCATTTTTTTAACCTCATTTTGGATCTAGAAGTTGTTTTAATTATATGTAAATTATAACGGAGAATAGGATTGTGAACTATGTTCTAGCACATGATTTGAAGTTGAAAAAAGAGGAGCTAGGCGTCGCAAGCCTCCTTTAAGCCTCAAATAAGGAGGTGGGTCTAAAAAGAAAAAGTCATTTGTAGTTGTAGCCACTCCTCTCTCTTTCTCACTTTTTTTCTCTCGTTCGCTCAAAGATTTATTTATGAAACTGAACG
>JBGSSY010000278.1:0-3053 GCA_041736775.1 Bdellovibrionales bacterium | reverse complement strand
CATCACATCCTGGGGCTGGAGCAGGTCCCAAGGGTTTGGCTGTTCGCCAATTAAAGTGGTACGCGAGCTGGGTTCAGAACGTCGTGAGACAGTTTGGTCCTTATCCTCTGTGGGCGTAGTAAAATTGAAGAGATCTGTCCTTAGTACGAGAGGACAGGGATGGACGAACCTCTGGTGTTCCAGTTGTCACGCCAGTGGCATTGCTGGGTAGCTATGTTCGGAACGGATAACCACTGAAAGCATCTAAGTGGGAAGCCAACTCTAAGATAAATTTTCCCTGGGGCTTCGGCCCCCTAAAGACTCCTTCGAGACTAGGAGGTGATAGGCAGAAAGTGTAAGTGTAGAAATACATTCAGCTGATCTGTACTAATAGTCGTGAGGCTTTATTAAGGTTAGACATCCCTAAGAATCACCGTAAGCAATATCTCAGGCTTACACATTTAAAAAAATCGTTCATTAAGTTCTATTGAGTTGTCGAAAGCAACAACAAGCTTGTTGGTGTCGATAGCGACGGAGAAACACCTGATCCCATCCCGAACTCAGCAGTTAAGCCCGTCAGCGGCGATGGTAATGCAGGGGCAACCCTGTGTGAGAGTAGCACGATGCCAGCTCTTTTTTATTTTAGCCCACCTCGTGTGGGCTTTTTTTTGCCCAAAAATCACTACCACAAGATGCTTTCACTTTTTATAAATAAGGCTAAAAGATGTAACCGATGTGGTAGGTGCGGCCGAATTCGAAGATTTTATCGTCATCTTTATCGAAGATGTTGTGTTCGACAATAAAGCCATATTTGTTTTTATCGATCCAGCGGGTGATGCTTACTTTTAAAACGAGGGGGCCCTGGGGGTTCAGGGTTATAGGGACATTCAATTGGCTGAAATCTTCTGCGATTTGGGGATCACTGAAATAGATTTCTGTCTTTGAAATTTGTTTGAATGTGTTAGCGAAGTCTTTGTTTTGAGCTAAATGAACAAGATCTTTTGACCACAGAGTTTTAAGTCGTGCTTCTTTGCTTTGAAGATAAAAAGGGATGGGAGAAGCTAGATAGCCCAAAACGAGAGCTGCTAAAATAAGAAGAAGGCCAGATAGAAATCGTGTCATGAGTTATTATTGAAAGAAATTCATGAATGTTCAAATGTTTTTAACAATGTATTTTGTTTTACATCTGCAAACTTAAAGCATTTTTTTAAGCTTTTTGAAAGGATGTTCTCTTCTCTTCGACACCGAATTCAATGAAGTGAGTAAGGAAGAGATATTTTTTGAATTAAAAAACGCCGGATAGATTTTTCATAAATTTTTTTTGATCGTTCTCATTCCTTAATGAAGAGCTTCTCGTGTATTTTCCCTAAAATTTTCTTATCGCTTTCCAAAATAAATATGACGACTTCAAAAGTTAAGAAAAACTTTTGGACCTGGGCTTGCAAAATGGTTTGAGCTCCACCTCAACATTGTTGGGTGTGGAATGCTTGAGGAGGTTCGTTTGGCTTTATTATTTTGCAGAACTGTTTTGTTAGTGATGTTTAGTTTTGATTTTTCTTCTGCAGAGGTCACTTATACTGTTCAAAATAACGGTGGAAATGGTTTTATTGTTTCCTTTCAAAAACAAACTCGGCAAAGAAGGGTTGTTGTTCAAGACAACAGTCAAACAGTACCTCCTAGAACTGTTCGGGAAGAAGTACCTGTAATGCAAACCACTCCAAGAACCACAAGAAATCCCTCGGATGGTTCTCGCACCCAAGCCATAGAAACCCGAGGAGGAGAGGCTGCGACCCAAGTTTGTGGGGGTTATATTGAAATTACAAATATGAATGGTCAGTGTAACGAACTCGAGTACGACAAGGATTTTTTACAGTTGATTCAAACCGATGGTTTGGCTTGTGCACGAAGTGCTGCCGTAGCGGCATTTGGTTTTCAACCCACCAAAATAAAATTTCGTACAGGAGAAGGTCAGGTTTCGTTAAACCGACGATCCAGCAATGGCAAAGTCTCAACCCATTCGGTGGGAAGAGCTTTGGATGTTTTTGAGGTGGATATTTACAATGGCTCGGCCCACAGTTCGGTAAAAATGCATAAAAGCTATATGGACAGGAGAGGTCACCGAACCTTCTACACCCATTTCGGTGATTGCTGGAAAAAAACTGTAGAGGCCGCGAAAGCAGTTGGTGCTGCAGGCAGTTGTGGTTCGGGTTGTTTAGACTTCAATTACAATTCAGCCCATTGGGATCACATGCACATCTCACTACCCCCGACTGACCGAAATCGAGCAGCCCATAAAATCAATTGCACCTAAAGTAATTTAGAAAATAAATCGAGTAAAAAAAGTTTAATGATATTTTGTAAGGCGTAAGGCTTTGAAAGGTTTTGATATGAAAAAGTTTTTTGGTTTTCTGAGTGTGAGTGTTTTTGTTCTGCTTTTAGCAGACTTAAGTTATGGGCAGTTGCAGGTTGTGCAACTTGGGGAGTCTTCCCTGCAGAATAATAAAACATTTGTTATTGACGATTCTGGGATTCATCAAAGGCCTATAGAGCTGAAAGTGAAGGCAGTGAATAAGGGAGAGCCCGCGATGAGTCCGATGGAGCTCTCAATTTTTATTCGTTGTCATAATGAAAAATCAAAACCGATTGATTTAGGGGGGTATTTGATCAAAGCCTATGGTGATAAAGTGAGCCATTTTGTGGGAAGAAAAACGAAGTTGTTTCCCTCAGGCGTTGTCAAAGTATGCTCACTAGAAAATGTCAATTTTGATCAAGATAAAATTTTTATTAGTGTTCTTGGAGGTGGCAGTCAAGGTTGTCAGCAAAAAGAAGTCATAGATTTTATTTTACCGATTGAAGATTTTTGTGCTCGTTAATATTTTAATCGTTTAACAAAAAAATATTTTTATCCTGTTGATGTTGTTGACATTGGTTATGAAGATGTAGATTTTTTTAAAAGTAAAAGTAAAAGTAAAAGTAAAAGTAAAAGTAAAAGTAAAAGTAAAAGTAAAAGTAAAAGTAAAAGTAAAAGTAAAAGTAAAAGTAAAAGTAAAAGTAAAAGTAAAAGTAAAAGTAAA
>JBGSSY010000257.1:0-5478 GCA_041736775.1 Bdellovibrionales bacterium | reverse complement strand
TGTCAGTGGCTCTGGGCTTACTTCTCTGGGTGGTCAAACCGGATCTACACAAACTTTTACTGCCGGCAGTGCTGGTGTTTCACCCTACATCAACAGCGCGGCTAACATACATACCCTCAATATTCCCCTCGCAAGTACTGCTGCTGTCACAAGTGGTACAATTTCTAATGCTGAATACAACATTTTTTCAAATAAACTGGATGCTGTAGTTGGTGAAACCCTCAATAATGGCAGTCTTTGGATCGGCAATGGTTCTAACCAAGCACAAGAAGTCTTTGTCTACGGAGATGCAACACTCAATAGCTCAGGAGCTTTAACCATTGCTGCCAACGTCATCGATAGTAACAAAATCATGAATGATAGTTTAGTGGATGCCGATATCAACGTTTCAGCCAATATCAGTACAACAAAACTAGCAAACGGTTTAGTCGATAATATTGAGTTTGGTTATCTCAATGGTGTGATTTCACCGATTCAAACCCAACTTGATGCCAAAGGTAGCGGAGATTTTATGGCTGATGGTTCAGTGTCTATGACAGGGCCCATAAATCTCATAAATAACTCAAACCCTAGTATACCTGCGCTATCGTTTGATGGAGATGCCAACACGGGATTGTTTCATTCAGCTGCAGGCCAAATTGGGTTCAGTAATGCAGGAAATATGTCTCTATTGATTGATTCTTCTGGAAAAGTCGGCCTCGGTACCTTTGCTCCGAGTGAGAAATTAGACGTTGAAGGCTCTATCCTCTCTGGTCCTAAAGGAACTGCTGCTGGGGAGGCTGGAACAATTAAATTTGAAGAGCTTGCTGCAAATGGAACAAATACAGTTGGCTTTAGAGCTCCTGATGCGGTAACGGCTAATGTTCTTTGGCAACTACCCAATGCTGATGGAACTTCAGGACAAGTGCTACAAACCAATGGAGCAGGAGTACTGTCTTGGACTTCGGCAAATGACAATTTGGGTAATCATATGGCAACTCAAGATTTGCTAATGAACAGTTATGCTCTAAAGATAAGTGCAGGAGGTGCTGGATCACCAGGTATTTCTGTTTTGGGCTCCTCAGGAACTGGGATTTTTTCTGGTGGAACTAATTCTATTGCAATAGCAACTTCTGGTACAAAAAGGCTTGAAGTAACAACTCAAGGTGAAGTTTTTGCCTTTGGCCCGGTTGTTAGTGGTAATATGATGCTTCAGAGTTCACCTCCCTTTAATTTCTCACAAAGTAATATTGTTTATAGCAACTTGTCTTGTGGAACTTACCCCATTCATAATCTGAAGTCAGGCGGTCAATATCAGTTGATTCTTACTGGCGGAACCTCATCAGCTTGCACATTGACGTTTTTTAGCGATAATGGGGTGACAGCATTAACCGTTAAAAAAAGAAACTTTGTGACATCAACAGCAGCAAGTACGGTACTGATTAATATTACCGTTTTTGGTACAAATGCTATTGCTTCTATGGAAGAGTACAACAATTAATTAAAGATCAAAATTTTAATCTTGAGAGTTTAATTTTTTAAATTTATTGATGAATGAGTTTGGTAAAGTAAAGTTTGTCCAGAATAAATCTGCGGACCCTTAAGGACCGATTTTTTTTATTTTTGGAGAAGAGTTCACTTCTCTCTTGTCACTTAAAACAGTGTCGCAATCCACCCAAGATTTTTGTTCGCTTTCTTCTTTGTAAACTTCAAGTTGAATTTTGTCTTTGCGTTGTCTGAGTTGGGTGGATTCGCCAAAAGAAATCACTTCGCAAAGGGGTAGGGCGCCTTTGTTTTCGGGGTCAAAGATTCGAAACATAATGGTTTGAGAGCCATGGGCCCAGCCGGTGATGAATAAGGGGGCTCGGTTTTTAAAAACGACTTTTTCAATAAGGACATTTCCAAAGGGGGCTTCGGTGGGTTTGTAAGTCACACTTTGGGCTTTTTTTGCAAACTGAACCACAGACACTTTGACTCGTGATTCTGCAAAGTTCTCGATCCGAGCGGTGGCATTCCATTCGGCCGAGGCCACAGAGGCACTCAGAGTTAATGCAGACAGAAGAGTGATTTGAAAGAGATTTTTCATAGAAGCCTCGTTAAAAGAAAGTTTCATTATTTTCTCGCTTTATTCAAACAAGCTAAGGTTACATCGCCAGCGGTTTTAATACAATCAGCACAGTTATAAATGGCATTGGCGTACGCTTGGTTTTTTGACTCGGAGACCGTTCCATAATAGTTGGCAAGTATCGTTTTAATATTACTTGAACCGGTGTCTTTGCTTTTTTGGTGAAGCACAGCAATTCCGATTTCAAGTTGAGCCACCATTGAACCGGCCATATTGGAATAATATGTGTTTCCGCTCGTGACTTCGGTAAAGCCTGGAACTTTTGACTTAAACCAATTGCCTCGATTGAACAAATCTCTGATGGTTGATTTAGTGACCTGAGATAATCCGGCAGCGGTGGAGCGTGAACCGGGTGCGGTATCTTGCGGTCTAAAGTGAGACTCTCGAAAAGCTTTACAGGCGATGATTCGCGGACTGTAAGGAAGACCGTGGGCGGCCGTAAGGGCCGTGCTCACTTCCATAATATATTTGGCTTGTTGAATATAATCCATTTCACGCCAATCTGAATTTGTGTAACTGTCTGCAGTTTTTCGACTTTCACTAAATTTTGCTGTTCTCGGTGGAAAGCGATTGGCCAGTGGGTTTGTTCGGCGCGGCCCACTTCGTTGTTGTCGAAAACCTGTTGTTTCAGAGGTTCCGCGAAGTGCGGCACTGGCCGCATCATCCATGGTTTCTTCGGGTTTCAATCGAACTTGAGCGATGTTTGAAACTCTTGTTTTGCCATTCAAATCTTTATAAGTGGCCTGAATTTTATCTCCCTGAATCGTGAATTCACCACATTTTCCGGTTTGTGTTCGTTCTGGGGTCCTGCAGTAGACGGTGCCTTGTCCCATTGACGAGCAATCGTAAGATTGAATAGGGCGGTAGTTAGAAGTGGCCGTCGGTTTGCAAAACCACTCCACTTGGGCTTGAAGGAAGGGGGCAGAAAGTAAACTCAATAGAGTGACAAGAATCATTTATGTATCTTAATTTCCTTTGGCTTAAGAAACAAACTTTAGAGTCATTTCTAGGCTGACATCTTGATCTTAGATTTTTTTCTATAAGAAATTTTTATCTTAAAGTGGCTAATGATGTTTGATTGATCAAAGGCATGGGATCAATCGGTTTTAAGTTGTATCTCACTTCAAAATGCAAATGAACACCTGTGGCACGCCCGGTGCGACCCATAAGCCCTATGGGAAGGCCCTTAGAAACCCGTTGTCCCTGACGAACTTTAAAACCATCAAGATGAGCGTAAAAAGTCGCCCATTTTTCAGAGCCATGTTCAATGATGATGAGGTTTCCATACCCACTAAAGTCTTGGCCGGCGTAAATCACAGTTCCTGCGGCGGCGGCATAAATAGGAGTTCCTTTAGGGCCAGAAATATCAACACCGTCGTGGCGATGGCCTTTGTATTTAAAAGCTTGAGTCAATTTACCTTTACGAACGGGCCAACTAAAAGTGGGTGAAGAAGAATAACTTCCATCAGAGGAAGCGCAGCCCACCAAACCGCATACAAGAAAAGATAATGCCAGAATTTTCATACCTCAATTGTAATTCAAAAACGCAAAAGAACGAATCCCCACTGGCCCTTAGTTCTTAAAGTAAAACGAACTTTTAAGAACTTTGAACCAACGAATTCTTGTTTAGAAATAAAAAAATATCTTATGAATAAAGTGGAAAGTCTTGGCAAAGCTCTTTCACCTTATTTCTAACCTCACTAAGAACACTGGGGTTTTCTGGGTCACTCAGAACCTGATGAATCCACGCACCAACAAGCTTCATTTCTTTTTCTTTCATACCACGAGTGGTGAGAGCAGGAGTTCCAATACGAATTCCACTGGTCACAAAAGGACTTTTAGTTTCGTTAGGAACAGTGTTTTTATTAACCGTAATAGAAGCTTTATCGAGTTGCGTTTCAGCTAATTTCCCAGTGATGCCCTGTTTGGTAAGATCAAGAAGAATTAGATGATTATCTGTACCCCCTGTCACAAGATCATAACCCAATGAAAGAAGGGTATCAGCGAGCACTTTAGCATTGGTTACAACCTGTTGCGCATAGACTTTAAACTCAGGTCTTAAAGCTTCACCGTAAGCCACGGCCTTTGCTGCAATCACGTGCTCTAACGGACCGCCTTGGATTCCCGGAAAGATGCGAGAGTTAATGACTTTAGCGTACTCTTCTTTACAAAGAATCATTCCACCCCGAGGACCACGCAAGGTTTTATGTGTGGTCGTAGTAACAAAGTCAGCCACTGGAACGGGTGAAGGATGAACACCACCGGCCACAAGTCCAGCAAAGTGAGCCATGTCGACGAGTAGTTTTGCACCCACTTCGTCTGCAATTTCTTTGTATTTATTAAAATCAAGAACTCTTGGGTAAGCACTGTAACCAGCAATAATCATTTGCGGTCGATGTTCACGGGCCAGTTTAGCCAATTGATCGTAACTGATTCGGTGAGTTTGGGGATCAATTCCATAGGGAATAATATTAAAAAGCATGCCGCTAAAATTCACTGGTGAGCCGTGGGTGAGATGTCCACCGTTGGAGAGATCCATTCCTAAAACTCGGTCTCCGGTTTTGAGGGCGGCCAGGTAGACGGCCATGTTGGCACCAGAACCTGAATGGGGTTGGACGTTGGCGTGTTCGGCGCCAAAGAGTTTTTTTGCTCTTTCGATCGCCAGCTCCTCGACTTGATCGACAAATTCACAACCCCCGTAATAACGTTTATGGGGATAGCCTTCAGCGTATTTATTAGTGAGGACTGAACCTTGGGCTTCCATCACCGCTTTTGAAGCATAGTTTTCAGAAGCAATCATTTCCAGGCCAAACTCTTGCCTTTCTTGCTCCAGTTGAATGGATTTAAAAATAGCGGGATCAACAGACTCAAGTGACATGGGAGCTCCTTTAAAGTTTAAATAAAAATTATTTGAGTGAAGCCGAAATTTTATCAACCCGAAGTTGATGTCTTCCGCCTTCAAAGTCTTGTTCAAAAAATGCCGTTAAAATCTCAAAAACAGTTCGCTTTTCAAGGAGACGAGAGCCGATACAAAGAACATTGGCATCATTATGCTGACGAGAAAGTTTCGCACTTTCAGCATTCCAACAAAGGGCCGCGCGGATTTCAGGGTACTTATTAGCCCTCATGGCCATCCCTTGCCCAGAGCCACAGATCAAAATCCCAAGGGAATCTTTTTCTTGAATGACTTTTTGGCAAACAAGGTCAGCAAAGTCGGGATAATCGGTTCGCTCTTCATTTTGGGGACCAAGGTCAATCAAAGTATAGCTTTTAGCCCAATCACTGGTGAAAAGAGATTGTTTCAGAGAAAACCCAGCATGATCAGAAGCTATGTAAACATTCTTATGTTTCAAACAACATCCTTTTTAAAACAG
>JBGSSY010000212.1:0-7804 GCA_041736775.1 Bdellovibrionales bacterium | reverse complement strand
GAGGACGATCCTTTTCGACAAGCCCTTACAATCGTGCCATTGAAAGCCGTCGACAAGTGGGTTCTATTTTTAAACCCTTAGTTTATCTCTCGGCCATCGAAAAGGGAGTCGTCAACAATCAAACTTTTGATCCCCTTACACTGCTCGACAATTCTCCTTTAAAATTGGAGTACGATCGTCAAATCTGGGAACCACAAAACTACGATAAAACATTCTCGGCTCCTCGCCCGGCTTTTTTTGCTCTCAAAGAGTCAATCAATGTCGCTACGGCTCGTTTAGCCATGGATGTGGGACTTGATCAAGTGATCGAAACTTCACGTCGTTTGGGGATCAATTCACCCCTCAAAAAATATCCAGCCCTATCCTTAGGTGCCTTTGAGTTAGCACCCTTTGAAGTCCTTAAAGTTTACAACACTTTCTCTCAGATGGGTGAACAGCGCGAATTGCATCTCATCCACAAAGTGACAGATCAATCCCAAGAGATACTCTATGAAGCGACTGAAACTTCAGAACAGATTGGAAATCCTGCAGACTTCGCCGTTCTTGTCAGTATGATGAAAGAGAGTTTACGATCGGGAACAGCTCGATGGGCTCGTGATTATGGCTTTAGTGCTTTTGCTGCCGGGAAAACGGGAACCACCTCTGACTCTAAAGACGCCTGGTTTGCTGGCTTCACACCTTTTCAAACTACAGTGGTTTGGGTGGGTTTTGACAATGGAACTCCTCACGGTTTGACCGGCGCCTCTGGTGCTCTTCCCCTTTGGAGCCAATATATGAAAGTGGCTACAGCCGGTGATCCCCACCAAGATTTTAAAACTCCTGATGGTGTGAGCCCAAGAATGATTTCTTCTGATGAATTAATGGATTTAGGCATCGAAGAAGGAAAGGCCATTCCCACTGAACTTTTCTTTAAAGACGAGATGGAATAAGCTTTTCACCCTATTTTATCTGCCTTTGTGTGCAGTCAAGAAAAAGAATTAAAGCACAAGTGCATTAAATGACTCAGAAGTGGGTCGAGAGAGTTTGTTTTTTGATTTTTCGTATTGATCACCCCCCACAGTCTGGCTAATATCTGACACCCTATGAATCAAGACCTACCACCTCAAGCTTATACTCGAGAGACTTTGCAAGAAGCTTTCAATTGGTTGCAAGAACAACCAGAGCCTGTGCGTGCAACTGTCCACACACCTGAGCGATTGGTGAGTCTTTATCAAAAATCCCAAAGAATGAATGAGTACGATGCTCCAGTGAGTTCGAAAAAATTTATTGATGATCTTAAAAATTTAGCGACCAGTCTTGACCAATTTGGTGGACACCCTAAAAACTTTAAAACCACATCGCCACCCCCGCCACAAACATCTGGATTTCCTTTTGCTTCAGCCCCACAAAACAATTCTTACTCTGGACTCTTTAAATCACCTCAGCCCAGTCCCATGACGGTTTACTCCAGTCCCGAAAATCATGAGACTTTCGAGCAAAACCCTGTTTTTACTCCGACCATTCATCACTCGGCCAGTGAGGCCCATCAAGGACAAGTTTCTGCTCAGGCCAGCGCTTCAACCCATTATGAGTCCACTCAAACCACAGAAACCAAGAAATCCGTTATAACAACCGAGATTAAATCCTCTCTCCAGGGTCCATTGAGCCAAGATCTTGACGCCATCAGCCTGCAAAGAGTGAAAGAGGTGAAAGCTCGCTTTAATTTGGGTTCAGAAGCTGAGGCCTTAAGGCTTTTAGTCTCTTTGGGGTTTGAAAAATTCTCTCAATTTCCTTAAGATACAGATTCGATTTTATCTCAGGAGGACTTGTTGTCTGATGTGAACCAAGCCATTAAAGATTCTGTTAATTTGCCACAAACGGCTTTTCCGATGAAAGCCAATCTCAATCAAAAAGAACCTGAGACCATTAGCCAATGGCAAAAACAAAATATCTATCAAAAAATGGTTGCTCAAAATAAGGGAAAAAAGTCATTCACCATGCCCGATGGCCCTCCCTACGCCAATGGCCATATTCATATGGGACATACCCTCAATAAAAGTCTTAAAGATTTTGTAATTAAATATAAGAATATGTCTGGCTTTCATTCTCCCTTTATACCGGGTTGGGATTGTCACGGTCTTCCGATTGAACACAACATCACTAAAAAACTCGGTGGCAAAGCCCGAGAGAAAACGGCAAAAGAACTTCGTCTCCTTTGTCGTGAAGAGGCCAAACATTGGGTCAATGTGCAAAAAGAAGAATTTATTCGTTTGGGAATCCTGGGAGACTGGGAAAACCCCTATCTCACTCTTGATCCCAGTTACGAAGCTGAAGAGGTGCGTGAATTTGCTCGCAACTACAAAAATGGCGTTATCATTCGCGGACTAAAACCGGTGTATTGGTGCATCCCTTTACAAACGGCCCTTGCTGAAGCCGAGATTGAGTACCAAGATCACAAAAGTCCTTCAATTTATGTAAAGTTTGATTATAAACCCAGTGCTCGCTTTGGAAGCTTTGATAAGCCGGTGTACTGCGTGATTTGGACGACGACCCCCTGGACTCTTCCTGCCAATTTAGCCATCGCTCTTCACCCAGATCTTGAATATGGTTTCTTTGATGCCGGTCAGGAGTATTGGCTGATCGCAAAAGAAATCAAAAATTCTTTTGTTGAAGCCACTGGAGCTCATCTAAAAGACCCCAACCAATTTTTTCGTGGAAAAGATTTTGAGTTTGAAAAAGCTCAACATCCTTTTATGAACAGAGAGTCTGTTCTCATTCTTGGGGATCACGTCACTCTTGAGGCAGGAAGTGGGCTCGTCCACACCGCCCCCGGGCATGGACCCGATGATTATATTGTTGGTCTTAAGTATAATCTTGAACTTCTCAGCCCGGTTGCCGCCAACGGAACTTTCACCAGCGAAGTGCCTCAGTATGAAGGTCAAAAAGTTTTTGAAAGTAATGAAGTGATTATTTCAGATCTTGAAAAATCAGGTCACTTGATTTCAAGAAAAGATATTGTTCACAGCTATCCTCATTGCTGGCGCTCTAAATCTCCTCTCATCTTTCGTGCGACGGCTCAGTGGTTTATCAAAATGGACGATGAGAATTATAATATTCGACAAAAAGCCATGGCTGAACTTAAGAACATTCATTTTGTTCCCAGTTGGGGTGTGAAAAGACTGACAGCGATGATTGAAAATCGTCCTGATTGGTGTATCAGTCGACAAAGAAATTGGGGCGTTCCACTTCCGGTCCTTTACTGTTCGTCTTGTGACCATCCTTATGTCGATGAGCAGGTTATGGAAACAATTGCTGTGGCTATGGAAGAGGGCCTTGGAATTGAAGCTTATTATGATTTAGATATTAAAGAACTTGCCCAAGGGCACCGCTGTGAAAAATGCAAGCATGATCAATTCACTAAAGGAACCGACATTCTTGATGTTTGGTTTGACAGTGGAATTTGCCATGCTGCTGTTCAGAAAAAAAGAGAAGGGATGACTTTTCCGGCCGACCTTTACCTTGAAGGAAGCGATCAACACCGTGGTTGGTTTCAAACCAGTCTTCTCACATCGATTGCTTCCAACGGAAAAGCTCCTTTTAAAACTTTGCTCACACATAATTTTGTTAACGATGCTCAAGGTCGAAAAATGTCAAAAAGTCTTGGCAACGTGGTTGATCCTCTTGAGATTATTAAAAAGTCCGGGGCTGAGCTTCTTCGCTTGTGGGCTGCTTCTCAAGATTATGGTCAAGATATGAATTTTGGAAACGAAGGTTTTCAACGAGTGACAGAAACCTACAGACGACTTCGCAATACCATGCGTTTTCTACTGGGGAACATCGGTGACTTTAATTATGGGCGCGATAATGTTAATCCTGCAAAACTTCTTCCCTTGGATCAGTGGGCCCTCGATCGTCTTTATTGTTTTATGACTGAAGTGACTGGTCATTATGAACGTTTTGAATTTTACAAAGTTTATCATGCTCTTAATAATTATTTTACCACCGACCTCTCGTCGCACTATCTTGATATAATCAAAGATCGTCTTTATACGGCCAAAACCGATGGTCATGAGCGCCGATCTTGCCAAACTGTTCTTTACATCATCACGGAAAATCTGATTAAGGTTATGGCGCCGATCACTTCATTCTTGAGTGAAGAATCTTATGGTTATTTTACCGGAAAAAATAAAGAGAGCATCTTTTTAGAGAGTTTTCCTAAGGCACTGCCCCAATGGGAAAATAAAGCCGTACGTGATCAGTTTGCAAAACTCTTTGAAGTGAGAACTCTGGTCTCTAAAAAACTGGAAGAAGAGCGGGTGAATAAGGTGATCGGTTCAAGTCTAGAGGCACAAATAAAACTGACTCTTCTTGATGAACAGTGGGAAGCCCTTAAAGGACTTGAGCCCTTTGAAATCAACGAATTTTTTATTGTCTCCAAAGTCTCAGCGGTGCAAGGCCAGGATCTTAACGTCGTGGTGCAAAAAGCGGCGGGAGAAAAGTGTCCTCGATGCTGGAACTACGATACACTGATTGAAACTTCAAATTACGGCAACCTCTGTCCCAAATGTGAGAAGGCTTTATCATGAAAAAGAAACTCATCCTGCTGTCCTTAATCAGTCTTGTGCTGATCACTCTCGACCAGGTCAGCAAAAACTTTATTGTAAAGAACTTTGAATATGGCCAATCCATGGATGTTATTAAAAACTTTTTCAATATTACATATGTGCGAAACTATGGCGCTGCCTTTGGCATGCTTTCCCAAGTCCAACCCAGTATAAGAGATTTATTTTTCTTGATGATGCCCCCTTTTGCTATGGCCGCCATTTTAGTCATGCTTAAAATGGCCGGCTCCCATGAAAAAATAAGAATTTGGGCTCTTTGTTCGGTATTTGCTGGAGCTTTAGGGAATTATATTGATCGTCTTCGTTATGGCTATGTGGTGGATTTTTTAGATTTCCACTGGTACCAACAATGGGCTTGGCCGGCTTTTAATGTGGCTGATATGTCGATTGTTTGTGGAGTCACTGTTTTGATTCTCCTTGAAATTTTTCAACCCAGCCCTTCAACTCAAAAAGCAAAGGCATGAGCCAAAGCGAGCCTTCTTATTACACCGTTGGACCACTCACAGAAATCCACTGGGGCTCACTCTCTCTTCCAACTTATTACCTCATCATCAGCCTCACCTACTGTCTTTGTGTTCTGTGGTTTTACAAACGCTGTGAGAGCAGACAATTACCGCAAAAAAATGCGATGGACATCAGTCTGATCCTCATGATTTTTGGTTTTATCGGTGGACGATTGGGTCACGTCCTCTTTGAATACCCTGAATTTTACCTTAAAAACCCTTGGCAAATATTTTATTTTTGGCAGGGAGGTTTTGTTTTTTACGGCGGAGCCCTTCTCGCCTATTTGATGGCAGCCCTCTCCATCCGCAAAATGAAAATGACTTTCTGGCTCTGGCACGACACCCTAGCCCCGGTCATTGCTTTTGGTTATGCTTTGGGCCGCCTCGCTTGTTTTTTCGCTGGCTGCTGCTATGGCAAAGTTTGTAATCTTCCATGGGCCCTTCCTCTTAAACAAGTTGATCTCCAAACAGGTCTTACACAAACTCTCCTCCGACATCCCACTCCCCTTTATGCAGCCTTTTATGAATTTGCTGTTGTTATCTTTCTGCTTTGGTACGAAAAACAAAAACCTCAACTGGGCCGAGTGTTTTTAAACTGGGTCGCTCTTCATAGTATCGGTCGAATTCTGATGGAAACATTCAGAGATGATCCTCGAGGGATTCAATTCTTTAACCTCTCCATTTCAACTTTCATTAGCCTTATATTGCTGATGAGTTCTTTACTTTGGATATACAAACTTAAAAAAAATCTAAAGTGAACAGATTCTATCGCTCAAACCACCTGTCATAAATTAAAGGACTGTTTTTTCTGTGTTTAATCTTTACACAGGGGGTGACAACTTACGTTTAGATTTTAAATATTCCTTGGCATATCCCATAAGTATTTGAAAATAAAGGGGAAATTATTGTCTCATTTTGGCATAGAGAGTGTATTGCATGTCCTTGACTAGGTTTAACTTTTTGAGCGAGGTATAAAATGAAAAACAAATTATTTTTAGGACTTATGGTCTTATTTGTCGGAGTTATGATTTCGGCTTGCGGAAGCAAGAAATCAGGAACTCCTCCAGCAGCCAATCCAGGCAACAAACAAAACCCAGATTATAACAAGCCACCGGCCAATTGCACTGGTACTTGTACAACAAATGCAAGTGGGACTTTCTCTATTACTGATTTGAATTTATATGCGAGTACCTTTGGATACAACACCGGTGGTGGTGGAGTTGTTGGCGGCGGTGGAGTCGTTGGTGGTGGCGGCGTCGTCGGTGGTGGCGGACTTGTTCCCATTCAACCTATTATTCAAGGTGGTACTTTTAACCCCGGTTTTTTCGGCAGTCTTTTTGTGAATGTTGTGAACGGGTGTGCCGTTCCACTGTTCTTTGGATGGTTGAGTACAGAACTCAGTGGTTCTCCTTCATCGGCAGAATGTTCTATCGGACAGATGTCAACCTCTACAACTGGCGTCGTTGGACAGCCTGTGGTTGGACAACCCATTGTTGGACAACCTGGTGGAGTCGTTGGACAAACCGGCGGAGCATCCCTTGCAAGCAGTAACAGAGCAGACATCCAAGTCAACTATAGAGATGGAAAATTATTTTCTATGGTTGTTATGGTTCGCACCGGATCGAATGGTGGCAATGGAGATATCGTAGAGTTCTTTGTCGTTGAAAACACAAACACTCTTTATGATAGTCAAAGAAGAATTGCTTTAGAGACATCAAGTTCAGCTCTCAGAATGTTTACAGCCCAAGGTGAACTTGGAGTGGTTCGCTAAACAATAAGTACACTTATACTTTTAAAAAAAATAAATATCTCGCTGCAAAGGCACAACCAGACCGAGGTTGTGCCTTTGTCATTTTCTGATTTTTGCTTAAAAAAAAATCATTTCCCCTCTGAAAAATCACACTTTCAAACTGAATCTCTTCATAATCTGCAAAAAATAAAGTTTTTTAATTTTTTGTCTTGACCCCATTTCGGCCTTAGGATTCAATTTCAAAGTAAATAGTTTAAGCAAACATTAAACAACAACTAAGGAGATTCCATGAACAAAGCTGAGCTTATTGAGCACGTTGCTGAAACAACTGAAACAACTAAAGCACAAACTGAGCGTATTCTTGACGCTACAATCGATCTAATCCGTCGTTCTGTTAAAAAAGGTGACGAAGTGAAATTGGTTGGCTTCGGTACTTTCACAAAACAAAAAAGAAAAGCTCGCAAAGGAAGAAATCCACAAACTGGAAAAGAAATCAAAATTCCTGCTGCTTGGTACCCCAAGTTTCGTCCAGGTTCTGAGTTCAAATCTATGCTTAAATAATCATTAGTCATCTATGACTAAGATTAAAAAAACCGGAGAAGATCTCCGGTTTTTTTTTGCCATATTTTAGAAAGATTGGATCTAAAGCCCTAACGCTAGCCGTTAGCTTGTAAGAACTGACAGAGGCCCTTTTATTCGATAGGTTCCTGACACATTTGAATATTTTGACTTTGATACAAAAAAAATCACAATCTCTTGGGGGGAAGAATGATCTTTTTAAATCAATTTTTTCAACACTTCAGTCTTTCTCTTTCTGTTTCTACTTCTGATTGGATCAATCAATTTTTTGGCCAAATTAATCACTTTATTGCCACCCTCTTCTTTTTTGATGTTCTTTTTTTTGTCGATAGTATTGAGTTGCCCTTTGCTGTGCTTTGGTTGGTTTCTGG
>JBGSSY010000184.1:0-3724 GCA_041736775.1 Bdellovibrionales bacterium | reverse complement strand
TGTTCTTGAGGCCTGTGGTGGGTCCATGGAGCGGGCCAGTGAATTATCGTTTAATAAAGTAGCGAAACTTTATGCCGACAGTTACATTGAAGAGCTTATTCGTCAGATACCATTTGATACTTTTCGTTGGCGGTGGATGATCCTTTTTGGCAAAAGTTGTTATAGCTTACACCAAGACCACGCCCCCAGAGTTCAGGTTCCGGTGCTAACGAGTGACCAGGCGGCTATGGTTTTTAGAGGACCTGATGAAATTCATCATTTAGAAAGTGGCAAGGCTTATTTAGTCGACACCACCAGAGTCCATTCGGCTTTTAATGGCGATAAAAACTGGAGGATTCATCTCGTTGGATGTGTCTGATCGCTCTATCAAATGCACTTTTATCTTTACCTATTTTGGGAGCAGTCCCGATTATGCAAAAAATCTTGTAAAAACAATTAAGAACATTCAATACCAGGCTTCTGAAATTATTGTAGTAGAGCAGCCAGGCCCTTATCCTCTTAAAGATCATATGACCGAGGCTTTGGATTACTGCCACATAGTTTACAAATCGGCTTTTAATGGAGAGAACATTTATTTTCGGACCCAAGCTATCAACAGGGGGCTCAAGGCGTGTGGGACTGAGATTGCTTTTGTTTGTGACTGCGATGCCATTTGCCCACCCCTTCAAATCGATTTGGCCATTCAGGCGATCAAGGACGGCTTCACACTTGTTTATCCTTACGATTTTTCAACCGAGACAAATTCTGACCCCTCTTCCAACTCATCTTGGCTCACTCAATACACTCTCAATGAGACCGCAGAGCTTTTCTTTGGAGGCTTAACAAGCATCGAGATCCGACAGGATGAGACTTACACTAACTTAGGTTTGATCTTTGGAGTTCACGTTAAGCGCTACCTCAGCTATGGTGGGGAGAATCCTTTTTTTATTGATTGGGGCTTTGAGGATATTGAGCGATTTGAGCGGGTCAAGAAATTATCTGGCACCTCTTGCAGAATATCGGGACCCTGTTATCACCTTAAACACGAGCGGCGCTCGCCAGCGGCTCGCTTTAAAAAACAAAACTTTTTGGAGCTTCTTAAGATCAAAGAAATGAGTGCCTCAGAACTTGCTGACTATGTTTACTATTGGACTTCGACATTGAGTCCTCTGGAGAACAATGAAAAATAGTGTACTAACTCGGACAATTATTTTGCTTCCGCTTCCCATTCTATTCCTACTCTTTCTGGAGGGTATGGGTCATGTTCGGGTTTCGTCACAACAAGAGGCCATTGGCTACTTTGTGGCAAACTCTATTTTTTTAAATTCAGTTCATTTAGTCTTTAGCCTTATATTAGCACGTTCAAATCCTGATTTTCGTATTGTTCTTAGCCATCACTTTAAGAACAAATGGCTTTTGTTTGTGATTCCTCTTTTTATTGTACTTTCTTTACTCTTTCACTATAACGACGCTCCAAGCTTGCAAAATGTCGTGCAGTATCTTGTTGGCCTATTTGCTCTTTATCATGGTTGGGCACAGTTCCGGGGTCTAGAAAAGTCTATATTCCAAACCTACCAATGGAGCCAATGGACCGCCAACATAACAAGCTCATGTGACTGGTTTATTTTCGCCGCCCTGGTTTTGACTTATACTGATGTGAGCTTTGGTCAAAAAATGAACATCCCACTCGTGATTTATTTTGGAATGGTTATGGTCGCTCTTGTTATAAAGTGGGTTGCCGCCAGGACTAATCGGACTGAACTTTTTCAGTATGTTTTGTTTTCGACTCGCTACATCCCATTGAGTCTCATTCCCTATTTGAGCTATGCAGGTATCGGACAAGCCGCCATACATGGCTCTGAATACTCGCTGGTTGTCTTTGGGATCTTGAAGGGAACCAAAACGAAACTCAAGACAGCAAGCTCTTTCTTTCTCGTGGCTGTGGTTTTATTTCCTTTAATCATAGGAGGAGATCGAAGTCTGCTGGGTGTTTTAGGTTACTCGAATTATATTCCTCAATCTTACTTAGCCGCCGTACCTTTAACTTTTCTAGCCTTGGTTCACTATTATTTAGACGGAGTTTTCTTTAAATTTAAAAACCCATTTGTGCGAGAAAAAATTAGTCCGATCTTGAAGTTAGCCCTTCGCTCGAATCAATGATTCGATGGGTTCAGCAGAGTTTGCTTTAAAGCACTCCAAGAAACACCTTCTTTAGCCCACCAGCTGGCGACGACACGCTGGTGCTCTCCCGTGTTTTTCACCGCGTGCCAAAGACTGTTGTTGAATAAATAAACCCGGTTATCTTTAAGGTTGTAGTTGTCAATCAGGCGAAGTCGATCCGGGAACTCGGGCTCCAAGATATTATTTTTGGGATTGACAATTCCCATGTCGGTTTCATCGTAGCAATAGAAACTTGTAGTGGATTTTTCATCACAGTTAATCAATCCAAAAACTAAACTCGAGAGCGCGATGTCAGGAAGGGGAGAGTCTCTATGGGGTGTAAAGTCAGGCATCTTTGGGGAAGTGACCCAAAAGAAAATTTTTTGACTGAGTATTTCTTGATTCTTCAGATAGAATTCCGCAATACTTTGGGGAGAAATCGCCGGGTCAAGTTCATAAACAAATCCATGTTCTCCAATTTTACGCAAATTCATTGGCTCTTTCTCATGGAAGGTCTTTCTTATTTCCTGAAGCACTCCCTGCCAATCATAAAAACGAGTAATATCTTCTAGGGTGTTCATTTTTCCTAACACATCCACCTCGATCAAAGACCAAAGTCTACCATGGGGGATCTCATTTTGAAACAGGACCTGAGCCAATCAAGCGCTAGGCAATAAGGCTAACAAAAGTCTCCTTTGTGATTGCAAACAATCCTATTTGTTAAGATAATAATATTATTTGGAGAACCCATGATTCGCAGAAACTTTTTAAAAAAAATCATGCTTGCTGCTGCTTTTGCATTAGGCGCGACTCGATTTTCGAGATCCAAAATTGTAGCCATCACTGATTTGCCATGGGAAATGACTTCAGACGAGTACAAATCGTTCAAAGGCCAATACCTGGACACTGCGGCGATTGAGGCTCTCTATCATGATTTCAAAAGATCGGGAAGAATGTTGTCAGATAAAACTGTTTTCACAAAAAAACGCAGCGTTTGGACGGCTGAATTTAGAAGTGAAGCCGACCGTGAAGATTGGATTGCACTGACTGCACCAATGTTTGATTTAAGTCAGCTGACTGCTCTGAGTGTCAGAAGCCACTTTTTTCGGGCCTAAACCCTGCATCAATAATTTGATCAACTGAAAAAGTATTCCGGCCAAAGGGTATATAAAAAAAATACTGCTCAACACCGTTAAATGTGTATGGCCCTCCAGCACTCCTGACATTTTTGATTTCCGGAACGTCATAACCCTCAGGGGAAAATCTTTTTGACTGCATGTTCTTTACAAAGAAGTGAAGGTTTTTTGAATGGGGATAAATAGTAAAGAAAACGCCATCTCCCGTGCCACTTTCTTTCACAAACTTAATATGCCTTTCTAGAAATCCTCCTTTTCGAAATAAGAGAGCGCGATGTTTTTTTCTGAATTCAAGAAGAGTGTAGTGGTGCATGCCTATACGTAGCCACCCATTATAGTCTGTCGCGCCAGAAATCCCAATGATCTTCGACTCCCTTAAATCCACGGCGGCCTCAATCACATCAAACTTCACTGAATCCCATTTTTTGCTACCAAATTTGTAAAGCTCC
>JBGSSY010000166.1:0-6498 GCA_041736775.1 Bdellovibrionales bacterium | reverse complement strand
GAAAGGTCCGCTTGCAGTTTGAGGGATGGCCCGCTATCCAATTCAGCGGTTGGCCCTCGATTGCGATCGGAAGTTTTGGCGGGATTGTCAGTACGGTTGACCCTTCAATTTCGGCAGATGGTCGATTTCGAATTCTGGTTGTCCCCGACCCCGATGATACTCAGCCTTGGCCCGATCATCGATTTCTAAGACAAGGGACAAGAACTGTTGGCTTGGTCCTTTTGTATCAAGTGACCTTGGGTTACGAATTGTGGCGTCAAATTAATGGTTTTCCCAAGTCAATGCGTGAGGCTCCCTTAGAAACTGAATATTCCAATGGGGAAAAGCAGTGATTTTATTTGTTCTCATGGTTCAATTTATTTCGGCCCTTACTCCTCAGGAAGTGGTTCGCTCAAGCTTGAAACATTATCCCCAAGTGATTCAAGGCTTACTCTCGGTTGAAGAGAGTGAGAATAAACTCAGAGAGTCGCGAGGGGCCTTTGATGCCCGACTCAGCGGTGAGGGTGATATCAGAAGCAAGGGCTACTACGGCGGAGATTTTTACCGAGCACAAATTGAAAAACCCATTCCTTATCTCAATTCAAAAATTTATGGTGGAGCTCGTCAAGGCTTTGGAGACTTTCCCATTTATGAAGGAAAGTCTGAAACTCTCTCTGAGGGAGAAAATTTTGTAGGCCTCTCCCTTTCGCTTTTGCGAAACTCTTTAATTGATCTCAATCGTTTTAAAATCCGCAATGAAGAACAAAACCTTCAAATCGCCCAAGCCGAGCTGCTTCAGATCAAAATTCAAAGTCAAACTTTAGCCCTTAAAGCCTACTGGAACTGGGTTGTTAAAGGTAAAAAGCTCAAAGTCTACCGTGAGATTTTAGAGTTAGCAGAACAAAGAGCCACTCAAATTGAACGTCGGATTAAAGTGGGTGACTTGGCTCGAATCTACAAAACAGAAAACCTCCAATACATCCGCAAACGCGAAGCCCAAGTCAAACAAAGCGAGCTCGATTTTAATACCGCTGCCTTTTACCTCTCCTTATTTTATCGAAATGAACAGGGTCAAACCATCTCCGTGAATAATTTCTCTCTTCCTGAACTTCCTTCGGCTACTACCATTAAGCCTCTCCTTTTTGCTGAGACGCTTTATTCAATGGCCTTAGAGAGAAACTTAAATATCAGAAAACTCCAATCCGAAAAAGAGCAGGCCGAACTAGGAGTTCGTATGGGAAGAAACGAAATGACTCCACAACTCGATGTGAATCTCGAATGGAATCGTGATCAAGGCGTTGGACCCACACGTCTGACCGGCACTGAAAACCGCATCATGCTCAAAATGGAAATCCCGATTGAATTCAACCGCGGCTTAGGCCGCAAAAGAGCCTCCGAAGCCCAAAGAGACAATGTCGAAAGTCAAATCGCCCTTGAAAAAGACAAACTCAAAGCCCTGGTCAACAGCCTCATCACCGAACTCAACAGCTTCGCCTCAATTTACAATTTAAGCCGCGAAGAGGTCGAATTCGCCCGCACCCTCTCCAAAGCCGAATACCGCAAATTCACCCAAGGTGCCAGCGACCTCATCCTCGTCAACCTCCGCGAAGAAAACTACGGCGAAGCCCAAGTCAAAAACCTCGACGCCCTTCTGAGCTACCACCTCTCCAACGCCGAAATCCAACAGGTCAAGGTTGAACTGCTGGAGAAATAACTAAATCCCTAATAGGGTTGATGAACTTCTCAAGAGCAAAAAACGAGTTTCTTTCTATTTTTATAAAAATCCATCGTACAACAGTCTAGTTTGGTTACCCATCTCTCATTGACCTCAAATGAGCATCCGATAGAGCAAAATGGAAAAAAAACTTTTTCTTCTTATACTCATATTTTTATTCACAGCCTGTGAAAAATTTGTCGTAAAATTACCTGAAATCACAGAGCACGACCTTCGGCAAGAAAAAGAGATTAAAGATCTTTTGCGAGAAGAGATTTATAAAGGTGAGATTGTTGAACTTTTAGAGAATCCACCCTCTGAACTTAATCAAAAAGGGCTGATCACAAATCTATTGTTAGACAAAATTATCTCAAAGATTATGCCTAAGCATCTCCTTGAATTTGACAAAAATCACCAGGGTTTGTCTCAAAAAAAAGAAGCCTTTGCCCAATACAAAGGGGTTTACGGTAGATGTCATCAATTTCGGATTTTTTATCCTTATCGTGATTCACGCCTAGAGGGTGTGGCATGGGCTTCATCCATTTTATCAACGCCTGCCCTTAATGCTTCAAAAACTCAAGCAGGAGTTGTGTTAGCCCCAACCTTAGATGGCTTTACTCCATTTATTGAAAATGGATTATGGCTTAAGTTATGTCGCAAAGGATTAGCAACCCTTATGCCCGAATCACTTTTTCGTAAGAATGAAAGTGGGTGGGAGAAAATTCATTTTGATCCCACCCCAAAGTATAAATCAGTGAACGAATTTAATCTGTACGAAGAGAGTATTCGTCGTTACGAAGTTGTCCTTAACAGAAATATTGAACTTATGCGAAATCTTAACAACTTAAAAACTGACCAAGATTGGTTAATATCAGATTTAAATATAATGAAAGTCGATCCCGATCGTGTTGGCTTATGGGGATCAAGTTTTGGTGCTGTGGTTGGAGCTTTGGTTGTCGCTAAAGATCCACGGATCAAAGGGGCCGTTCTCACTGTCGGAGGTGGAAATTTACCCTACATCATCTCTCATTCCAAAATTGATCTTTTTAAAACCACTCGTACAGAGCAAATGAAATTATTAGGTCTTAAAAATTTAACAGACTATCAGACTTTTATTTCTCATTACATCCAAAGTGATCCACTTCACTACGCTAAAAAATCAGATTCTTCTCGCATCTATATGATCTTGGCTAGTAAAGACACATCCGTTCCTGCTAAAGGACAATTTGAGCTTTATAAAAAATTTGGCGAGCCATCAAACACCCGTCTTAATAGTGGACACGTACTGGCTCTACTTTTTATTTCTTGGTTTGACTCTGGTCCAAGCAATAGAGCGATCAACACACTGGTTAACAAACTTGAAAAAGATGAAAATTAAGCTCAAGGATTGAGTTTGCGGCAAAAACAATTGCGATCAATTTTTAAATACTCAAGATGGCGTTGCTGAAGGACTGCGAGGGGGCCGTGCTGCCGACAAAAAATGACACAAAAGTCTCACGCCAGTCTTTGCCATTGAAGGAGCCCAATAATTTTTGATTGTGAAACAACAAAACTTTTTCTTGGTAAAATTGAAAGCGAAATTGGTCGCCCTCAGCAATGGCGGGCAGTTGGCCTAAATGTTTTGCCAACTCCGGTTTTAGCTTTGCGCATTGTTTTTTACAGGCGCTATCGAAGGCCTGTAAAAAATATTTTTGCACAGTCGCCGAGTCAGCGTCCTGCACAAACCGAGCATTGATTTCGGCCGTCGTTTTGGGTGAATAAAGTTCTTTTTGAGTCAACTTTTTTTGACTGTAGAGCGCGGCTACAAAGATGTCGATTTCAAAAATGGTTGCCGCTTCAAGGGCTGCGCCCTGCAGAGTAAGCTTTTGTTTATCTAGCTCAACAGAAGAAGGAAACTCAATACCATCATAGGTTTTTGCCAAAGCCAAAGCTGGGATTAAAGAGAGGGGGATTAAAACAAAAAATAATTTTTTTAGTAAATACATTAGTTTTTTCTCCTAAGAATCGTGGCTCGTAAAAATCATTCTGATTTGAGCGGGAAAAACACAGCAGACTCAGATCTTGTGATTGGATCCACCCTTACCGGGGTCGCCGACAAACCGCAAGGGATTTGCTGATAAGGCCACATCATTGGGTGCTTTTTGCCAGCGACCTCTGAAATAATTACTGCTCTGATTTCGATGTTCGCCAAGGTTTGTCTGGTTTGTAAACCAATTGGACAGCTCTAGTGAGGCACGCTTTCGCTTCGTTGTCGCCGTAATGGTATCTCATTTTAAGGATAAAAAACAGAAAGGACTTCCGCCTTGAATGGTGAAGCCCTTTTTGGCGGGGGAGGGGGCTAGTATTCATCTAGAGAATAGCTTTGTTTTCCGTAAACCCAGTATTAATTATCACAAAGCAGAGTTCCGTTTTTTCTTAGCTCTGGGTGTACAGATTTAAGAAGACTCCTCTAGCCTTATTCTCCAGAATCAAAACCAATACTTGAATCCATTAATTTCTCATTCAGCTCTCGATGAAAAGTTTCTAGGCGTTCGCGAATTACAGTTTCGTTCCAGAAACTTTGGGCACTGAGTGTTTTATTCCGGCCTTGAGTCATCGAAAATAAAGAAAGTGCAATCATAGCCTGATTCAAAGAAAGCTGAACAGGAATCACTTCACCCCTCAATGGACCATCTACAAAAACACTGTCCATCCAACCCCATGAATTCACATAGAGGTTTCCTTTTGAATGTTGGTGTCTTTGATTTTTGGCATGAATGGTTTGATAAAAATCACTTCGTGTGGTTGATGCCATAAAAAATGCATACGGACTAAAACTCGTGTTCCACCGTGAACGAAGATCGGGCTGATCCAGATCTCGATTCCAACGACTAGTCAGAGAAATATTGCCGGATTTATCTTTATAGGCTGGTTCACCATCACCCCATTTTTCCCACTGTGCGCGTGTCGCAGAATGGGCCGCAGGGAAATTCAATCTTCTTTTTCTACCTTCGCGAATCATGTATTCAGCCATTTCTCGGTAGGCATGGTCGAGAGGTTTTGAATACAAGCTCTCCTCGATAAACATTTTAGGAAAATAAAGCTGAAAAGCAGAACCATCCCAGAGTTTTAGAAGCCTTCTTTGACCTACTTTATGAAATTCAAAATTAATGTGGTTAAAAGCTTTACGAAAAAAATTGGGACTCTGGTCGTATTTCTTGAAGAGATTTAAAGCCCAACCCAAGCTATAAAGTAAACGCCCTTCGGAACCAAAATGTGAAAAATTATAGGCTTCACGGACCCAGCCACTCTCTTGCCATTTTAAATTCCCCCCAATAAGGTGTGTGGTGGGGTCAACAAAAACGGAAAAATCCATGCGACGAAAGAGCTGAGAAGCTTGCTGTGAAATTGAAGATTTTGGGAACTCTAATTCAAGAACTTTTAAGGCAAGGGCTAAGTGGAGATTGTCGATGGATGAAACACTCCGATCAGAAATTCGCCCTCCATCATTGGGTTCGTAACGACTAAAAAATAATCCAGATTCATGATGAAATTCTAATTCTTGGAGTGTCCGCAAAACCTGATTGATGACCGGTCTTCGACCCTGCCCTTTAAAGGCTTTTATACTTTCCGCTAGGACCAATAGGTCTACGGCAATATTCGTGGGTGAAGTGGATTCCATTATGTTTTTAGCGACCCATTGACCCTTTTTATTTTTTAACCCAATTGTGTCGACAACTAAGCCATTTTTGCCCCGCATGGCCTCAAGACTAGCTAGAGTGTCATTCAATTGAGTTTCAAAGAATAGAAAATCGGGTTTTGTCGAAAAAAATAGACTACACTTTTTCTCAGCATGAGAAGAGTGACAAAATAAGAAAATCACAAATAGAGAGATTAGCTTTCGTCGTTGACGAGGCTTAGGAATTCTTTTGATTAACAAGAACAAAGAAGAGAGAGGCATTAGGCTTTTAAGGCTTAATAGAGATCTTGCCATTTTCATAGTCGATATGAATACTTTTCAAGAGATTGTCCAATGTGTGTGTTAATATTTTATGTTAGATCCGTAGAGGTCTAATGGAAGAGAGGCTGAAAAAAGCTTTAAACTCAAAAAATTATTTAAAAGCTCTCGACTGTTGTGATTTTCACCCTAAAAGTCTACCAGGATAAGGCAAGAAAAAATTGGATTGATTTTCATAAGAAGGTCGGACGAATGAATGGAGACCCAACATCAGTACCCGCCGATTGCCAGACGAATACCTGGGGTGGGTATAAGACCCAGTAGTCGGTATCTAAATAGCCATCATTGGCCACAGTTTCTAGCCTCTAACAAAATCTTTTATGTATAAAAAATGAAAGCCCCCCTGCCCTTGAATAGACAGCCCATTTGGGGAGAGGGGCCCTCTAAGATAGAGGGAATAGTTTTATCTCACCCAAATTCAACACTACTGGCCTTGGAAACAAAGCAGAGTTCAGTTAATTATAGCTCCAATTCACAGAGTGCCGGCAACCTCGCCGTCATTGCTTAAACGGGGGATTTATGAAAACATGGATAGCATTGACTTTAGTTTTATGGGCATCGTCTGCTTTTGCCGAGATTGATCGAGAGTGTTACAACTCCAATATGCAGCTGGAAATTTTTTCCGTGAGTGACACCGACGGTAACCTAGCTGTAGTTTTAGAAATCGCAGAAGAAAATGGCAATACGGAACGTTTAATTTCAGAGGGTATTGATGGCAATGACTTTAGTTTTTTTGCTGTTTTTGAAAGACCAACCTCTGTCCTTTATGATGGAACCCTATCTGATTCCTTGCTTCTGACTGTGAATG
>JBGSSY010000154.1:0-3855 GCA_041736775.1 Bdellovibrionales bacterium | reverse complement strand
TTGGACAAGCCTTAGTCTACAACAAAGAAGATGAGGATTTTGTTTTGATTGCAGAACTGAATCAGAGTCAGCTCATAAAAACTCGGGAATTTATGGATTGTTTTTCTCATCGTGTGCCGAAGGCTTATGAGTGGGGGGAGTCGTTATGAAAAAACACAACAGCGAAGTTTTAAAATTAGAAGAATCCATCTTTTCAACCATCACGCAAAGAGCGATGAAAGAGGGGGCAATTAATTTAGCCCAAGGATTTCCTGATTTTGATGGACCCGCGTGGGTTGTGGAATTGGCAAAAAAAGTCTTGGGTGAAAACAAAAATCAGTATGCTCCTTCGATGGGAGTTATGGCTCTGAGACAACAGATCTCTGAACTTTACCAAAAGACTTATAAGCTTCATTATAAACCTGAAACTGAGATTTTAATCACCCACGGTGCCACCGAAGGGATTTATTCAACCATTCGCGCTCTGATCAATCCCGGTGATGAGGTGATTGTTTTTGAGCCTCTTTATGATTCTTATGCGGCCTCTGTGCAAATGGCCCGAGGAGTTCTTAAGCCCGTTACCCTGCATGCCCCTGATTTTAGTTTTGATCGAGCTGAATTCAAGGCTCAACTCTCTGATAAAACAAAATTACTCATCATTAATAACCCCCATAACCCCACCGGCCGAGTTTTTTCAAAAGAAGAGATTCAGTGGCTTGGTCAGTTAGCGATTGAGTTTGATTTTTATATTCTGAGCGATGAAGTCTATGAGTTTCTCACTTTTAAAGAAGCTCACCAGCCAACAGCCCTTGAGTCCAGCATTAAGGATCGAGTGATCACCATCTCTTCCATCGGAAAGACTTTAAGTTTCACCGGTTGGAAATTAGGTTGGGTGTGTGCCACTCCTGAACTGATAAAATCCATTCACAATGTTCACCAATTTGTTAATTTTTGTGCCAATCACCCTTTGCAGGTGACTCTCGCTGAAGCTCTTCCTCAAATGGATCATTACTTAAAAGAGTTTCGTTTCGATTATGAAAAACGACGAAATCTATTAATGAGGGGTTTAGTCGAACTTGATTTTAAAGTGATTGAACCTTCTGGCACTTATTTTCTGCTTGCTCAAGTTCCTCAGGGGCTTACCAGTCTTGAGTACTGTTATCAGCTGATTTCTGAGAAGAAAGTGGCGACCATTCCACTGAGTCCTTTTTATCTAAAATCCAAAGAGGGTGATCAACTCGTTCGTTTTTGCTTTGCCAAAAAAGCGGAGACTCTAAACCTTGCCCTTAAAAATTTAGGGAGAAACACATGAGAACCTTAAACTCTCCAATCAAATCCAATTTACCCGATGTCGATCTTTCAGAAGCCTTGCAACTGGCTCAGCTGGTTCGAGAGCTCAATTTAAAAGGCCATAATCCGGCAACCAGTGGTAATTATTCTCTTCGCTCTAAAAAGTTTCCCGGTGTGTCTTGGGTTTCTGAATCGGGAATTGATAAAAGTCTCTTTAATGAAAATCATTTGCTTTTGGTCGATCAAATCACTTCACAACTTTGGGGTGAGTTTAAAGACTCCGGCAGAAAATCTTCAGACGAAACTGATTTGCATTTGGCAGTTTATCGAAGCACCCAAGCCAATTGTGTTTTACACAGTCATTTTTTAGAGTCTCTGCTCTTTTCTGATCTCTATCCTGGGAAAGATATTATTGAACTTAAAGGGATGGAACTTTTAAAAGGTTTTAAAGGTATAAAAAGCCATGAAGAAACTCTTTCGATTCCCTGTTTTGAAAACACCCAGGATATTAAAGAGCTCTCTCAAAGAGTTGAGGTGTTACTCGAAAAGCTCAAAACTTGGGGAGTACTTCTGAGAGGACACGGAGTCTACGTCTGGGGAGACAGTGTCAGTGAAGCCAAAAGACATCTTGAAGTTTTTGAATACCTATTTCGCTATTTTGTCGCCCGCGGAGGAATGAAATGACCACAACACTCACCATACCAAAAACTGAAACCACTTTGACTGATTTTAAAGAAATTCAAACCTTTCTCAAATCTCAGGGAGTCTTTTTTGAACGTTGGGAGGCTCGTCAAAACCTCTCTGAAAATGACTCCCAAGAAACAGTTCTTAAGGCCTATGCCCATGAGCTCACCCCCTTTATGGAGGCTCGTGGCTTTCAGTCGGCCGATGTGATTAATATTCATCCAGGCACTCCCAATATTAAAGAAATCCGACAAAAGTTTTTAAAAGAACACACCCACTCCGAGGACGAGGTTCGTTTTTTCGTGGATGGCAGTGGTCTTTTTTGGTTTCACTTTGATGATGGCACTATTGTGCGACTCAATTGTGTAAAGGGTGATTTTTTGTCTGTTCCAAAAGGATTTAAACATTGGTTTGATCTTGCTCCCCATTATTTTGTTAAAGCCATCCGAATTTTTTCAAACCAAGAGGGATGGGTGGCTCAATACACCGGTTCTGGGATTGATGAGTTTTACAATGAGGTGTAGTCATGATTAAAGCTTTAGTTCTCGATATTGAAGGCACCACCACGTCGATTGATTTTGTTCATAAGACACTTTTTCCCTATTCACTTGAGAAAATCCCAGGTTGGATTACAGATGAAAGTAAACAAGATGAATTAAAGCCCTTATTTGCTGAAATTCTATCGACACTCAAGCAAGAAAGCCATTTTGAGACTTCCAATCTTTCAGATCAACTCACTCAGCAACTGGTGACAGAAACCCTGATGCGTTGGGTGAGAGAAGATCGAAAGCACCCAGCGCTGAAAAAAATCCAAGGTTTTATTTGGCAGCTCGGTTACGAAAAAGGTGAAATTAAAGGTCATATTTATCCCGAAGTTCCTTTGGCTTTAAAAAGGTGGAACGAGCAAAATTTGAAAGTGGGTATATATTCTTCAGGTTCAGTGCTGGCTCAAAAACTTCTTTTCAAATACTCTGAAGCCGGGGACTTAACTCCTTATCTCAGTTTTCATTTTGACACCCAAGTGGGAAATAAAAGGGAAGTCTTGGCTTATCAGAAAATTGCTAAAGAGTTGGGTTTTAAAGCTTCAGAGATTCATTTTCTCTCAGATATTCCAGAAGAACTTTTGGCAGCGCAGGTGGCTGGATTTAAGGTGACCCAAGTGCTCCGCAGCGGAACTTCACCCCATCCTGATTTTGAAGGTATCAAAGATTTTTCTTCACTCTATCCATAATTTATAAATTCTTTTCTTGGAATAAGGTTTTAAAAATAAAAAAAGGCCAGTTCTTCTGGCCTTTTTTGTTTAATATCTCAGTTAATTTTTTAAGTTTAAAATTGCGAATTAACAATTAGTCAATTGTAAGGGCTTCTGTAAAAAAGGTACCGTCGCCGTTGGCAAATCGAAGGGTGTAATTACCAGACTGCATTTTTCCAATATAGACTTCTTTTTGAAAGGGAACGAGAACTCGCATACAAGGTGTGCCTTGGACAACATTGGCTCGCACTTCAATTTCTAAGATATTTTTTTGGGCTTTTTGATCGACTTTGGCTTCTTTCCAGGTGTAACAAGTGTTTTGAAAAATACCGCTGACAATCACGTAAACATCAGCCTCAGAATCAAATCCACCGGGTACATAAGCTGAATTGATTGCCACCGTGCTTTCAATTGTAACCACTTCTTCGGCTTGGACGTTAAAAGAAAGTAAGAAAATAACAGAAGCCGTTAAGCAAAAAAATCGATTCATAATAATCCCCCTAAAATTTGTATGTGCGTCAGTGCTCATACATGTTTGTTATGAAGGACTCTATGAGCATCAGATGTGCCAGACTGAAGTCGAAATAAAAGGGGTTTAATCACTGAAAGTTTAAAAATTTGAGACACAAGACTCAGTTCTCGTGTCAATT
>JBGSSY010000153.1:0-4176 GCA_041736775.1 Bdellovibrionales bacterium | reverse complement strand
AACCAATGTTTTAACCGTCGATGAGTTTACGACCCCGAGCCCAATTTCTGTCAAGATCACAGATCGTCTCCCTGAAATTTGGAAGACAATGACAGAACAGGGAATACGCCATGTTTTGGTTAACAATGAAAATGATCAAATCGTAGGTGTCCTTAGCGAAAGAGATGTTGTCACATTTTCCCAAGCCACCGACTTTAACAAAATTGAAGCCCAAGATATTATGTCTAAAGACATTTATACCGCGCCTCCTGATTCTCGCCTTTATGAAGTCGCTCTTAAAATGTCCGAAGAAAAAATTGGAAGCGTCATTGTTTTTGACCCTGACAATAATTACACCGGAATTTTTACGGCTACTGATGCACTCAACGCTTTAGTGGAAATCCTTCGTGGTGACTTAGAAAATGAAGAGGGCATATAAATCACAATTCCCTCAACAGAAAGGTTGAGAGATAATACTCCTCTCTCTTCTAAAACAGATGAGCTTTTGGGAGACTGTGAAGCCTCTAAAAAGCTTAGATCTTATAATGGTGAGGATAAACTAAAGTGGGAACCTGGGACGAACGGATAACTTCTCGGGCAACACTTCCTAAAAATCGTGCAGCCACAGGCCCAGCTTGTGATCTCAAAATAATCATGTGAACATCTGATTTTTTACTTTCAGCGATTAAAACTTCATGGATAGAATCCAAACTTTTAGAAATCTCATATTTCAAACGCTTCTGAGAAAGGGGATGGTCCATAAATGATGATAAAAATTTCTCGGTATTAGAGTGGGCCTTCTTTAAAATATCATCACTTTGATAACCCCCAATTCCATAGAGTGTGGGCGCCCAAGCAATATCCTCAAGATCCAACATGGAAATTTTATGGAATAGAGTTATGGATTTAAGAAAACTGAGTGAATGATGATCTAAAAACTTCTCAATAAAATCTTGAGAAGTAACACCTAATTCGACTGGCATCAGGGCATTGCTTAAACCTTGGGGCTGTCGGTAATCAGGACCAATGACAAAAACCGGAACTGTTGACTGAAGGAGAAAGCTCTCTGCAAAACTACCAACGAGAAGTCGTGTCCAGCCTTTACGCCCATGGGAACTAATCAGAGCAAAATCAGCCCCTGTTTGCTTAACGTAGTCAGAAAGGATCATGACTTGAGCACCATGTGAACTAAAGTGATTCTCTAAAATTTTAACGGGCTTGGGATTAAAGCTTTTAAAAGTCTTAAGATAGACCTCACACTCTTTTTCAACATAAGAGATAAGAGCTTTGACATCGACTGGCTCAAAATACTCACTGGTCACAAAAAAATCAGCACTGACAACTGAAACGGGCTGGAGCTCAAATTCAGTCTGTTGACTTAAAAGGGTTAAAAACTGATGAATATTTTCATCCGCTTTTTCATGGGATTGGGTAGGATCAATTGGCCAAATAATTTTTATCGGTTGACTCATAGAAGCCCCTTTCTCTGAAGATTAATTCTTCTTAATCTTATCGCGGCGTTTATCGGCTAATTTAATAAAATGATTCTTACAAAATTCAAGAGCTTTATGAAAGTTATGAGAGTCTTCATCGCAAACAATATCTTCACCCAGATAGTGAGCTTGCATTCGAACATGAAAAACATCCGGTGCCGACTTTGAAAGAGTGACTTTTATTCTCTCATTAGGGGGAATATGTTTAGAAAGGGTTTTCTGTAAGCCCTCAATTTCACTTCGAATGGCATCGGTAATTTCAAAATCCAGACTGCTGATGTCGATCATGGCTTTCTCCCAAATAAAAATTAATCGTTAGCTGTTTTATCAAAACGAGGAGATTGGATCCATTGAATAAAAAATTCGAAAGCAAGATCCCAAGAATAGACCCCACAAACTTCACCTCGATCATCGACAACGATAGCATGATGTTGATCTTTTTTAAGCATTTTTTCAATCGCTAGATCAAGACCCTCTGTTCGATGAAGGATGAGTGGATCGAGACTCATCGCCTCTTTTACGGCCATACTCTGCCCACCGTTATAGCCTGAAATTTGAACAATATCTCGGTCTGAAACAATACCTATGATTTTACCATTTTTATGTACAGGAAGTCTTTTAAGCCCAGTTTCTTTCATGACTCTCCATGCTTTCCACACGGGATCAGAAAGGTCTAGACTCTGAGTCAGAGGCTTCATAAACTGATATACACTTCTGGTCTGGGGCATGAAAAACTCCTTACAAGATCTTAAGGTTGCAAGACCTATTCCAGCTTTAATCGACGGAAGGACTCAAGATTGGGTCAATTTGTCACAATCGTTGTGCCATTCTCTCTCTTTTAATAAACTCCAGACCCTGAGATTTTTTTACACTTCCGCTTCGTGACATCTCAAAAAAACTCATTCAGTATTATGAATTACAAATAGAGCATCGATTTTAAACTTTTAAACAAGGCTTTTTATCAAAAGGTTGATGGTCAAAAAGGGACGAGAAATGAATTCTCTGGAGGATAAAATGAAAAAACTATTACTCACATTAATTATTATGAATCTCTGCGCTTGCACTGGCACAAACACCCCAGGTGATGACACAAATCCCTCATGGGCTGGAAAAATGCAAAAAACAGCTCTCAGTTTTAAAAACCTTCTCCCTTTTCTTTATAACCAAGAAAAATTTTCTGATAAAAAAAATCGAGGCGAAATCAGTCAACTCATTGCTGAGTATAAAAAATCAATCCATCAAATTGATAGAAAATCAGCCACCCAATTTTTAGGTGATGATCCCTACGTTTTACAAAGTCTTGACAGTCTTCATGAACTCACTGACCGCGCGTCAGAATCTTTTGCTCGAGGCGACACTAAAAACTCAAATATTCTTTTAAAGGCCACGGCCAACACTTGTTTTAAGTGTCACACTCGCCAGGACATGGGGCCCCAAACAATTTACTGGAAAAATTTTAATGTCGACGCACTGAACACCAGTGCTATTGATAAAGCCCATTTGCTTGTTTCCATGAGGCAATACGAAGAGGCTAAACTCCATTTGGTGAATTTTCTCAATGAAAGCGAAACCACTCAACAATTTGATGTTGCGTATGAAAATGCACTTCACTACTACTTGATGATTTCTTTGAGAGGACAAAAAACATTTAAATCCGCTCTCAATTTTATCCAGTCAAAAATTCTTGTGGCTAAAACACCCACTGAAGTTCATTACAATCTCCGTCACTGGGCAGAGGATTTAAAATACTGGGATAAAAATCAACACCTTCTAAAGCCAACCTATAGCTCTGCTGAGAATGTGCTTAAAAGAAATAAAAAAAGATACAGTGAAAAAAATCTGATCAATAATCTCATCGCAAGTTCACTTCTCCATCAATATTTGATTGAAGAGAAAAATAAATCCAAACAAGCAAAAGCTTATTATTTGTTGGGTCATATCTATGACGAACTAGTGATTGAAGGTTTTTGGGACCTCCCTGAAGTCTACTATGAAAATTGCATTCGTTACTCTCCTCAGACTCCATTGGCCCAAGTTTGCTTCAAACGTTTTAAAAACAATATCACCTTGGGTTACTCTGGAAGCCATGGAACAATGATACCGGTCAAAGAGTATGAGAGAATCGAAGAGTTGCGTAAAATTTCAGGTTTAAAGTAAAACTGATTTTTTAACTTTAGGGAGAGTCATTTTAAAACAAGTCGACTCTTGAGTGTTGTCATACTCAAGAGTCCCGCCGTGATCCTTCACAAATGAAAGACAGAGACTCAGTCCAAGACCCGTGCCTTTCCCCACTTCTTTGGTGGTAAAAAAAGGATCGAAAATTTTTCCAAGAATATCCGCAGGGACACCGGGACCAGAGTCTTTAAATTGCAAGAGCCAGTGATCTTGATCCTCTTCAAGTTCAATCGCAATCCAAGGCTCATGACTTCCTTTAACCGCATCAAAAGCATTATTAAAGAGATTCACGATCACTTGACCAATTTCTGTCTCTCGACCTTCAATCAAGATTTCGGGGCTGAGTCCCTTTTGAATCATTTTAATTCCATTCTTTTGACATTTTTCATGGGACATTTCGATGATATCACCGAGGAGCTGATTCAGGTTAAAGATCTGCTTGTCATCTTTTCTTCCATCACGAGAATAACTTTTAAGACCGCGTATAATGCGAGTCATTCGGTCCACACTTTGAATCATTTTTTCAACC
>JBGSSY010000136.1:0-2656 GCA_041736775.1 Bdellovibrionales bacterium | reverse complement strand
GATTTCCCAATCATTAAACTTGAAACTGTCTTAGTGGTTTATGGTTATCAAGATCCATCAAGCACAACTCCTCCTGAAAACAGTGTGCCGCCGGCTCCAACAGAAGGTGGTACGGGTGGTTAAGTTTTTAATTCTGCTTTTTCTTTTTTTAAAAACACTGAGTGCGCAAGAACCGACGACTCCACCTCCGACTACGTCTGCGAATCTTGAAGCTCTTCAGACTACAGATAGTAAAAAAGGAATTTCACTCATCCAAGACTATCTTGCTCCCTTTTTCTATGATCGTGAACGTTTTAGAGATCCCTTTGAAAGCCAAGGAGCTGCTGCTCCCCTGAGACAGGGCCAAGTCTACGGACCTTTTCTCGAACTCCAAAAATCTCGTCTGAGTGATTATAAACTAAAGGGTCTTTTATGGAATACATCCAACCCTATTGCTGTCTTTGCAGATAAAAATGGAAAAGAATTTCGATTAGGAATTAAAGATTATATTGGAGAAAACTTTGGCTATGTTGCCAGTATTAGAGAAAAAGAAGTTGTTGTGATCCAGACCATCGAAGAAGACGATAAAAGATACTCGACAACAAAAGTTATTTTTTTAGAGAATCAAAATTGAGGAGAATTTCATGACAAGGATGTTATGTACTATTTTATCAATACTACTATCATTGACTCTGATCAGTGGATGTACAATGTTTCAATCCGACGAGACTCAGACTGTTGATGAACTTGATACTTTAGAGAGTAGTTTGGATGGTGAAGAGGAGGATTCTGCCTCAGTTCTCGACGCCGAAGACGAACTGCTCTCTGAGAGTGGTGATCTGGGTGAGGAAGAACCTGTCGCAGGGACTGATTCGGATGAGTTTATTGATGACAGCGCAGAGCCCGATGATTTTGTGGCACAAACTGATGAGCCCCTTGATGAGACCTCTTTTGACGATGAGTTTAGCTCAGCCGAAATCGGCAATGAATTTGAAGCAAATGAGGTCAGTCAAACGGACTCTAATCAGGTAGATCCTAGCCTAGCCGGAGATGAACTCAATGAATTTCTTGAACTGGACTCCAGTGAGGAAGTGGCTCTCGGCCCAGTAATCGACGAACCCAGTGACAATGAACCGATCACTGATATTCCTCTGGATAATCAATTTGCCTCTACAACCTCACAAAACCAAGTCACCAATCTTCTTTATAAATCTTTTAAAAATGGCGGCACAGTTGTTATTGAAACCAGAGAACCAGCTATCTTTGAAACCATTGAAGAACCCGATTTAAACCAAATCATTATTCAAGTGAATGATGTGTTCTTGCCGGAAAGGTTCAAAAGACCTTACATCACCAAGGACTTTAAACAGGATATTGCAGCGATCAATGCCTACAGCTCCAGTGATGGATCAGCCCGTTTTGTCATACAACTCAAAAGACCTATTAAACCCATCGTTCAAGAGGAAGGTTCAAGTATTTTGGTTATGACCAATACTGAATCGACTATGACAACCGCTTCTGCAGAACCACCACTTGATCAATATATGTCGAACAATCCTTCCGTATCTGTGAATGTTCCCTCCGCAACAACCTTCGATACCCTGCAAAAACCTCTCAATCAAGAAGAACAAATTGATAGGGCCTTTGGTAAAATGGATAAATCAGGAGTGGCACTGAATAATTCATTCAGTGGAGAAAAGGTCAATTTAGAGTTTTCAGATACCGATGTCAGATCGATCATTGAAGTGATCGCTGACAAAAGTGGTGTCAACCTCATTATGGATAAAGAAGTTGAGGGCAAAACCAGCATTCGTCTCCGCAATGTTCCTTGGGATCAAGCCCTCCTCGTAACCCTTCGTTCTCAGGGGCTTGGTTACGTTAAACAAGGAAATGTTTTACGTATTGCCAAGCAAGAAACTCTGAGTAAAGAAGCGCAGGCCGTCAGCAGTCAGATTAAAAACGAAAAAGAAGCTCAACTTCTTTCGGGTGGTATAAAAGTAAAATATATTCCCGTTAGTTATGCGGATGTGAGTCAGTTGGCGATTAAACTCAAAGAGTTTCTCAGTGAAAAAGGAAAAATCGCTAACGATGATCGAACCAGCTCTTTAGTGATCACAGATTATGATGAATACATTGAGCGAATTGAAGCCCTGGTTCAATCCCTTGATACCCCTCCGATGCAGGTCGAGATTGAATCCAAATTGGTCGAAGCTCGAGAAGAATTTTTAAGAGAAGCGGGAATCAATTGGGCAACGAGAGGTAGTGATTTCTCGATCGGCGGCGGTCGAAACGGCAATATCAGTTCCAGGCTCGGTCAAGCCAGTGCCCCGGGTGATGGTTTTAGTTTAGACCTCTCGGTGGGAACTTTCGATATTTTTGGAGATCTCACGGCTTCTTTGGGTCTTTTCGAACGTCAGGATAAAATTAAAGTTCTCTCACAGCCTAAAATCACAACAATGAATAAGGTGGAAGCTCTTATTGAGCAGGTCACTCAGGTTCCCATTGAGCAGCAAATTATCAACCCAGGTGCACCTCCAATTGTGACCTTTGTCTTTTTAGACCTCACACTTTCTTTAAAAGTAAAACCACAGATTACTTTTAAAGGGGACGTCATACTAGATGTTGAACTTAAAAGAGAATTTGCAGGGGTCCAAAATGCAGATGGCCAAAGAGAGTT
>JBGSSY010000125.1:0-5737 GCA_041736775.1 Bdellovibrionales bacterium | reverse complement strand
TCGGACATTCCCGCCAGCTCCACACAGTTTTTTAACTGCACTTCTCCCCATCGTCCGCGGATATGGGGTTTTTTCAGAGCATTTTTTAAGGCTCTGGTTTCTTTTGAAAGCTCAGCACTATTCTCAATCACTTTTTTAATTTCAGTTTCAACAATAGCGTAAGATCTTTGTCTTTCGATTTCCATTGAACTGACTTGATTATAAAATTGGGTCAGTGATTCTTTAAGTGGTCCAACCAACAAACCAATTTCACTTTTCTTCTTATCAAAATGATGAACGGCCTGCTGTTCGTGTTTACTGAGAGTGAGCTCGGCCATTTTTAAAAACTCTTGATTGGAACCTTTCAGAGCTTGTTGGGCCACTGATTCAAATGTGAGTTTTAATTCTGATTTAAGGAGATCAAATTTTTGCGCACTCTCACTCGCCTCTTTTTCTTTTTGTGAAATTCGCTCACGCAGCTGAACCAATTCTTGATAATGTTTAAGCCAAAAAAAACAAACGGCTATTAATGTCAGTACAACAACGCCTAGGGCTGATGATAAAATAAGCAAATTGACTTCCCCTCAATCCGATCGCTGTGGAACCAACGTTGTTTTTTCCAAACGCGAGACCAAATGGTTGTAAAATATTTTCAGACATTTTTCCATTCACCTTTCAGTTTCTGACCTTTATTTTTAGTAAAATTTACATGGTCACTTAAGTCATTAGAACAATTGTATAATTTTAAGCTCACTCCACTTGACTCAGGTCATGGTCGAAGAAAAATCTTCTAAAAAGAAATGCTATAATAGTTATAAAAAATAATAGCTTTACTTATAGACTAGAAAAAAAATAAAACAAGACAGCGCCAGTTCCAAATTGGCACTGAAATTTTGGGGAGAACCATTGGGGGGAAACAGATGGGGATCAAGCAAACCGACCATAGGTCGTACATCGAGCCGGAATCGACGGGGTTTATAAACGATACGGCTCGATCTTTTTTAAAAAGACATTCAAATCCTAAATCTCTTTTAAGCCAGCTTAAAAATCTTTTTTTAGCCGGTGAATACACCAGCTGCGAAGATCTGATTCAGCTGATTATTCGAGAAGGTCATGAGCTCGCCGATCAAAGCGAGTTTTATCTCCTTAGAGCTCAGCTTGCTTTTTCTTTGAGCGATTCAATGGAAGAAGTCATGGCTTGGTTTAAACAAGCGCAGCTCTGCAATGACTCTGACCAGGCCCTCAACAGTTGGATCAAGCTCAATTCGGCTCTTCTCGCTCTTAAAGAGGGCGATTACAAAACGGGAGAAGGTGCTTTACGCGAACTTCTTTCTGATGAGCAAGTTTCTATGATGGCTCAATATCATTTGTCTTATCATCTCTTCTGGAGAAACATTGATCCTGAACAATCTCTGTTTTTACTGGAAGAACTTTGCCACCAACATCCTGAGCTTCTTAAGGCTTGGTCGTGTTTAGGTTTTGTTTATAATCGCTTAGGTTTGCAAGAAAAAGCTCAGTCGGCCTTTTCTCACTGCCTCAGCCGTGAAACCAATCCAACTAAAATTCAACTCTACAAACAACAGCTGGTGTCTTAATTCATCTTAAGACACTCAATCCCTTTTGCGCGGCAATGAGACTTTTTAATTAGTCACAAGCCTTTAAATTTTTATACTTGGGGGCAAGGCTCATAAATTGACGGCAGGTTTTTGGAAGTATACCCGCACGATTGATATGAGTGTTGAGAAGTCGATACATCAAAGTGGAATGGGCGACGGTTTCATTATTATTTCCTTGGACATTCACATCGGCTCCATCACCGGCCTGTTTCTTTTTTTCTGTATCCCAATAATAATTGTCGCGATCTTTCAGCATAAAACAAAAATGGTTGCCTTCATTCTTTCCAACGGAAGATGCCACCCAATCCGCCCAATCTTCTTCTGTTAATGATCCATCAAACAGAGTTAATCCAACTCGGTCAAGAGGAGTGGTGCTTCCGAGCACGGCTTCTTGCCATTTCATTATTCCGATGCTACCGATGGGTATGTTGGCATAAATATTGGGGTCTACCGTCTGGATAACAAGCTCGGGGTCAAAATATCCTGCTAGCTCACCCGCCTTTGCCCACTCTAAAAATTGATGATCTAAAATCCTCGGCTCACGGCCTTGCTCTTGATTACTCCCTAAACATTGTCTTTTTTCAACATAATGTAAAAAACTATCAACTGACATTGAGAATTTAAATTCTTCACCCAGTATTTTTTTACCAACGTTCCACTGGTTATCACCACGGATTAAACCTGATAAAACATGCCCTAGCTCGTGCCAAACAACGGAACGAGTGAGATCACGATCTTTTAAGGCCATCCAACTTAAGTAAACTTGGCCCGTTACGGTACTGGCGCGGTCACTCACCGGTCGAATATTTAAAGTCTCACAAAGTATTTCAATTTTTTCGAGAGCTGAGGATTTTTCCATTTCGGAATATATTCCTGAGCTGTAACCTGCTGCTAAAAAATCGAAGCGATCTTCAGTGTAATTATAAAGAATTCGTGGATCGCGTATTTCAATATATTCTTTGATCACCGAGGCAAACTCTTCTTGGGTGGGCGGGTAGAAGAACTCCCAAGACTTAATAAAGTTAACCACAGATGTTGCTGTTTCGTCTGAGAAGTTCTGGTAAACCCATGACTGAAACTCAACCATGGCACGCGAGACCTGTTGATCTGCCTTTTTCAACTGCTCTTCGGTTGGAAGACCCTCTCTTAAATAGTTGAGCTTCCACTCACAACTTTTTGTTAAAACTCCATGGAAATTTTCTTCCTCGAGTTGCTCGATCAAAGATTCTTGGGCGGAGCGAACTCGCTTTTCTAGCTGGCGAACTTGACGCAATGAGATCGTCTCGGGAATCATTTTTTCAGCGTAGTCTTCGAGAGAATCTTTTACTGAAATCATAAAATTATCAAATATACTGATTCCGAAATCAGTTTCATAAAGCCCAAAGGTAAAAGGCGTCAGACTTGCAAAGCGCACGATACTGTCAAAATTTTTATCGAAGAAATCTTTGCGTCTTTTAATAGTCCTTGTATCAAAAATTCCAATCATCGGTTGCGGCACATAGGATCCTGGAATCTGACTGACTTGTATTATTTCATCATAATGGGACAAGAGATATCCCCTTGCTCCTTTTCCATAATTACTGATTAAATTTGCGATGGGATTGTCGGAGTTACCAATAAAAGGAAACGTACTGGAAAAATTACGATTGAGAAGATAACTTTGCGCCATATCTAAACTGATTTTTTCTAGGGTGCCATCTTCAACTAATCGATTAAAATTCTCGATATCAAGTTCCCTACCAATGATTGAACCAAAGTCCGCTCGACTTCTTAGCGGTCCTAAATCAACTACGCCGTCAATGGTCGGGATATGTTCGCTCATAAGGGCGGATAATTTAAGAACGGCAATAGCTTTACGGGTTTCCATATCCAAACGTAGGGGTTTTTTTTGGTTAGCCAGCTGATCAAGAAAAGTCTCCATTCCCCTCAAATCTTGCAGTTCAGTTTGTCTGGCTTTTTCTATGAGTGGCTTGATTTCATTTTCATAAAAATCACTTTGAGAAGCTTGGTAGGTAATATCCGAATACAATTGCTTGAAGGTTTTTTCTGGCTCTGTCTTTTCACAAAGTGTCTCTACACATTGGTGCATAAGCTGTGAGAATTCATCAAGCTCTTCTTGAGGTATCTGATTGGGTACAGTGAAGTTTGGTTTAGGATCCTCGAAGAGAGAATCTCCAAAAGCATAGTTCGCCTGAGCTTGCTTATTGTCCAATAAGTGAACGATCAGGAATAAAAGTAATAAAATAAACCTGGTAAGTGACCGCATTCCCTGGATTTCCCTTTGTTTTGCTTGTGATTTTACAAGGACTGTGCCATTGTGCGTTAATTATGAAAAACCAGATTCTTGTCGCACTCTTTTTGTTTCAAACAACATTGGCCTTTGGGCAATTTGAACCTTTGGCTCCCGTCTCAACATCTCCCACAATAGAAGAAATAGAACGGAAAAAAGCAGAATTAGAAGCCCAATTTAAAGTGGCTGAAGCCGGTCCATCAGAGGATGGCAACGATCAGTTTTTGGTTTTAGCCATTCCTCCGGCCATGGCTTTAACCGCTGAAGTCCTCACTTTGGCCGTCACTTTGGGGCTCGTATCGATCCAAATTTATGAAAACCTCTCCAAGCAATATCGTGAAATAAAATTCAATTGGGACAACGACAAAGCCAGTGCCGGTCAAACTCTCGATGGATTAAAGGCTGTTTATTATCGAACACAAAATGAAGAAGAGAAGGCTAGAAGATTAAAAGAGAGAGGTTACTCCGAATCTGATATCGAGAAATTCTTAGTCCACATTTCATTGAAAGAACAACAGTGCAAACGTCAAGAGAACAACAACCGTCCCGAAAACTTTTGCGATCAACTCAAAGAATTTTTTGGAATAAAAAAATATCGAATCGAAAAGACCGGACGGGCCTATAAAGTTTTTAAAGGTTCAAAGCTTCAGTGCTGTCTGGAATGGGATAATGTCCACTGTGGATTTGAAATATTTAACAAACGAGGCGTCCATCAAGGTGAGGTGGGCTGCTTTGAAGATGAAGAAGATCCTTGCAAAGCCAATCTAAGCCGAGGAAGTCACGCTCAACCCCAACCCCATAACCACCGGCCCAGTGCGAGTGGCTGTATGTAGTTAAAAAACCAGACGGCATTCTATCTAGCAAATAATTACACTCAGTGAGTAAAGGCTGAAAAAAAGCGCATCAGCCGGGTAATAAAGTCATCATTTCACTTGAGGCTTGCTAACTCTGAGCTCAGCAAGTTAGTAGTTTTGTTAATAACAGCACTTCAGAAAAACCGTTAATAGAATCATCCAGATGATTTCAAAATTATAAATACAAAACGGGAATATTATGAACATATTGAGCCAAATTATTATTATACTCTTATTAACTACACAAACGGCTGAAGCCAACTGGCTGGGTCGTGCTTGTACTCTTGTCTTTAATAAACTTGTCGTCGACGACCCTTATCAGTATGAGGAAATAAAAACCGATTCATTGATACGTATCTACGAACAGCACGGCATCCAAGGCGCGTGGAATAAACTTGAGCCGAGAGATGCGATTCTCATGAACATTATGGGCGCTGAGCTCAGGTGGCGATTAGGTAAGGTTATGATTCAGTTTGAAAGTCCTAAAAATATTGAGCGCATTTATAAAGCCATTGAGCTTTACGGTGAGTTTGAGGGCTTAGCTCCTTATTCAAAAGATCGGCGACGAATCGAAGACGTAAACCCGAGTCCCAATGAGGCTTGATCGTTGAATTACTCAGCCTTCCACAGATAGGTAAACTGAATTCCAAAATTGTTGCCGCTTGCTGAAAAGTTATAACCACTTATATCATATGAAATAGACTCATATCTCAACCCCAAAGCCATGTGGGACTGCCAACCTAACAAATAATCGGCTTGGACGACAAACCCTAAAGCATTATCGACATCAGCGGCTACGGCCGAAGCATCTTCGGATCCACTTATTTTATTTGAGAAGTGATAGGACAAACCCGCACCGGCTCTGAACTTGTGTTCTGAATTTCGATAAAAAGCAAGAGCTTCAACAGGCCATCTTACAAAAGTAACTTCTCCATTTGTGGCCGCCTTTGTGCTCGCAAACTTAATTCCAAGAGTTGTTTGAACATCAAGGAAATGTT
>JBGSSY010000124.1:0-13232 GCA_041736775.1 Bdellovibrionales bacterium | reverse complement strand
ATTGGGTATACCTCTACCGTTGTCGGATAGAGAAAAATGCAGATCGGTATTGGTCAGTGATAGATTTATTGAAATTTCAGGATTTCGTCCAGGGGACTGGGCTTCAACAGAGTTATTGATTAGATTTGAAATTATTCTCATAAACATTTCTTGAGGCAGGGTAATCTCAGGTTCTATGTTGAGGTTGTTTTTTAATTCAATTTTTAGTCCTAAATTTTGGTGTTCAGTTTCTTTTTGATGAATGAGGGACGTGAGTTGTTTTAAAAGTGGAAAAGATTGAACTTTATTTTCTTTTAAAAGATTTCCAGATTCTAAGTCGAGTAAAATGTTTCTAACTCTCTCAAGAGATTGTTTAATGAGTGATAGGGACTTTTCTTCGTTACTTTTAATATGATCGATTGCAACTCCAATTGTTCCGACAGGAGAAGCAATGTCGTGAGCCACTTGTTTTGATATTTTGGCAATAGACTCTAACTCGGTATTCTTTTTAATTACGGAAATAAATTGAGAGAGTGAGTCCTTAATATCATTCAATTCCAAAATATTTATGGGAGCGTCAAAGTTATTTGAGATTATCTTTGATAGTGGATGAATGAGATCATTGATCAGATGCTTTTGGGTATAACTTGATATAAGAGTAGCTCCAATAAGAGATATGATTCCGACTAGAAAGACCAGCATAAATGACTTTGACCATCTCCACAGGGGAATTGATATTTGAATTCTGTAATGAGAATAGCCTGGAATAGGCATGTTGAAATTTTTGTGCATTAAGCTTTGATTGATATTACAATTTTGTATCCCCCCAGGGACAGATAATATAACCTCATTTGAATTACATAATATGACCCTGTCGGCAGCTAAATCGAGGTAAGCCAGATTGACAACAGACTCAATGAGTATCCTGTTACGTTGCTCGAGGCCGAGTGCTATCATTTTTTGATATTTTGTAAGTTTGGATAAACTTTCACTCTCGTTCTTTTGAAAATTAGAATATGAAAAAACCACAATAACGAAAACGACCAGACCTGTTAAAAGTATAATGGGCAACCTTATATATCTTTTATGCCAGTAATTTAAACTCTGCATTTTCATATTTATTTGAGCTCAAAAGCGTGGAGGTGGCTGTCGTTTCGGTTCAGTATTTCCTGTGCGACTCGAACTCTGTTATCAGAGTAAAGTGCGATTGAAGTTTTAAATCCCAAGTGGACAAAAGGGACTTCTTCTAAAATACTTTGGGTGACATTTTGATAAAAGGGGTCAATTTGATCTCTTTTAAAAATAGATCGTCCCTTCTCAAGAGATTCTGCAACAGATTCTCTATAAACATAGGGTGTATGAATGGCGCCGTTTTTTCCGAGTAAGTGGTAGACTCCGTCTGGGTCGCCGTTGCTGACACTAAAGCTTAAGAAAAGAACATCGGATTGATGAGTTTTATAAATTTCATCAAGAATTTTTGCGCCAAGAACAGTTGTGTTTTTTGTGTCCTTGTGAAGTTTAATGCCGTAACTTTTTAGTTTTTCGATAATCCATTCTGAATCATCATCATAGTAGATCAATAAAGGATTATTTCGAGTTTCTTCTATGAGGGCTTGTAAAGATTGTTTTCCGGAATCGATAATCTCATTTGTTTTTATATCAGTGATACGTCCTTGTTGAAGGGGAAGGTAAACCTGTGGGTCGTACTTAAATCCAGGAATGCTGCTGTAAGTATTTTTAGAATTTTCTCTAAATATTTTGTGAATGAGATATTGAAAAGCTTTTCTGTTAGGCTTCGAAGAAAATATTCTCCCTTTTTTACCATTGAGGTGAGCCGCTGCATGGCTCGATTCTTGTCCCTGTAACAACGCAAGAGGAGCTTCAAGATTATTAAATTTTGGATGAGCTTTAGCGCTAAAGTAAACATCCAATTTATTATTTTTAATCTCTTCAACAGCTTCAGTGGATGAGATGACTTTAATGTTGATCTTGGCTGGCTTTTTTGAACTGAGTCTATAGGGGTTTTGGATCAGTAAAAGAGATTGTTCTGAAATATTTTTTATAACGTAAAGACCAGTTCCTATGATTTTATCTCCAGGGAGGGTTTTATAAGCAGCAAAGCGTGCCCCTTTAAGCTCATCGAGGGCCTGTCGAAATGGACTTTTGAACTTAATTTCTAAAACTCCATCGTTTATGACTTTGAGACCTGAAATTGATTTTAATTCTTTAAAATTTTCAAAGCCTTCAACTTTATAGAGTACATCGCGGAGACTGTTATTAAAAGAATCAGGCGCTTTCTGCAAACCCTTCTCCCAAGCCTGCTTGTAATCATGAGCTGTTAATTGGCTTCCATCAGAAAATTTTCGGTTCGTATCAATATTGAAGCGATAAGTTTGAAAATCATCTGAAATCTCCCAAGAATTGGCACCAAGTGGTTCTATAACACCTGACATACCCATTGTGACAAGTGATTCAAATTGGTAATTCAGCGTTACACTTGCATAGAAGTTATTTTGTAGGGCTGGATGAAGTTTTCCCCACTTGGCTGGATATCCTGCTCTTAAAACTTCGTTACGATGACAAGCCATTAAAATAAATATAATAAAAGTGAAGATGGTTACATTCATAGTTCTCAAAGGATATTGATCGATTTGGGGTTGGCAGAGAAAGGCGCAATTGGGGGAAGATTTATCATTGAATCATTTGAATGGTTTTGATGGTAACAATGGGAGCAGGCTAAATTACAATTATTATTAATATCGAATTGTATGAGAAAAGGATTATTTTTTCTTAAGCCGAACTTTAAATCTTTATTTAGGAAAGTAACAGCCATCGATTCTCCTTCTAGGCAATATACTTTGTATGCCATGAAAACAAAAATCAGATTGAAAATAATTCAAAAATCAGATTGAAATAATTCAAAAATGTTTACCAACAATTGTTATTTTAAGGTTCTACTCCATAAAGCTCATTTTATGGATTGAAATAGAACAAAGGGATAATAATCGAATTGTAGGTTTGGAGGGAAAGGAGCCAATGGAGGTTGAACTAAAGGGTCCACATTGATTTTTATATAAGATTTGGGGGAACCGGTGTTAAAAATCAATTTCTGTAAATATAACATAATATTGAGTCGGTTAAAAAATGAAAGGCCTTGGGCAAGGAAAGCTATAGACCTTTTTTGGCGCAGGAGCCGACTTTTTGAGTCTTTGTAGGTTAGTGTCATCTGCGTAAGAGATATTGTACCTCGGCTTATATTCGAGCAATCTTAGGATTGATGAGAGATTCAGCCTTAAATCGCCACCCCACTTTTTGCTCTAGGCCCGCCACAGATCGAGATCTAACTCCTGATGGAATGGTCTTACCATGCTGTGAGCTAAAGACCCCTAAGAGTTATTCAAGTCAAGACTTCCAGGAGCTGCACCAAGCTCTCAGTTCGGGCATAAGACACCCACATTGCCGAGTGTGCTGGGAAAAAGAAGATCTTGGGCAATCTTCTGCCAGACTCGGTTTTCAAAGTCCTCAAAATGTAAAACAGAAAGTGCTCAGGTTAAATATCAACCTTTCTAATTTCTGTAATTTGAAGTGCCGAATGTGTAACTCCGTATCAAGTCATTTGTGGGAGCGAGATGAAGTCGAGTTGAGAAAAGATTCGCGATTTTCAAAACTTTTGCCCCCGCCCGTAAAAGGAATTCAAAGACCATTTGCTAGCAAAGATCAGCTCTATGCTTGGCTCGATGAGATGGATTTAGAGGGCCTTATTCAACTTAAAGTCGGAGGAGGAGAGCCCTTCTTACAGAAGCTGTTTCCTGATCTGTTGAATTATTTTATAGCAAAGGGTTTGTGCCAATTTAGGGTCCTTATTCATACCAATGGGACTGTCATTCATCCTGAAGTAAACGCATTGCTCGAACAATTTGACGAGACATATTTTTGCTTATCAATAGAAGCCGTGGGACAAATGTACCAATACATTCGAGGGGGAGAAAAGTTTTCGATCTCTTTGATTGAAGATAATCTCAAAAAGATCCTTCACTCCACAAATTTTAAGCTCTTACAACACTCAGCAATCCCAGCCTATGGTGTATTTGGTATCGGCAAACTCATCGCATGGCTGATCAAGAATAAGTGTTATCAGAGCGAATCACTCTCTCAAAAGAGAGACACATTTCTTCCTGTTTTTGAACCCCAATATCTAGGGCCACAAGCGCTCCCTTTGAAGTTAAGAGAATTTGCTTTTGAGAAATCAATCCAAGATCTTAAGACTGCTGGATTAAATTCTAACGACCATGAAGACCTCCTCAAACACCTCCTTGTCTTGAACCAAGAGGCTGATCCTGAAATGACAAATGATTTCATTCTATTTACAAAAAAAATGGATGATCTTAGAGGTGAGAGTCTTATTAAAGTAGAGCCAGCCTTCGCAGAGGTTTTGGGTGGTTTCTCAACCTTTTAATCTTTAGATTTTTAAGAGAAAGCTTCTCGTTCCAAAGCTTATCCTCGTCTTCTTTGTTGATAAGACAGAGGGAGAAAAAAAGATAAAAAAAGATAAAAAGATAAAAAAAGATAAAAAAAGACATAAAAAAGATAAAGATTCAGTCAATAAGCTCAATACTTAAAACTCCTTAGTTTTGGGAGGATGAGCCGCTAGCAAAAATAAAGGTAAAATAAAGAGTAACCAGGCTAGCAAGTTAAAACCAAAAAAACGGCTTTGAAAGACAAAGTAAATAACACTCGTAACAAGAAACAAATTGGACTGGAACTTTGATTTTAGAGACAGCGGCATTGTGATTAACATCAGAATGATTAAAAAATTGATCAATTGGAAAATCCATGGAATATGCATCAAAGCTTTTATGCCTACGCCGGGTATGACTTCAAAATAAGAGAGTTCTCTGAACTTAAAAAGTAACATTTTAAGAGGATTTTTACCGCTTAAAAATTGATGCACAAGAATAACAATTGATACAGAGGACAAGGAGACAAGGATTGATGTTTGAAAGTCTTTAAAGTGTTTAGAATCGGTATTTATAAAAATAAGATTAAACATAATCAGTGGATGGATTAACCAGTCTCGAAAACCAAAGTTTTCATTCAAAACGAGAGCGAGTCCGAAAGAAGAAACAAAAGCAATGACTCTTAAAAATCTGACGTTTTCAAATAAGATAATCAACGCAGAAGAAATTATTGATAGATAAAAACTGAGATAAATTATAACGAGTCTTTGATCTGTAGAGAAAAGTAAAGATTCACTTTGTGAAACAAGTAAGGAATGCCAAAATTTATTGGCCAGCGAGCAAGTGTAAAGGGCACTGAGGCTTGCAAAGAAAACAATTATTTCGTCATTTCTGAACTTAAAAATCACGGTTTATCCTTCTTTCGTGCAAAACAACAGAGTTAATAATTTCACCTTTTGTTTTATATTCAATAGGGTGAATTTCTATTCTTTTAAATTCATAAACAACACTAAAATTAAAAACCAAAAAATCAGCTTCTATCTCTTTTCTAAATTTTTCAGACGATTCATAATCATTTTTATGAAGAGCCATCCCCCATGATTGAAGTCTTTGAGTGAAGCTATAAAAGTGTATATTTTTAAAACTTCCTTCTTTAAAATCAATAATTTCCATTGGGGGATTTATCGAGCGACCATTCACCTCTTTGATTTTTACAATATAATACCAGTCCGGAGTTTTAGGATAGGGTCTAAAAATATTCCAAGTAAAGAGAGGAAAGAGATCAAAAGACCCACTGATTGGCGTGTACAAAAACATGAAGGAGAACTGAATTGTAGCATATATGAAAATTAATATTTTTAGTTTTACTATTTTTTGCATATTTTAAAAAACGTTAAGGGTGGTAGGTCGAATATTATTTTCAAAAGTGGAACCTTAAAGTAGAACGGCGATAAGGCAAAGACAGATATCACAGCTAAAATATTGGGGGTAAATCCTATGCCAAAAAAGATCAGGGTTCCAAAGTGAAAACAGATTCTATAAAACATAAAAAATCGGTGTAGATGTGGTCGAAAAGCAATGACTATTGAAATCAAGTGAATCCAAATTATGGTATAATAAAGAATCCCACCCATCCATGGAAACTGGTAAAGAAAGTCTCCTGAAAATGTAGGCCAGCGATACTGAATATCCTCCATCGCAGCCATATGAGTCATAATGCGACTGCCAAATTCACAACCCTGGGTGCCGTTATTATAAAGGCATCTTAAAATTTCGGTTATTTTTGAATAGCCAGCCATTTCATAAGCAATACAAATTGAAAGTTGGGCCATAAAAAAAACATGTAATACTTTTGCGCGTTCCAACCTATAGCTCGTAGATCGATTGAATTTGGGTAAAAAAATAAACATAAAAGTGGGATACATCATCATGTGCATGTAGTGCGAACCGTGGCCATCCGAATTTATTAAACCAACAAAGCCGAGCAGAGAGAGAAAAACAATAATTCTCAGCCAACGAAATGATGGATAAAAAACCGCGAAAAACGATGCTAAAAAATAACCATAACAAATCAAGTCGATGATCAGATGCTTATATCTTTGCCAGTCTAAAAATTGAAATATCCATTGTGGATGGTCGAGTGCTAAATCATGTAGCATTGGCCAGCTCTCAAAAACTGAGGAGAGACAATTAATCAATGAACAAAGATAAAAAAAATGTATGCCTATTATTGCCCTATCATATTGTTCCGTCTGAAGTTTAAAAGGTGAAGCCTTTTGATTTTTAATGTTTGAAGACAAAAACTTTCTCGTTTTGCGAAGAAACTGCAGGATGTTCATGTTGTCTTATTCAGTTCTAATGTGCGAATTTCGATATCAAATGAGAATATCTCGTGCTTTTTTAAGTAAAATAATACTTTTCTTTCTAAAATGATCCTCGACTCAATTGTCAGTTCATCAGGCCAAGAAGGTGAGCTTTGTATGACCTGAACACATTCATCTTTCCATTGGGTACGACAACGATTTCGAAAGTCAGAGCCATCGGGTAAAATGACAGCAATGTAGTCTCTCGTTTGAGAAGTAGAGCCCAATGGCCAATCAAATTTTTCATTTTGATTGAGAAAAACAAAACAAAGGCAAAGCAAGGTCGAAAAAAAACATAAGCTCAGAGTTCTGTACTTTTCATTTATTCGCACAAGGGTTCCTATAACTTTGATATTTCTCATATCCTTTAAGCTATTTTTTCCAATAAAAAAGTTGATGATATTTAAAAATTAACGGCATTCATTTCTGACATTAAAATAAATTTAAGAATCATAAAGAAAGGCTTGCTAACTTCTCAAGAGGATTTGAGTATTTGGGTGATCGGGCTTTTTGTTATTACCCTTTTCTCTTGCGGAATCATGTGTGCAAGTATAGGCTAATTTAATGCAAAATAGGGATGATCTCTGGTTTAAGGGTGAGAGGTTTCGCTCATTCAAAGCCAATCTGGTTCTGTTCTTTTTCGCGATTCAACTCTTTATGGGATTGGTTGTTTTACCATTTTTTAAGATCAAAACCGTTTTCCCCTTCTCTCAATGGGACCTCTTTACATCTCCGCCTCATTCGAATGAGATTGTGCTCGTGTATGTGAAGTCTTGGAATGGTAGGACTGCGGAGTCGGCCATAGAGGGGCATCAGTTCTTTTCTAAGTATGCTCCCAATGTAAACTATGTTGAGGGTCATGATACCCTTACTCATGAGCAGAGTCGACTTTATCAATCTCCCAATACCGACTTTGATGGTCGGGTTGTCCAGAGGGTGGCTGACATTTTTTTTAAGAACTTTAACGAAGTCGAGTTTGAGCTTCGTTTGAGTCGCATCGAAACCCTAAAATTTGCTCGTTTTGGAACGGTTGAGAGCTATCGACTTATTGGAACCTATAAGTATTCAGAGGGTAAGATTTTAAATGGCAACTCTTTTTAACAGACTCTACAAAAGAGTCTTCTCAAGACAGCAATTAAAGGATTTAGATGATGTTGCACGTATAACAGATGTCGTTTTTTTCTTCCTCGTTTTTCTTTTTATGAGAGAGCAATTTAGTTTCCTCATGCGTGACCAACTTCCCCCGTGGGGGGAGCAGAGTAATTGGACCCATCGCTGGATTCCACAAGATATGCGATTTGACTTATTTGCAAAGGCTATTGCTTATCTGCAAGTTGTCTTTGTTCCCTTTCTATTGTTTTTTTTAAACTCCAGGTGGGCCAGAGTCACACTTTTTGGCCTGATTACATTTAATGTTACAACTCGAGTGAATTATTATAACCCTCACAATTTTCATCTCTATTTTTATGTAAGTCTTATTTCGGTTATTTTTACGAACAAAATTGGAGAGCCAGCATTTCGTCTTTGGCTGGCTCAAATTCAAGTCTTACTGCTTTATTTTATATCGGGATTTTGGAAGCTAGGTTCTTTATTAAAGAGTTTTTTTGATGTCGATAGACTCAGTCCCTTTGAACAGCTGAGTTATATGGTGGCTCAAGAGTTTATTAATAGTAACACTCTTTTTCCTGTTGGGGCCTTTATCATGGAACACCCTTGGTTGGGATCAATGGGGCAGATCCTGATATTGATCATGGAAGTGGGTGCCCTGCCGGTGATGTTCTTTCCTGCACTTTATCCCGTTTGGGGTTTGATCATTGTTGGTTTTCATAGTTTTGCTTGGATAGCAATGGGACTTTTCTTTCGAGACGCTCAGGCCATAGTCTTTTGCCTCTTGATTTTGCCCACTCTTTTTCAATGGCGTTCAAAAGACATTGAAAAGGGGACTCATGGGAAATCCGTTTCTAAACAAGGTGGATCCCAAACAACTTAGATTTTCTTGAGCAGAAAATCCTTAGCTTGAGGCTCAAGGGCAAACCAGTCTTTGCCCCGTTTTTTATTTAAAAAGTGAGTCCAGCTCAGAAAGCGTTGCCGCATATCTTCTGTGTACTCGCCATCCTTCTGGAGGAATCCAATAAGATCGGCATGGTCAGTTCCCCACAGTGAGCCATAATCAAGAGAGAGTTGCTGGCGAAGGCTCTTGGGCCATGCCCAGGCACTGAGAAAGTGAGGATGGCGAAGAATATGGCCAAGAAGTAATCGAATTTTATTTTTTTGGCAAAAATCAGCAAGGAGAGGCAAGTTAAACAAGTTGTAGACTTGCAAAGTGGGGATCAGCCTCAGCGGAACCTGCGCCTGTGTCTTTAGAATTTGTTCCTGAATGTGTTGCCAAGAGTGCCCCCGGATCCAAGAGTATATTTCGCCGACACCGTCAACGCTCATATCGACTTGTTTATTTTGACAAGAGGCTAAGTCTGATAGGATTGCATCATCCAAAAAAGTTCCATTGGTGATCACCTCAAGACGGCCAGGGTATTGGCCTTGCGCCCAGAGTTTGATGAACAGACGGCCAGCCTCAGTTAATAGCGGCTCTCCACCGATCAGCCGGATCTCTTTGGCCTCACAAACTTGTTCAACCAAGCCAGGGACATCCTCGGGTGGGACAGTGAAGCTTGGAAAATCAATTCTTTCCTGAAGAGGATGGGTGGATGCAAAATCTTGATAGAGTTTTTGGACTCGAGACGAGAATTGTGGCCGACACATGACACAATCTAAATTGCAGCGATTGGTGAGTGAAATCTCAGCTCGCGAAATTTTGACGGAAGATAAATTCTCAGTATCAATCGCAGGCGAATAGAGGCGAACACTTTGAACACCCATCTGATCTTCTTCGTAGCAAGCTCGGCAAGGGCGAGGAGCTTCACCTCTGAGCATCTGTTCTCGAACCATTTCTAATGGTTTTTCGGCCAGGCTTTTACGAAGATCAACGCCTGACTGATATTTGATCCCCAAATCATCAATCATACAGCAGGGACGAACCTGGCCTGAAACGTGGATTTGAAGGCCATTCCACGGGAAGGAGCAAAAATGATTTTGCTTATCAGACTTCAATATTGCCATGGCTTATCCTAATAGCTTTTGATTTTAAATGGCAATCTAATAACCTCTTTTAAATTCTTAAAATAGGTTATGGGATATTGATCCATTTGTGGGTTTGAAGAGAGAGGCGCCATTGGGGGTTGGATTGGATGAATTTGATAATTCGGGATACACTTTCGCTCATTTGGGTGAACTCGGGAGAGAGGGAGTAGAATGTGTTTTTGTTATAAGGTTTGTGGCGTTCAAGGATTTGGAAATCAAAATCTTTTTCGACCACGTACTTCCATTCGTTGACTCGAGGAAATAGGTCGGGGTGGACGAAGAAGGGTTCTAATTTATTTTTGGTATAGGCCTTAGGGGAGCAGGTCACAAAATCAATTTCTGGAGGGGCAATAGTGCTGCCGTTGGTTTCACAGGTGATATAAAAATTGTGCTCTTTGAGCATTTTTAGAATTCTGGGTAGGTCTTTGTGAAAGAGGGGCTCGCCGCCAGTAATCACAGCGTGGCGTGCAGATTCCTGAGTCAGAAAGTTTGTGAAATCATCGAGGCTTAAGTTTTTAAAGCTGTTGTACTCAGTGTCGCACCAAGGACACTCATAATTGCAAAAGGGGAGGCGCACAAAAAGTGATCTTTGACCGGAAAAACGCCCTTCTCCTTGGAGAGTCCAAAAGAGATCGTTGATTTGTAAGTCTTTAGAGGACACGGAAGGAGCGGTCGTCGACATGGGTTGAGTTCCACCACCCATCAAAACCAGAGTATTGTGTTATTTGGCTTTGATAAAAATCTCGTTCGCAAATAATTTTATTAGTGGGGGTTTCATTCAGAATAATGGCGTGTACATCGATCAAAGATTGATGGGTTGAATTTTTAAGAATCGTTTTCATTTTGTGAAAAAGAAAAACAGCAATAATCTCTGTTGTAGGATCTCCAGGAAAAGGAATAAGGCGTGGCGAGATCTCCCCTTTCTGTAAAACTTCAATCACCGGATCATTGAAATTGTGCATATAAGAGTGATCAAAAGTATTTTGGATGAGATGGCGCCATTCTTTTTTGAGGGCGCTAAATTCAACGGTCATTTGCGATGAGTTTAAACTTTGCCCTTTAAAGCCAAGTACAAGACTCGCGTACCAAGAGTGGCCGTGGGGAGTCATACAAGCTTTAGAATCAGAATTGAGAAAGCGGTGGGCGGCCTCAAAGCGATAGGTGAATTCAATCTTCATCTTAGATTGCTTTCTCCCTTAATATGGGTAGCAGTCACGACGGTGTGGATATTTCCACGCACGTTAAAGTCAGCTTCAACAGTTATGGACTTTGGATCAAGTAACTCAACCAAATCATCCAAAATTCGATTGGTCACATCTTCATGAAAGACTCGATCGTTGCGAAATTTATTGATGTAAAGTTTAAGGGATTTAAGCTCTACGCAATATTGATCGGGAGTATAATTGATATGAATGGTTGCAAAATCAGGAAAACCACTTCGAGGGCAAAGGCAAGTGAACTCAGGACAAGTGAATTCGACTTCATAATCTCGATGTTTGGTTCGATTTTCAAAGCGTTCAAGACTCGCATTTTCAATGGCGGTGTCTCCGTACATTTTTTCGCTCATAAGCTCTCCTCTCAATAAGGCTCTTAGCTAACATAAATTGACGGAGAGGGGCACGGCCGGGATATTATGCTTTGCGTTGTGATTGGATTTGTGATTCAGAATCGAAACCGGTCAGTCACGGTTTCGCCGTTTGGGCCCACTAAAATGAGCTCGACATAAAGATCATCAGAGGTTGGTATGATACAGCTCAGGCTCAGGTGTTTAGTAGCCTGGTGAGCCGTTCCCTGAGAGGCGGGGCAAACGGGGTTAAGCAAAGCCGTGCTGTAATTGAGCTGATAATTGACTGGTAAGTTGGGGTCGTGAGCAAAGCTAATAGCCACATCAAATCGATAACTCTCTCTGAGTGAAGAATCAACACTGACCTCGGCCAATTTTATATCATAGTAAAAATCAGGAGGAGATCTAAAGGAGTAGATACTGCTTTCATCATTGGCATAAAATGGGGCACAGTTTTGAAACACGAAAATCAATAAAAAGATAAGAGGAAAAGCGGTTCCCATTAACCTTCACCCTCTGAATTCGCCTTTAACGGCTTTGTTTGTGGGCTTTGAATTTCTGGAGTGAGTGAATTGACTTGGAGAGTGCCAACACTCAGGCTGAAGGCTCGGTTGGTACCATCAATGACATCAACCGATAAATTGAAGGTAGCTGGAGTGTAACAGTAGACGTGAAATATTTGAGGATAAAAAGGATCAATGAGTGAAACACAAGATTCATTGGCACCAAAGAGTTGGATACTTTTAATGGTGAGTCCCGCCGATTTATCTATTGAAAATGGTAATAAACGTTCTGTAATTAAGGCAGCGGCTGGATAATGAGATGTCACCAAAACAGATTGCGCCATCAATACTTTGCTCATTAAAAAAATAAAAAAGATCAAAGTTTTAGGCATTAACATGCAACTCCCTCTTAAGAACATCAGTGGCACATTAACCTATCGGAACTTATTGGAATTGTCTCAATGAGAGACCTTAGTGCTGAATGAAATCTAGAAATGGGTCTAGCTGAAAAGGGTTTCAAGGAGAGTGAGCTCAAAAGAAAAGCCCAAACCAAAGTTTGGGCTTAAGACGGGGAGGTTTGGGGAATGGAGTTTTAGAGCCCTGGGGAATAGCTCTGAACAAACTCCAGCTTCAATCAATGGCAACAGAATGAAGCCCTTCAATCACGTTCGTATTTTTTGATAAGCCAATTTTTAATAAATTATTGACCATTCTTTGTTCCTAAAAGCTGAGACAAAAAATGACCTTTTTGGGTTTTCACCTCAATTTTTTTGGGTTGAGTTTGTTCCGTTTTCGGGAGCAAAATCTTAAGCACTCCTTGGGAGTAGTCCGCTTCTATTTTATCGACATCAACAGTTTTAGGAAGGCGAAAACTTTGGCTAAACCGGCCATAGTGTCGACCAACATAAGTCTGACTTTTTTCATCAATCATTGTTTTTTGTCGCTCACCTTGAAGTGTTAAGATGGAATCTTTGACTTCAATGTTAAAATCTTTCTCTTCAAGTCCGGGGAGATCAAATGAAAAAAGCAAAAACTTTTCAGTCTCTTCGATGTCGCAGGCTAACCTTAAGCTTTGTGACGAAGCCTTCTCATCAAATACTCTTTCAAAAATTTGATCAAATTCATTAAACCAATTATGAGATAAAGAATGGGCTCTCCAAGCAGGTACAATAGCTTTCATAAAATTATCCTCCTCTTCAGCGCAATTGGCTGAAACGTACTCTTTACT
>JBGSSY010000109.1:0-9620 GCA_041736775.1 Bdellovibrionales bacterium | reverse complement strand
GGCCCACAACTTTTTCTCCATTTCCTACAACCTGATGAGTTCGGGCGTTTTTGATGATTGTAACATTGGGTAAAGATTTTAACTTTTTAACAAGGACATCATCAGCTTTAAGTTCAGGATTAAATTCAATCAGCGTTACCGACTTTACTATTCCAGAAAGATCAATGGCCGCTTCAACACCAGAATTTCCACCACCAACGACAGCGATGTCTTTTCCTTTATAATAAGGTCCATCACAATGGGGGCAAAACGCAACGCCGCGACCGAGGTAATCCTTTTCACCTGGGACATTGAGTTCACGCCATTTTGCTCCGGTTGCAATAATAAGTGATTTTGCTGAAAGAGTTTCACCACTGGTCAAAATAAGGTTTTTTACAGCACCAGGCTCAACTTTTTCTACTCTTCTATGCTCCAACAAATTGATATCGTACTCTTTCATGTGTTTGCTGAGGTTTTCAGAAAGTTGTGGCCCCTCGGTATAAGGGACAGAGATCAGATTTTCAATTCCCTTAGTGTCTTGTAACTGGCCACCGAGGCGATCTGTGATGATCGCTACCTTTAAACCTTTGCGTGCCGAATAAATTGCAGAGGCCACGCCCGCAGGGCCGGCACCAATGATAACAGAATCAAAGAGTCCAAGGTCCTTTTTGAGTGAATCAGAGTTTGTCGGGTTAACTCCAAAATGTTTTTCAAGTTTTTCAATGAGTTCCATAAGACTGGTTTTACCAGAACTGATCAGTTGATCTTGATCGATCACACTGGGAACACCTTGGATTTTTAGTTTTTCAATTTCATCGGGAACATACTCACCGTCTATCATTTCATGTTCGAAATCATTTTTTAAAATGGCCATGAGGTTAAGAGCCTGAACAACCTGGGGGCAGTTTTCACAAGACAGAGAGATATAAGTCTTAAGCCTAATTGGGCCTTTTAAGTTTTTAATTCTTTCAACAATCATTGGATCAGGCATTTTGCCTTTACCATCAGAGTTTAGGATCGCTAAAATTAGAGACGTGAACTCATGACCACCGGGTATTCCAGAGAAAAGGATCCCATTGGGTTGGTTATTCAGATGGATTTTAAAATGGGGATACAATGATTGATGATCTGATGCCTGAACTTTGATTTTATCAGAGGTTGAAGAAACATCCTCAAGCATTTCGATCAGTTCGTTTTGTTTGGCATGGGTTGATTGGCTGTAGACAAGTCCAATCTCATTTTCTAGGTTTGCAAAAACAGTTTTTAGTTGTTCAAAAATATTAGGGTCTAACATAACCACCTCAATGAAAGGGGTGCAAGATTGCACCCCTATAAAAATCGGCTTGAATTAAATCTTACCGACAAGATCAAGACCTGGTTTTAAGGTCTCAGCTCCTGGAGTCCATTTTGCGGGACATACTTCGTTAGGATTTTTAGCAATAAACTGGGCCGCTTGAACTTTTCTCATAAGCTCATCAGCGTTTCGTCCAATCCCGTTGTCATTAATCTCAGCCAATTTAATTAAACCTTCTGGATTGATTAAAAATGTACCTCTGTACGCAAGACCAGCGGCCTCAATATAAACTCCAAATGATCGCGAAAGGTGACCTGTGGGATCAGCTAACATTGGATATTGAATTTTTTTAATAGTGGGTGAAGTGTCATGCCAAGCCTTGTGGGTGAAGTGAGTATCTGTACTCACAGAATAAACTTCGACTCCCATTTTTTTAAATTCTTGGTATTTATCGGCCATATCACCGAGCTCAGTGGGACAAACAAAGGTAAAATCTGCAGGGTAAAAAAAGAAGATGGACCATTTTCCATTAAGATCTTTATCTGTCACTTCTTTAAAATTGTTGCCAACATAAGCTTGAACTTTAAACTCAGGCACTTTGGTGTTAATCAATGTTTGCATACTGTGTTCCTCCTCAAAGGGGTTATTGAATCTCAAATCTACATGAGATTGCACTGTATATCTAATTCTTTGTACTTATAGGCCAATAGTTTTTAACTATTACATGCTGCATCTCCATCAAAATAAACTATAGCTACAGTGATGTGAAAAGAGAAAGGGGGAAATTTTCCACTGAGAAATCCCAAGGTTGAGTCAAATGACTCTCAGCGAAGTGGATCGGATCGACTGATATAATTTTCTTAATATAATCCTAACCTGATCGACTGATTTGAAGCTTTAAGTGCCAGTGGAATCCTGTTGCTTGGATGGGTTGTCATTGATAATCTCCGAAATGAATTAAACACTTCTAAGGGAGCCCCCATGAGTCAACCTGTTTATGATATCGCCGTTACCCAGTTCACAAGAAGCCTTAAAGGTCTTAAAACTTGCATGATTGCAGCTCAAGAGTTTGCCAAAGAGCGTGGTTTTGATGAAAATTTATTTCTTTCTTACAAAGCGGCCGCTGACATGCTCCCCTTTGTAAAACAAATTCAAATTGCAACTGACAATGCCAAAGGGGGAGTCGCTCGCCTCTCGGGTCGTCAAGCTCCTGTTTACGAAGACAACGAAACAACTCTTTCTGCTCTGATTGAACGCATCGATCGCACCATTGGTTATATGTCTGAATTCAAGCCCAGTGATTTCGCCAACTATGCAGAGCAGACTGTTCGATTCCCATGGTTACCTGGATATCATCTCAAGGGTCATGATTTTTTTGAGTCCCATTTGGTGGCTAATTTCTATTTTCACTATACGACCGCATATGTTCTTCTCAGAAGTGCGGGTGTTAAACTGGGAAAGAAAGAGTTCTTAGGACATCAGAACTGGTTAAAAGACTAAAACCTCACTGAGAGAGCTATGCATTCCATACTGATTCAAATTATTACCCTCGCTTTTGCTGCTGTTATCTTTGTGCCCCTTTTTAGAAAAATGGGGCTCGGAGCAATACTGGCTTACCTTTTTGCAGGAGTCATCATTGGCCCCTCGGTCCTGGGATACATTAAGGACGCTGAAGATGTTTTGCATATCTCAGAGCTTGGGGTCGTTATTCTCCTCTTTGTCATTGGTCTTGAGCTGGCTCCTGCAAAACTTTGGGAGCTGAGAAAATCAATTTTTGGATTGGGACTTTTACAAGTCCTCATAACTGGTCTTATTTTTACCTCAATCGGTCTTGCTTTTGATCTCAGTCTTGCCAGCGCTTATGTTTGTGGATTTGGTTTAGCACTCTCTTCTACTGCGTTTAGTATTCAAATTCTCGAAGATAGCAATCAAATGAACACAACCCATGGTCAGGGAACATTTGCCATTTTAATGTTTCAGGATATAGCGGTGGTTCCTCTTCTGGCCTCTTTAGCTTTTTTTAGGGCTGGCGATACGCCCGCACTCAACTTTTTTGCATTTATTAAAATCGTTATCATTTTGGTGGCCCTTGCTTTTTTTGCCCATTTTGTGATTCGCCATATCCTTCGCATGATTGCTGATACAGATACTCCTGAGGTGTTCACAGCCCTCTCCTTACTGATCGTGATTGGTACGGCCCTTTTAATGGAGTCAGTGGGTTTATCCATGGGTATGGGAGCATTTTTAGCGGGTGTTCTTTTAGCCAACTCAGAATATCGTCATGAGCTTGAAACCAATCTGCTTCCTTTTAAAGGTTTGCTCTTGGGACTTTTTTTTATGGCTGTTGGAATGTCTCTGAAGCTTTCCGTCTTAGCCGAAAAACCCCATTGGGTTTTATTAATAACAATTGGCTTTATGGCGATCAAAGCCTCAGTGATTTATCTTTTAGCCCTCTTGTTTAAATATCCTAAAGAATCGTCGCGAAACATGTCGGTGAATTTAGCCCTTGGAGGGGAATTTGCTTTTATGTTGTTTAGTACTGCTATGGCTCAAAGACTCCTCGAAGCTGAACTCGCCTCCCTTTTGAGTGCGGGTGTGACTCTCAGTATGGCGCTCACTCCGTTTCTTTTTTCTTTAAACCAACGTTACTTAAGAAGTTACTCAGAAATATCAGAACGTCCTTACGATACAATTAATTCTTCGGATGTGGAGGTGATTGTTGCGGGCTTTGGTCGATTTGGACAAATTGTTTCTCGCTTTCTCAATGTTGAAAAGGTGAACTATACGATTCTTGATCATAGCGCGGCTCAAGTGGACACCGCCCGTCGCTTTGGTAATAAAGTTTATTATGGAGATGCATCAAGAAAAGATATTCTTGAAGCCGCTGGCGCAAAAAAAGCAAAGTACTTTGTGTTAGCGATCGATGATCATGAACAATCTGTGGCTGCAGCTAAAGTTGTAAAAGAACATTTCCCACACCTCGAGATCATTGCAAGAGTTCGCAACCGCCAACACGCACTTGATCTAATGGAGATGGGTATTCCAGCCATCTTTCGAGAAACCTATCTCACAAGCCTTGAAGTGGCCCGACAAATTATGCTCCGACGAGGTCGAAACGAAGAGAGTGTCAATGCCTCAATTACAAAATTTCGAATCCACGATGAAAAAATTCTTAAAAAACAACTTGAGCTTCGTCACAATGAACACCAATTTGTAACCTTCACCTCTCAAGCCAACAAAGAGCTTGAAAGAATCCTGACTGAAGATCGAGAAACAGAAGATAATGTTTAAATCAAAAGCTTAAGACCAATGGTGCCGGAGTGCTATTTAATAGAGAGAGAGTGATGATTACCCCTATTTAACAATTTTATTTTGTTGTTTCAGATTAATTCTACTTTGTTGTTTCAGATTGATTGTATTTTGCTCTTTCAATTTAATTCTTTCTCTTTGAAATGAATTGTATTTTCAACTTTCAAATTGATTTTATTTTAAAATGAAGTTGATTTTCAACCCATTCAATTTCTTTTATAAGTTCTTCGGGGCTAGAGGCTTTGATAAGCGCGTAGCCCACATCTTGTCCCACACCTTTTCTGGGATCGATGATATCACCGGCTTTGATTTTTAATTTGAACACTTCGACGGAGGATCTTTTTTTAATCTTATCACTTCCGAGAATGGACGTTACTTCACCGGACGCGGGATGAAAGACCATGGACGCACAAAAATTTTTGAGTTTTCCATTCCATTGATGGCTGAGACCCAACTCAATTTCGGTAAAGAGTTCCCAAAAGTTGGCTCCGTAAGCCAGCTGAAGAGCCTCCATGATATAGCCCCCTGGCGGGCGAAGGGCAATTTCGCCAAAAAGAATTTTTTCGGGCGTGATGTAAAATTCAAGATGGGTCATGCCCCACTGTATATTTAAAGCTGTAAGGACTTTTTGATTGAGATCGAGAATATGGTTTTGAACTTCTGGTGAATAGTGAGATGGAACCAAGTTACAATGACCTAATTTTCTGTATTCAGTAATATTGGTGAATTCAATTTTCCCATCGGACACAAACGACTCCACACTTCCTTCCCGACCCACAATGGCTTTTTCAAATAAAATATCGCGATTAATTTTATTTTTAAGTCCTTCTTGATCGGTAATTCGTTCAATGCCTCTTCCTCCCGAACTTTGACGGGGCTTTAAAATAAGAGGAGTTCCCAGCTGGGCAATAACTTCTTCGGGGGCAGCAACCACTGCACCTGCAACAAACTCTGTCATCGGGATACCAAATGGTCGTAAGTACTCTTTCATTTTTAACTTATCTGTGCACTTAATAATAACAGAATGGGGATTACGGCGAGCCTTAAGCCATGTCCTGACAAGAGAGGCTGAAAGAACAGCTTCTTCTGAGCCAGCGATAATATGGGTGATGGATTCATTTTTAGGAAAATGTTCGTAAAGTTCTTTTTTACTTTTCGGAAATTCAGCCAAGATAACTTTTATGGCCTTTGTCTTATTGACAACTTTTTTATTGCTCCAGATATAAAAGGGAATCCCTCGCTTTTCGAGAGCGCGGCTGATACCCCGTCTATGTCCCATAAGGATAACTTTGATGTCTTTCAAGAACGTGAAATCTTAATCCCTGAAGGCCTTGTGAGCCGCATCGACCAACTCTTTAAGATTTATAATCAGTCCGGCGACTTTCACTTTTTCAGACTGCTGTCCAAAAGGGTCAGCCTCAATCTCTAGAAGTTCATTTTCAATTTCAATAGTTTTAGAGATAACGGCTGTAATGTAAGTTTGAAAAACAAGCTGGGATTTTCTGATGTTGTCCGGATGAATTTTTTTGAGTTTATCAGGACGCAAGTTAAGAACTGCCCCTAGATGAACTCGAAGAAGTTGGGTTTTCTCGACGATAACAGGTCTTAGAACTTTGTCGTCTTTTTTAATAACATCTTCAACGAGACTTGTGAGTTCATAAATAAGAATACTCATGGTTTGCATATGGTCTTTGATCGCAACATCTGGACTACAAACAATTTCATTCACTTTGGCTTGATCAATAAGGCCGGGAAGTTCTAAATCTTCAGAAGCAAAAACTGTGGTTGAAAAAACGAAACCGATTAAAACCCATTTGATTTTACTCATAGATTATATCCCCTCAAGTTGTTCTCTGTGGTTTTAGGGGATCTTAGACTTCTTTGCAACTGCCATAGAAAGGCCAAGAGCCACACTCAAAAATGAGGCCATGAGTCATTGGTTCGCCGCCAAAACCACTCCCTTGAAAGCTTTGAATCGATCCGTTAATAATAAAAACCATAGATTTAAAAATTCACAGTCTTCTAAAGGACTTCCATTGGCTTACAAGTTTTATGACAAATACAGTAAAAAAGCACAACAAGACGGATACAAAGCCCGTTCGGCCTATAAACTTTTAGAGATTCAAAAGAAACATAAGCTCCTCAAAACGGGAGATCGAATTCTCGATTTGGGTTGCGCACCGGGTTCCTGGAGTCAGGTGACCTCGGAAATTATTGGACCCCAAGGAAAGCTTTACGGAATTGATTTAAAAGAAGTCACACTTAAGCTTAAAAATGCTCACTTTATGGTGGCCGATGTCTTTAAGGTGACCCTTGAGAGTTTTGATGGCGAAAAGTTTAATGTCGTCCTCAGTGATATGGCTCCCAACACTTCTGGTATTAAGTCCCAAGACCAAGCCCGTTCCTTTGAACTTTGTCAGCGGGTCCTCGATCTCGCCCGTGAATTTCTTGTGCCTAATGGCAACCTGACCATGAAAATCTTTATGGGACCGGATCAAGAAAAAATCGCAGCCCAAATCAAACAGGATTTCAAAAAAATGCTTTTGATTCGACCGGACAGCACACGCAAAACCTCTTCCGAAATATTTCTGGTGGGACTGGGTTTTAAAGGTCTATAGGTTTTAAAATTTTGACCCGCCTTTGGGCTCTAGCCTTAGTGTAGGCTGAGAAATTTACTAATGACATGTTTTGCAAGTGGCCTCATAATCTATCCTTGTGAAAGACATCGACTACGACATTAAGCTCAATCCTCAACCCACGGACACAACTTGTGGCCCCACTTGCCTACACGGGATTTATGATCACTATGATATGGGAATTAAACACTCCGAAGTGATTCGTCGTATACGTTACACCAAAGGGGGCGGAACCTTGGGTGTTAACCTTGCCAACCACGCTCTCAAAAATAATTTCAACGCTAAAATCATCACTCACAATCTCAATGTTTTTGATCCGACTTGGTTCAGTCTTCCTAAAGATCAAATGATTATAAAACTTTTTAAACAAAGCCGTAAAAAAAGAAATCATAAGATCATTGAATCCTCAGAACGCTACCTTGAGTTTCTCAGTCTTGGCGGCGAAATTGCTTATGAGGAATTAAGTCCAATTAATCTTTATAAGCTCCTGGAACAGCATGGCCCGGTGATTTGTGGTCTGAGTGCGACTTATTTGTATTGGTCTAAGCGAGAGAGAAATAAACCTATTGTCTATGATGATGTAAAAGGTTATCCACAGGGCCACTTTGTCATTCTGAGTGGAATGAAAGGGGATCTCTCTGTTGTCGAAGTAACGGATCCACTCAAAAATAATCCACTCAAAAAAGGACAGCAGTATCAGATGAGCACTCAACATTTTATCAACTCGATTCTTATTGGCGTGATCACTTATGACGCCAATATTATTATTCTCTCCAAGAAAGATTAGCCTATGCATAACCTGATTGTCGTCAGCAGCAAAACACAACAAGAACAATTAAAAAATGTCGATAAAAATGTACAGGTCATCACCGCCGAAAACTACCTTAAAAATGAAATTGAGTTTACCGGACAAGTGAGAGTGTTCAATCTCTGTAACGATTACTCTTATTGTAAAAAAGGTTACTATGTTTCTCTGTTAGCCGAAGCCCGAAAACACAAACCCCTTCCGAGCGTCTCAACACTTTCGGACTTACAAAACCGCGACACCGTTAAGATTCTCTCTGATGAAATCAATGATAATCTCAATCGATCTTTGCGTGATATCAAGGGAGATGATTTTGAAATCAGTATTTATTTTGGACGTAACATTGCCATTAAATATGACTCTTTGGCTCGACAAATTTTTAATATTTATCAAACACCCCTCATGCGTGTTTTTTGTGAGAAAAAAGATGAAGAGTGGCATATTAAGTCCGTGCGTACCATTGCTTTTCGCGAAGTTCCCGATACCCATTTTGATTTTCTAAAACTCGCGATGGATGATTTTTTTGGCAGTAATAAAAGTATCTCTAAGCCAAAAGCCAAACATGCCCGTTACGATTTGGCGATTCTGTGTAACGAAAAAGAAGAGCTCCCACCTTCTGATGCAGGCGCCATAAAATCTTTTATCAAAGCGGCCCATGATTTAAGAATCCATGCCGATGTGATCAGCCCCAAAGATATTGGTCTACTCAATCGTTTTGATGCTCTCTTTATTCGCGAGACCACCAATGTTTTTGATCACACCTATAAATTTGCAAAACATGCAGAACTTGAAGGGCTGGTGGTGATTGACGATTCGCAATCCATTCTTAAATGCTGCAATAAAGTTTATTTGCATGACATGCTCAGCAAAAAAGGTCTTTCAACTCCTCAGACTTTTATTATTTATAAAAATACAGACCTCACTCAATTCACCACTTATCCCTTGATCATAAAAAAACCTGACAGTGCCTTTTCGGCCGGAGTCAAAAAATTAGACTCTCTCGAAGATCTGCAAAAACAAGCTGCTGAATATTTTAAAAAATCTGATTTACTGGTTCTCCAGGAGTATCTACAAACTGACTTTGACTGGCGTATAGGTGTTATTGATGACGAGCCACTTTATGTCTGCCGCTATCATATGGCGCAAAATCATTGGCAGATTATTAAGCGCGAAGGAGAGCAAACCAAAGAGGGTCATGTCGACACCCTTTCCGTCTCTGAAGCTCCTAAAAAAGCGATCCAATTGGCTTTAAAGGCTTGTAAAGAAATCGGTCATAGTCTTTATGGAGTCGATATTAAAGAGAAAAATGGCCAATTTTATGTGATTGAAGTCAACGACAATCCATCCATCGAAAAAGGATGGGAGGATAAGGTTCTCGGCCAACAATTGTATCAAAACATTATGTCCACTTTTTTAAGAAGGTTAGAATCCCGATGAGTCAGCCCCTCAAACTTCTTGCTGGATTTGGTATTGAGCTTGAATACATGATCGTGGATAAAAAGACATTTGCTGTGAAACCTGTCGCTGACAGATTATTTGAGAGTGTCACTGGTGAAGTCACAAATATCGTTCATAATACCCGCATTGATTGGTCCAA
>JBGSSY010000102.1:0-7770 GCA_041736775.1 Bdellovibrionales bacterium | reverse complement strand
ACACATCGTCAGAGCGAGTTCCAACCATTAAGCCACTTTCAAGCATGGCTTTTTGAAGTTCATAGAAAATTTCTTTTTGTTTGGCGGGATCGGGACCATTGACAGTGAATTCAAGGGGACTTCCTCGTCGACCTCCGAAGGGAGATCCAAAACGATCGCGAATAAAAATCTGCATTCCTTCAACTTGTTTTGCTTTTTTACGAAGTTCGTTAGCAATTTCAAACTGATCTTGAGTTCTTTCTTTTCTGTCTTTGAGGATAATGATTCCAGTCCCTTTATTGCTTTGCCCCCCTTGGCCAAATCCACCGGCCGCTAAGAACTGTCGATCGACACTGGGAATCTCTTTGAGTAATTTTTCAAATTCAATAATTTTATTGTTAGTGTATTCCAGTGAAGTTCCATCCGGGCCAACAAACTGAACAAAAAGGGCTCCACTATCCACCGAAGGAGTAAACTCTGTGGGTAGTTTTTTAAAACTTAAAAATGAAAGTGCAAAAAACAGCAAAGATGAAATAAGTACGGTTTTTTTATGCTCCAGTGACCAAGTCAAACCTCGAAAATACCGGTTTTTAAGTTGATCCATCAATTTTTCAAAATTACGGCCAAACCAAGTCGTTCTCTCTTCAAGTTTTAAAAACTGCGCACATCGCATCGGGGCCAGGGTGAGGGCCTCTAAAGAACTCAATGAAACGGCTATAGCCAGGGTCAGTGCAAACTCAAGAAAAAACCGACCTTCAATGGAATTCATAAAACCAATAGGCACAAAGATCGACACCAGAGCAACTGTGGTTGCAAGAACGGCAAAAGTGATTTCTCTTGAACCTTTAAAAGCGGCGTTGACTCGGTTCCATCCCATCTGCATATATCGGACAATGTTCTCAAGCATAATGATCGCATCATCAACCACCACACCAATCGCTAGAGCTAAACCGAGAAGTGAGAAGGTGTTTAAGGTAAATCCGAGAAAGTAGATAAAAATAAAAGTTCCAATAATGGCGGTCGGAATCGCCAGTAAAATATTAAAGGTGGCCGACCAAGAGCCCAGAAAAATCCAGCAGATAAGAGAAGTTAAAAGGGCAGAGAGTACTAAAGTAAAGATCAATTCATTGACGGACTCTCGAATAAATTGTGTTCGATCAAAATTCACCCCAAGGACTGCACCTTCGGGCAAGTCTTTATTAACTTCTGCAATCCGCTCAATCACACGATCCGCTGTTGCCACTGAGTTAACACCGTTTTGTTTTTGCACGGCAATCCCCAAAGCTCTAATGCCATTAAAACGGGAGGTGCGTCGTATATTTTCTAAGCCCTCATAAATATCGGCCACATCTTTGAGCCGAATATCAGAGAAATTGGGTTGTCCACCTCGACGAGAGATCACCATGTTTTTAAACTCATCAAGCTTCTGGGCCTCGCCCATGATTCGAAGTGTTTTTTCAGAGTCTTTATACTCTAACCGACCGGCGGGAAGCTCGCGATGCTCACGCTCAATACTTGTCACCACATCAGAGGAGGTGAGTTGATATCGTTTTAATTGATCGGCTTTTAAGTCAATACGAAGCATGGGTTCGTGATATCCAAAGGCACGGGTCTCGGCCACACCCTCGATGGTTGAGAGTCGATCTCTGATAATGTCGCGATAAAGAATCATCAAATCACGGTCGGATAATTTCTCCGATCGTATGTTCAAATACATCAGTGGTTCATCAGCAGCATTGGTTTTGGTGACCACCGGTGGGTCAACACTTCCGGGCAATTCACGTTGCGCACGCCCCAGTAAAGTTTGGATCTCTTGCAGAGCAAAGTCGATATCGCGGCTAATTTCAAATTCAATTTGGATATTGGCCGAACCGCGATCTGCTGTGGAATCGATGTAGCGAATACCTTCAATAGAAACTAAGACATTTTCAACAGTTTCAATAATATCTTTTTCTACAACTTCGGGGGTCGCTCCCTCGTAGACATAACTAATTTGTATCCGCGGAAAGTCCACATCGGGATTGTCATTCACTCCCATTCTCAAAAAAGAAAGGGAACCAAAAAAAATCAGGGCAAACATGAGAATCCAGGCAAAAACCGGACGCTGAATGGAGATGCGACTGAGACTCATGGATGTTCTCCGGCCAAGGCTTTCATGCGAACCCAAGTCATTTGTAGGTCAAAGATCTGTTGATCATACGTTCTGCGAGTTTGAAGATAGTCCTCTAAGGTTCTCAGAGCTTCAAGATCACTCACTAAACCTTGATTGGCTTCAACAATGTGTTGTCGGTAGTTTTTCTGCGCCAGATCCACAGCAGAGCGAAGTTGTTGTGAGATCTTCTTATGAAGTGCAAACTCTTTTTTGAGAGCTTCATAATCATTTTTCATATTATTTTTGATTTCAGTGAGTCGGGCGCTGAGTTGCATCTTCTGTAGGGTTCTAATACGTATTTCAGCGGCATCCGCTCCGCCGGCAAACAGATTCCAGCGCGCATTCACAGAGACATCCCACTGTGAGTCTCTGAGAATACCGGCTCGATCCAAATAATAATTGCCGTCTAAATCAAGTGTTGGGAGAAAACTTCCTTGGGCCGCTTTTATTTCTTTTTCTGCATTTTTAGCAAGAAGCTCATTGGCCGTAACCAGAGGGTTATTCATGATCCCCTGATCCCAATTGGGTGAAGGGCTGAGCTCATTAAAACCAAATCCTGTTTCTATGGGATTGATCTGTTCAAGGCCAGTGAAATTTTTGAGTTGGTTTTTGGCACTGATCAATTGTCGTTCCACTTTTGATTTTTCAGCCATCACACGAGCCAATTGTGATTGTGCCGCGATGGAGTCAGTTTGACGATTTCGTCCAATTCGGGCTCGCTGATTCAAAGTTTTAACTCTGTCATTGAGAGTCTGTTCTTGCTCCGTGAGGGCTTTAAGTTCTTTCTCCAGCTTAATGGCCTCAAGGAAGAAGTTTGCCACTGAAAGTGCATAATACTCTGAGCCTCCCTGAAAGAGGGGTTGGGTCACATTGATAAAAGAAGTGCGCTGATAGCCTTCACCAAAAGGACCAACGTTACTAGCCTCATCTCGCCAGATATTATTAGAGATGGCATTAATTTGGGGTTTTACTCCAGCAAAAGCTTGATTTTTTTGTTCTTCAGCAATTTCTTCGGCCCATTTTCGATCTTTGATTGAAGCGGTAAATTGCAAAGATGTTTGGTAAATTTCACTCAGGCTTTGAGCTGAGGCAGCCGGAGTGATGAGTGTCACAATGAGGATGGGGACGAGTCTCTTTATCGAAGTAAAATGACTTAAATCAAGCATCATTCTCGCTCAGCAAATGGTTGAAGCCAAAAAGTGATCATACGAAGCTTTGTTCGCTGAGACAAGTTCTGTGCTCTGTATAATGATATAAGTTCAGGTCTTGTCATCGACTTAAATCGATGAAGAGACTTCTCATTTTAAAAGTTGATAGCTCGCTTTTATATGCTTTTTCTGAGATAGAGAAATTAAGGTTTAAAAGGGTTTTTCTAATGAAAAAGCAGCTTTGGAGAGATTATTTGTTAATTGATAAAATCTGCTATTGTATTGAAGAGGAGAGGTTTGTTGGGGAATTTCAGCTGTTGAAGAACGGGTCAAATAAACTCTCTCAAACTTTAAACTGTTTAATCATTAAAATAAGCCTGCTCTGGTCAAAAAATGGATTTTTTTGGTGACTGGCCAATGAAGCTCATGGCCCAAAATTCCACTACGGGATTGCCAGTTTGAGTCACTCAATGGATTTTTCGCATCTTGTCCAAGTTATCTCGCTTGTATCCTCAACCCTAAAATCAGTGATAGTTTTTAGCCATGGCTCATCACTTTTTATATTTACTTTGTGTTTATCTTTTCTCTTCGAACTTGTCCGCACAACCTATCAAGATTGTGATTATTGGTGATTCCCTCACTGAGGGTTATGGCATAGCCAAAACGTCAGCTTATCCCTTTTTGTTGGAACAAAAACTCAAAAAACAAAATCCAGATGTTCAAGTGATCAATGCGGGAAGTAGTGGATCCACTTCAGCCAGCGCCTTGAGTCGAATGGAATGGCACCTCAAAGGAAATCCGCAAATTGTCATCCTCGCCTTGGGTGCTAATGATGGTCTTCGAGGCTTTTCAATCGAAGCGGCTCAAAATAACTTACAAAAAGCCATTGATTTGGCCAAAAAAAATTCTGTGAAAATCATCATAGCCGGAATGAAAATGCCCCTTAACTACGGTGAAAAATACCGCACTGATTATGAAAATCTTTTTAAAACTTTAAGTGAAAAAAACAACATTCCCCTTATTCCATTCCTCTTAGAAGGGGTTGCTACAGAACCCAAGCTCAATTTACCCGATGGGATCCATCCCAACGAAAAGGGGCATGAGAAAATTGCAGAAACTGTTTTTAACAGCCTTAAAAAACACCTCTAAACCAATCGAGCACCCATGAATCTCAAAGTCGAAAAACTCACTAAATCTTTTTATCAAGGGGACACCCAAATTCAGGCCTTGTCTGATGTCAGTTTTGAACTTGATAACAAAAAAAGCTTGGCGCTGGTGGGACCCTCCGGGAGTGGTAAAACCACACTCCTCTCTCTGTTGGGAGGTCTCGAAGAAGTCACTTCAGGCCACATTTTTATTGATGGATTAGACATTACACAGCTGAGTGAAAAAGAAATGACAAAGTTTCGTTCTGAAAAAATCGGCATCGTCTTTCAACAATTTCATTTAATGCCCTATCTTACAGCCCTCGAGAATGTCAGTCTTCCCCTTGAAATTTCCGGAGAGGATCTGATCGAAAAAAGAGCAAAAGAAGTTCTGGAACAAGTGGGACTGACTTCTCGACTGCACCATCTCCCCAGCCAAATGAGTGGTGGTGAGTGCCAAAGAGTGGCTATTGCTAGAGCTTTTGTCTCTCGTCCCCAATTGTTACTCGCCGATGAACCCAGTGGCAATTTAGATACCGAAACGGGAGAGAAGGTGATGGATCTTCTTTTTTCGATGAGTGAAAAAAACAAACAGCTCTTAGTTCTTGTCACCCACGACCTGAAGTTAGCCGAACGTTGCGAAGAAAGAGTTTATCTTAAGGGCGGAAAGCGCCAATGAGATTTTTTTCTTATATTCTCAAAGAGCTGCGTCGCAGTCCTTCTTTCAGCTTTCTTTTTATTATTAATCTTTCATTGGGATTAACTGCTTTTATGACCATCGAAGGTTTTAAATCCTCAATCGAAGAAACCTTGGCCTCCCGTTCGAGAGTTTTATTGGGAGCTGACTTTGGTTTATCAGCCCGCAGGCCCCTTTCAAAAAAAGAAATGCAAATCGTGCAATCAATTTTACCAGAGAATCTACCATCGACTCAGACCATAGAAATTTTCTCCATGGTATTAAGCCCGCAACAAGAGTCGAGATTGGTGCAAATTAAAGCCATTGAATCGGTCTACCCCTTCTACGGGGAAATTGAACTCGAGAAAAATATAAATTCAAAAATCCTTTTTCAGTCCAGTTCCGAAAATGAGCCTGTGATCTGGGTTTACCCTGAAGTGCTGCAGCAACTTAAGGTCAATATCGGAGACTCACTCAAAATAGGCGAACGTGATTTTAAAATTGCTGATGTCGTCACGGCCGATTCCGCCGCTGGAATCACCACTGAAATGGCACCTCGAATTTACATGTCCTCTCAAAACCTCTCTCAAACAGGGCTCATTCAAAAGGGGACCATCGCATGGCACTCAAGGCTTTATCAAATGGCAGATTTCTCGGAAGATCAAATCTCTGATTTCAGAGAAAAAATTTATAAAAAAATGGATAATCCCGATGTCAATGTTTTCACCCATCAAAACCACTCCGAGCAAACAGCAACGTTAATTTCTAGACTCAATGATTTTTTAGGTCTCGCATCCATAGTCGCTTTGTTTTTAGCAGCAGTAGGTTCAGCTTTTCTTTTTCGTTCGTATTTAAAAAGTAAATTTAACTCTATAGCGATTCTGATCAGTCTTGGCGCCAGTCGAAGTTTTGCCTTCTATTATTATATGGTCCAAAGCTTAATCTTGGGTCTGATCAGTTCAGTGTTAGCCCTTGGATTTTCTTTTGTGGTTTTTTTTGCTGTTAAAAATCTCACTCAGGGACTTGTTCCACTCGACATTCAATTACGCTTTAGCCCGGGCACTCTTCTTTTATCCCTTCTCTGGGGCCCGCTCTTGAGTTTATTAATCGGACTTCCCCAGCTCTTCTCTTTAAAAAATATTCAACCCAAAAGACTCCTTAGCCAAAGCAATGATCAAGAAACCCCATTTTCATTCCTCAGTTTAATCGCCACTCTTCCTTTACTGCTTCTGCTGGTGGGTTTATCGATCTGGCTTTCAAAATCCTATTGGGTGGGATCTTTGTTTGCCCTTCTCTTTTTCTTTTCCACCTTTATTTTAGCTTTGATTTCTTTTTTTATCTTCAGGCTTCTCAATGGCAGAAGTTTTAAAAAGTCACTGAGTCTTAAGTGGGCTATCCGTGATCTTAATCGACAAAAAAACACCACCACTCTCAGTTTTGTCTGCTTAGGTTTAAGTGCCCTACTTATTTCGCTCATTCCTATTATTAAGGGCGCTCTCGATGATGAGCTCAAAAAACCAGAAACTCTTCCCAGCCTTTTTATGTTTGATATTCAACAAGAGCAGCTCAATGATCTCAAGACCATTGTGAGCTCCCAAGGCCAAAAGATCGAGCAAATCTCTCCCATGATTCGCGCTCGTCTGCAGTCGGTCAACGGTCAGGAGTTTGATAAAGGCGATGGCAGTCAAAGCCAAATGACCCGAGAGCAACAAGCAGAAATGCGTTTTCGCAATCGCGGTTTTAATCTTTCTTACCGCAAAAATTTAAGTTCATCTGAAACCATCATTTCGGGTCAGGACTTTAGCGGCTCTTTTGATCCAGACTCACAAAAATTAGCTGAGATCTCGGTCGAAGAACGTTTTGCCAAGCGGCTCGGTTTAAAAATGGGCGACCGCTTGGTCTTTGATGTAGAAAGCATTCCCATTGAAGGTCAAATTATCAATTTACGAAAAGTGCGATGGACCAGCTTTCAACCCAACTTCTTTGTGCAATTTCAAGACGGCGTCCTTAACCAGGCCCCTCAAACTCTGATTGCAACCATTGCCCAAACCACAGTCGATGAAAAATTAAAATTACAAAACGAAATTGTTAAAACCTTACCCAACGTTTCTTTGGTGGACGTCTCCCGTGTGGTCGATCGCCTTCTGCAAACCATGGATCAAATGTCGTGGGCCCTTCTCTTTATGTCATTTCTCTGTTTTGTCTCAGGCCTTGTTGTTCTTTACTCCATGGCTAGCCATCAAGCTTACTCTCGCTCTTGGGAAGTGGGCTTACTCAAATCCCTCGGCGCTTCTTTTATGACAATCGAATCCCTCTTTCTCTGGCAGTTCGGCCTTATCAGTTTTGCCGCAAGTTTCATCGGCGGCCTTATCGCACTCCTTATGGGTTTTATTTTCTCCTTCTTCCTCTTTGAAAGCCGCGACCTCCCGAGCCCAACCATTCCTCTTCTCACAATCTTTATTGGCGTGCTACTCACTCTTATTGTCACTCGCATTGCTATCCATCAAGCTCTGAAAACCAAAGCCAAAACTCTACTCTCATAAAATGACCCAGTTGCTTAAACCCTTTCAAAAGCCCCCCATAAATTGACCACGGCTCCTGCCTAACCTTAATTTTTGCCCTTCGGGCAAAAAACGCATCCGCTTTAAGGAGATCAATTTATGGGGGGCT
>JBGSSY010000099.1:0-6454 GCA_041736775.1 Bdellovibrionales bacterium | reverse complement strand
ATGAAAGCAGTCAGTGAATTTCCAGCCCATACTCTCCTCAAAGGCCTTGCCGCCAAAGCCACTTTAAGCGCTGAAGGTAAATCAGAAGAAGAAATTTCCACCTCCCTTGGTGAAACTTTAAAATTAAAAGACAATCGCCTTAAATATTTTATGTCAGCTATGGGTGTAGCAGAGACCAACACTGAAAACCTTTATCGCGTTCGTTTGTTCACATACGGTGAAGGTGAAACTGTTCCCGAAAAAGCGGTTTTGATCGATGAAGTTTATTACATTGCTGAGTTTTTCTCTGGAGCCACGGGTCCAAAACCTGTGACTGGCAAACCTGATCCTAAAGCCCGCGCCGGCAAAAAAGATCGTCCACAAGGTCCAAAGTCATCTCCTTGGGGTCTTTCTCCTGAAGAAATTGCCGCTAAAAAAGAAGCCAGCGCACGTGCTGCTGCTGCAAAAACAAAATAAATTCTGTCTCCACTCAGAAATTAAATCTTTTCTGAGTGGACCTCAATTTGTTAACAAGGTTTTTGAGTTTTCAATTCTTTAAGCCAGAGAGAAAAACACTCTTCAAGATTTAAGTTATGTCCATAATCCATCAGCCGATCAACTTTCTCCCCCTGAACATTACAAACCGAAATTTTTTGAAACAAACTTAAGTCATTTGAAATATTGATACAAAGTCCGTGCTGAGTGATTCCTCGGTTCACACCCACACCAAACATTGCCATTTTCCCTTTTTGGGTAAAAAGCCCTGGCTCTTCTTTTTCAAAACTCTCTACGCCTAATTTGAGCAAAAAACTTTTTGTGGCTCTAACAATCCAGCAAAGATAATCACGCACTCCGAGATTTTCTTTTTTAAGATCAACCACAGGATAAATCACCAACTGCCCCGGGTTATGGATGACTAAGTGGCCGCCCCTTCGGATTTTAACTACATCTGTGAATAAACTTTTGTAATGTTCAATCAGGGGATCCTGATGGGATCTTAAACCGAGAGTGAGAACTGTTGAATGCTCCATTGCGAGGACAACAGCATCGCCGCCTTCTTTCACTTGCGTGAGTGCTTGTTTTTGCAGAACAAGACCTTGGTCGTAAGTTATTTGTCCGTACCAATTCGATTGAATGACCATAAGCTCTTCTTTAAACTTGAATGGAGAATAGTTCAAAAGAAAATCAATTTCAGAACGACCCATTCCGATAAGAACAAGGTGAAGCTGGGATCACTCGGCTGATTTCAATTTAAGGGGATCAAACAGTTGAAGATAGGAATTCTCACCGGCGGTGGTGATGCCCCCGGCCTTAATGGAATTATTGAGTCAGCAACCAGAACGTTGCTCAATCTTGATCATCAAGTCTTTGGCATTAAAGATGGCTTTGAGGGTATTTATCAAGGAGATATAATCCCTCTCACTCTTGAGACCGTGCGCGGTCAAAATGCTTTTGCCGGAACTCTTCTCGGAACTTCAAGTCGCGTTGGTACTCAGGGCCGAGAGGAAGAATTTAGTCGGGCCTATAAACGCTTAGGTCTTGATGGACTTATCGTAGCCGGTGGTGATGGTACCTTTCGCTGCCTTAAAAGTATCGAAGGTCTTAACGTCATTGGCGTTCCTAAAACTATTGATAATGATTTGCCCGGAACTGATGTCACATTTGGATTTGATACTGCCTGTTCAGTAGTCAGTGTTGCTATTGATCATCTCCGAACCACTGCAACCGCTCACCATAGAATTATTATTGTTGAAACCATGGGTCGTACCGCTGGATGGATAGCTCTTGGCGGAGGAATGGCGTCTATGGCCGATGGAATCCTTATCCCCGAAAAAGCATTTGACCCTCAAGCTTTTAAAAAGTTTCTGATCGAAAAAAACAAAACCCAACGAGGTATTATTATCGCCGTCTGTGAGGGCGTTACTTTTGAAACTCACATTGAAAGAAAAAAAGACAAAAGCGGTGGTTCTGTGAATGTTGCCGATTATGGAATTGGCGAAAAGCTGGCTCACTGGGTTGAAAATGAAATCCAATGGGAAGCACGGCATGTTGTCTTAGGACATCTGCAAAGAAGTCATCCACCCAGCACCACCGATCGATTCTTAACAACGGCCATGGGAGTTGTCGCCGCTCGCCTTGCCCATCGTGGGGAGTGGGGAAAAGCAACCGTCTATCGCAATGGCCAAGTGACCCCAACCTCTTTAGAAAGCATTATGGGTGAACCACGCTTGATCAACCCCGAACATCGCTGGGTTAAAATGGCTCAAGCTCTTGGGATTTATATTTAAGCCACCCATCTTGAGTTGCGGTTCGGTTTAATTCAAAAAACTTTAGGGCTTAATAGCGACGAACACAGCGGATCCTAGTAAAATTCGACTAAGTCGTTTTCTTGAAAACCTGATCCAGAATGGACAATAGTGACGGCACCATCTTTACCAAAATAACTAATGACTTCGACCGTGCCCTTCATTCGACCGGTGATGTTTCCTAAAAAACCTCCCGTTTCTGGATCAAAAACTTCTTCTTTGGCTTCGGTGATTCTTAAAATATCACCCACCTGCAGGCCCGAGAGTCGTCCGGCATTGAGGTAGAGTTTTTCTCCACGCACCAAGGCCACACGCCCTGACCAATTCATTTTACGAAGGGATTTGACAATGGGAGGAACCATTTTAGAAAAGGCCGCTTTGACGACTGAGCGAATTAACTGGGGATTATCTTGAAGTTCTTTATCTCGATAAGAAGATTCAGCAACTCTAGTGACTTCTTCTTCAATACTGGCCGAACGGGTTTCGCGGATCATCAACTGACCACTTTTTGATGAGTACATTTCAACATCAACCAAGGCTTTAACTTCAGCTTTTATCTTGCGAAAAAGACCAACGCTATCGCCAATTTTTCTGGTTTTAATTTCTTTGATTCGACCAAGGATAATTCCGTGGGCACCCACTTTTGCAGCGAGAGGAGCCAACTTAATCATGTCATAGCCATCGTCTTTTTGAAACTGGCGAATATCCTCCCCTAAATCATCCGCACTCATGGTTATCACTTCATTGGTGAGGCCTAAATGATAAATCAAAGTTTCACGTGCAATCTCAGAGGCCGATTCAGAGGCATAAGGAGAAAGATTAAGAAAAGGAAGAACGATCACCCGTCTTCTCAGACCACTGTCATCACTCGCGCGAGCTTGATGAGGAAGATCTTTCACTTCAGGATCGGATCGACGCCTGCGGGCATCATCAAAAGCCGCACATTGAACGAGAAAAAAAAGCAGGGATAAATACTGAAAAAAATAGATTGATCTCATAGATTGATTATAAACAATCGCTCCCCTTATGAGCTACTCAACCTAGGTCTATAAAATGGATTTTCTGATTCTCTTTGAAGGGGCCCAACCAAAGAAAGGCTGCTTAGAGCTCAGTGAGTCCTCTGGAATCTAAATGTATTGACTACTCTCACAAACCAATCAATCACGAAATGCGCCTTGGAGCCTGCTTTTTCAACAAAAATTTGTGAAATGCCCCGTAGCCATAGCACCTTGTTTCAAGTATATTCTAACCACAATTCAGAAAGAGAATAATATGTCGCCCCTTGTTTCGCTCAATCAAATTCAAATGACCATGGGTTCAAAACTCCTTTTTGAGGGTTTAAGTCTTGGAATTTTTGAGAATGAAAGAATTGGTCTTATTGGTCCCAATGGAGCTGGCAAGTCCACCCTTCTTAAAATTATTGCGGGTCTTGAAAAACCAGATAGCGGTGATGTGAATGTAAGAAGAAGTTTAGCCATTTCTTATTTGGCCCAAAGAAATGATTTTAACGACTCAAAAACCATCAGTGCCCAGGTGATTGATCATCTTAAACAAAAAATAAAAATGGACCCGCTTCAAGCCGAAGTCCAAGCCGCAGTACAACTTTCAATGGCTGGCTTTGATAATCTGGATCAACCGGTCTCTGAACTCTCTGGGGGTTGGAGAAAACGTTTAGCCATTGCTCAATGTTTAGCTGAAGACCCAGACCTGCTTATTCTTGATGAACCAACCAATCACATGGATTGGGATGGTCTACTCTGGCTTGAGGATATTCTTGAAAATTATCATAAAACTTTTCTTTTGGTCAGCCATGATCGAGTTTTTCTCAATCAACTCACGAATCGAATCATTGAAATTAATCCTCTTTATAAAGATGGTTTTCTCTCTTTTAACACTTCTTATTACGATTTTTTGACCAAAAAAGAAGAGTATGTTGAAGCGCAAATGAATTTGCAAAAAACTCTCAGCAATAAAGCTCGTCGTGAAATTGATTGGCTTCGAGCGGGGGTCAAAGCCAGAACCACCAAAAGTTCAGCTCGAATGAAAGAAGCCTATGAGTTGATTGATCAATTGGGTGCAGTTTCAAGAAGAAATAGGGCTGGCCAGAGTTCCACTCGACTCGAAATTGATTCTACCCAAAGAAAAACAAAAAAATTATTGGAAATCAAAAAACTTTGCATCGGGTATGGAGATAAGGTTTTGGTGAAAGATCTTGATCTTATTTTAGGACCCCAATTTTGTTTGGGAATAATTGGTCAAAATGGGAGCGGTAAAACGACGTTTCTTAAAACTCTTCAAAATCCAGAAAAAGCCCTCTCTGGAGAAATTAAAAAGGCCGATGATTTAAAGATCGTTTATTTTGACCAAAAACGAGAAACGCTGCCACAAAACAAAAACTTAATGCAGTATCTGGGTGAAGGCTCTGACCAAGTGGTTTTCAAGAATAGCTCTATGCATGTGGCTTCCTATGCCAGTCGATTTTTATTTTCTACCGAAAAAATGAACTTAAGAATCGAGCAACTCTCCGGCGGCGAACAAGCAAGACTCTTGATTGCTAAACTTTTTTTACAACCGGCCGACATTCTCATTCTCGATGAACCGACCAATGATCTTGATATTGATACGATCGAAGTGATTGAAAATACTTTGAATGATTTTGAAGGCTTAGTGATTTTAGTTTCCCATGATCGAAAATTTATGGATGTCCTTTGTAATAGCTATCTGGTTCTTGAAGGAATGGGAGCCTGGGCCAGTTACGCCAATATTGATCAGTGGCTTAACAAAATGAAAAACCAAAAAAGCTCATCCTCTTCAGAACAAGTTGATACGTCTCATTCGACAACGGATACACAAGAGAGAAATAACTCTTCAAAAAAAAATAAACTCAGCTACAAAGAAAAACGCGCCCTTGAAACCATCGAAGAAGATATTCAATCCGCTGAGGCTGAGCTTGAAAAAGCCACTTTTGAGCTTGAGTCCTTCAAAGATTTTTCCAACGCGACTGAACTGAACAAAAAAATAAGTTCAGTCAGCACGGCCCAGGCCAAAGTGACACAGCTCTACTCCCTCTGGGAAGACCTTGAAAAGAAGCTTTGATCCTTAAAGAAAGCCAATGGTCTTGGATTGACAACTTCAACTAAAAATTGAAACAATTAAATATGTTCTTTTCGATTCCCAAGAGAGTGAGAGCCCTTTTTAATTTGGTATTACTATGAAAAATCAAACTCTACTCTGTATTGTTCCTCGCCTTCCTCCTGCGGTGAGTGGTCTTGGCGATTACGCTCTCTTGTTAGCAAAAAAACTGAAAACTCATTTCAGTATTAATACTGAGTTTCTTTTAACCGACCCCGATGGATCTCAAATATCTTTGGATGGTTTTTCAATCCACAATTTAAAACAACAATCATCTTCAGAACTCGTTACCCTTCTCCAGAGCCTCTCAACCGACACTCTCATGTTACACTATGTCGGCTATGGTTATGCTCGTCGAGGGGTTCCCCTTTGGCTCGCAAAAGGTCTTGAACAATGGAAAGCTCAAAACTCTCAAGCAAAATTACTTTTGATGATGCATGAAATTTATGCTTTTGGTCCACCGTGGACCAGCCCGTTTTGGCTCTTCCCTATTCAAAAAAACATAGCGAAACGATTGATTCAAATCAGTGACAAATCCCTTACAAGTAAATCAGACTATGCCTTTATTATGGAAAAGCTAGCCGGTCTCTCCCCTTCTTCTGTGATCAGTCTCCCGGTTTTTTCAAATGTGGGTGAACCTTTGAATCCAAAACCACTGATTGAGAGAAAACCAAGACTTATTATTTTTGGTGGCAAGGGGCCACGTCAACGAGTTTACCAAGAGTCTGTCCAGCAATTGATCTCTGTGGTCGAAAGTCTTTCAGTCCAAGAAATTTTTGATATTGGTCCTCCGCTCGACAAATCGCTACCTGACATTGATCATCTAAAAATCCAAGTTAAAGGAACTCTCCCCCCTGAAGAGATCAGTGCGCTTCTTTTAGAGAGTCGTTTCGGATTTATCAATTATCCCAGCCAATATCTTTCAAAGTCAGGAATTTTTGCAGCCTACTGTGCACATGGTTTACTCCCCCTTGTCACACCCTGGAAAAACCAAAAAGTCGACGGTGCCAAAAAAAATACTCACTTCTTAATCACGA
>JBGSSY010000072.1:0-24546 GCA_041736775.1 Bdellovibrionales bacterium | reverse complement strand
GGGAGACTGGTCAGCTTATTTTGCACGCAGGCCAATAAAATTAGTGAAAGTAAAGAAAGATTACAGATTGGCCGGATGACGCCGATAGGTGGTCAAAGTCCCTTGAGAGTAAACCGGTCAGGTTCCCTTGGTAATAACAACAAAATTGTTAGGGTCATTTTTCCTCTAAAATCTTGTCACTCCTTCATTTTTTATAAACCACAACAAAAGAGTGTCTCAAAACAAGAATTGTCTATTATAAATTCCTCTTCTTGATGTTTTTTAATATACTTAAGGAACAGGGGGATTCTGTGGGAGCTTATCGCTACTTACTATTTTCAATCGTATATTTCTTCTTTATAGCAGCTCATGCTTTTTCAATCGGTGAAACTCTAGGTCAATATAAGTCTAAAATGAATGAAACATTCCAATCTGTAAAAAATGGTGCGCAAAATTTTTTAGATGATACCAGTCTTTTTGACCCAACTCGGGCTAATGAAATTAGAAATCAAACATTAACTGAACTCAGAGAAAGACAACAACAAAATCTGCAACTCATTAATGATCCGCAAGTAGTCGCTGGGGAAAAAACCTACATTAAATGGATTGAGGAGAGAAGGAGTAATACCTGTAACGTGGCAGGAGAAATTAAAAATCTTATTATTCAAAGTTTGGAAAAAAATTGTGATCCAGCTTTAGTTATAGGAACTTGTGCTAACGTAAACACCCAAGTGAATCATAAAGTTTCCGAACTTGGACTAACTCCTGAACAAGTTAACAGAAAGTTACACGAATCAGAAAGAGCAAACATTTTAACAGAAATGATTGGGTTTCGGGATCGTATATTTAAAACCCTTAAGTATGAAATTTATCCTCGCAATCAAAGTTGTTATGAACTCATGAGTGAAAAGTTTGGCAGTGACCGTTGTTTAAACGCAATTGATGAAGTCATGAATGGTCTGCGAAAACAGCAAGTTGTTGAACTTTGTACTGAAGAATCGGTTAATAGTGTTTTTGACGAGTTTATTGGAATAATGCAATCTTCTGACAACCCATTTCATGGAATTTTAAGATTACAAGCTGATCGGATGAAAGCTCGACAAACAGAGTTTGAAGTCGCAAAAATGTTAATAACAGTTGATGATGCAGTTAAAGCTTGGGAAAATTCTGGAAGAGCACCAACCAATGTTCGTATATCTCCTGTCCCCCAATCTCGTCCGGCCTCTCTTCAAGGCTCACAATGACGTTTAAATTATTTATTTTTATAGGCTTATTTTATTCTTCTTTTGCAAGAGCTGAAGAGATGGACATCTCTTTTATTTATCGGTGTGATGATGTTTATTGTAATGGACAAGCTCCTGCTCGCTTTGAAGATCGGCTAAGACGCCAAGTCGGAGTCGTTGTTCCTCCTGCTAATATCCAAGCCCCATCAATCCCACGCACTCGATTAATCTCTGCTGCAATTCAAGCAAATCCAGCAGTCACAGGTGGTACCGGTGGAGGACAAAATCCTTCTTCTAATATACCACAGGCGATAAGTGATACAGGTGCACCCAATAGTGAAACGGGTGGAATTCAAAAAAGTTCAGTTGGTGGTCAGGGTCCTGCGGCTAATGGTGGAGGTTATAACTCGCAGCCTTTGCCGGGGGTAACGGGAAATCCGAATGTGCGTGGCGGACTCTTGTATGCTGATGATGAAAAAGAAGAGAATAAAATTTCGGCGGGGCAGGGGCTTAATGCCAGCTCACCCACTTTACAAAATATTCCTGGAGCGAAGATTGATCCCGTGGCTCAGAATCGACAAAATGGGGGTGAATCGGCTCCTTTAGCTTCGGGACTTGCGGCCTCGGCTTTGAATCTGCTCGAAGGTGGTAGTGAATCCGGAAGTGGTGGTTCTGGTGGCAGTACGGCCGAGCCAGAAAGTCTTTTGAGTAAGTTAGTGAAGGCTGTTGGGGCTGATCATTTTTTTTCGAGTCCTGGGGGAGCTTTTGGTTCTCTCTTGGGTCAAAAAAATTCGGCATCCACTTTGTCCGGGGGAGCCGCGCAAAGTAAACTTCCACCGAGCCAAGGTTTAAGAGATCCCAAGGATATTTTACGAGAGAATTATGAAAAGTATCGCAGAGGTTTAGCGAGCCAACTTGAATTTGGCTCCTCACAATCGTTTTTGTTTCAGAACATGTGTCAGCATTATATTAACTATGCTCAGAAGAATCGAATTCCTAAAAACGACAGTCCCTGTCCACTGAATTAATAAACGACATTTGGAAAATAAGAATCTCGAATTGTAGCCGCATCGGGATCTAAATTATCGGTTGTGTAAGTTCCCCCAACGTTGGTCAGAATATCGGTAAAATCAATGAGGTCGTTACAGCTGTCGCCAAATATCCCATCGTAGTCACAATCTGTACCTTCGACGCCTTGTTTGTGGGGATTATAAACCACTCCATCACTGTCAGAATAAGCGATGAAATCAGCAACCGTATTCCACTCTCGTATATAGGCTTTGATTTGATGTCTAATTTCCCATGCATTATCAAGACATGTTATCGTATAGGAATCGTTTCCACTTCTAATTAAAGATCCATCAAGATCATCAATAGGATCAACCGCATAAGGCTTATCAGAAGTTGTCGCGCTGACATAACCATCATGATTATGTGGAGAAGAAGTCATTTCATAAAAATTTGCATAGTGTGAAAAGAAGGTTCTTGTCGTTGAAGCGTTGGACTTTAAAGTTAGCTCTTCGTTTAAACCCGCAGTTCCACCATTTGCGGTTTTCTTCACTGGAAGTACTAATGTTGCCGGATAACCGTCAGCTGTAAAGATATCCCAACTTGTTTTGACCGGTCCGCCTAGACAACTTGTAATATCACCGCCCCAATCTTTTAAATTGAAATTAGTTGTTATCCCACCGGCTCCATCGTCATTTATAATGGTCTGCCCATAAATACCTAGACAACAGTTTTTCCCACCAACAAGAGTTGATTTATCATAAACACATTTTGGTCCTTCAGGATTTAAAACATCAATCAACTCTGGGTTGGCTGAACAGGCCACGGTAGAGCCGTCTGCTATTCTTGAAGTGCAACTTGTTACTACTGGATTAGAAGATGAAGTATCGACGTTGACTACTATTGAGGAGGGGCCTCTTCCTATTGACTGGTTCCAATGCCAGGCTGGTGTTAGCATTACATGATCACAAAGATTCGGCGGAGCATTGTATTGTATTTTGATATCATAAACATAAAGATCACCCTCAAGCACATCGATGAAACATTTCATTAACTTATTACTAGTCTCAGTCGCATCAATGAAACAATTTGTCCCAAAACCATCATCGCTATTCACTAAAATTGTATGTTGATCACTTGTGACCGTAATCCAAAAACCTGTTCCTTCAACTTGTCCTACGGGAATCCCTGTTATGGGACCTATACCTATTGAAGGAAGGACAGCACCCGTGGTTTCTTCTTCACTACAGCCAACATTAAAAATAATAGTAATTAATAAAAAGGTGCGAAGACAAAATAAGACCAATTTGTTCATGGATAAACCTTCCCCGTTTATGGAGTCATGGTTCTATTATCTTATCCATGGTTAAAATTGATAAGGTCTTGTGCTTGAAAACTAGGCTTTGGGGCGCTTGACTTTAGGCCCCCAATTTTAATTATTCGGTGGGTGCTTTTTTGGGAGAAACAGCAAAATTAATTAGAGAGGCTCCGGACTCGGTGATGGTGTACATCACTTTTTTAATGGTCAAGAAGTCGATCTCTTTATCGGCTTGCATGGTGACTCGGCCCCAGGCGTACTGTTTCATTCTCTCTTCTTCTTGCTCATCTTCGGTCATTGGTTTTTCTTGACTGATAGCATTTTTAAGAGCGTTTTTAAGACCTGATTCCATTTCCACTTTTTTCTCTTCGATGGCTTTTTGTAAGCCTTCTTGTAAAGGAATGATTAACCAATGTTCTTGCTCTTTGACTGTTTCAAAGCGTGCGACGGCTTTATCATCCAAAAAGATTTCTTCTTGGGTGACAACCACCACATGGGAGGGTTTTAATTTTTTAACCGCAGTGGCTTCGGGAAGTGGAACTGATTTTTTGAGCTGAATCTCTTCCACGCGATAATTTTGGAGAAGGAAAACGGCGAGAACGGTGAACATATCCACCATCGCTGTCAATGAGAGCATAACGAGCAAACTGCGTTTGCCTTTGCCCATGTGACCGTGACGATCTCTTTTTCCTGGTGCACGTATGGCCATTACTCAGCTCCTCCGGTAGCAACAGATACAGCTGGAAAGCCAGCTTGCAAAAGAATATCCATGCCTTGAATTAATAAATCGTATTTCAATTGTTCTTCGACTGTAATCACAGCGTCGACTTTATCGGGATAAGCTTGTTTAATATTTTCTAAATTTCTTTTGAGTTCAACTTGGTCGTACTCACCATTTTTTTTGTCTACATTGATGGTGCGCGTACCAATAATCACTCGGTAACCCGTTTCTTTCACATCAAGCCGAAAAGGCACATCCGCATTGGGAGGCGGCGGAGGTGTATCATCGGTATTTTGTTTTCCGTAAATGGAGCTACCCAGCTTAATCATTGAGACTTGGGTCCAAACGGCCGTGATCAGTAGAAAAGTGATCATTACACTCATAAGATCGATAAACGGCACCAAGTTTAAATCAAAACTTGCTGCCCTTTTATTTCCACCACCATCACTGACCTGAGCCATACAAAACCCTACCTAAACTGTTTAAAGTTTAATTTTATCTCTGTTAGAAGCTACTAAGTTGATTAAACTCATACTACTTTCAGTCATCTCGTTAAGAATAAGACCGATTCTATGTTGAAAAATCCCGTAAGCGGCAATCGCAAGAACCGCAACAATCAGACCGAAAGCGGTACAGTTGAGGGCTTCCGAAATACCTTCTGAGAGAAGTTCGGCTTTTTTAGCATCATCCGCTGAAGACACACCACGGAAGGCGGTGATCATACCAATGATTGTTCCGACCAGACCTATAAGTGTTGATAAGTTACCAAACACCGCAAGGAAACTCACCCAGCCTTCTACTCTTGGAGTGTCGCGAAGAACAGCAGCATCCATAGCGACTTGCACTTCTTCATCGGGTCTTTTGTTAAGAACTTGGATCAAACCGGCTTTAAGAGTATTGGTCAGCGGAGATGGTTTACTGTCACAGTAAGCAATACCTTGCTGAATATCCCCTCTAAGGATCATACCGAAAAGGTTTTCATTGAAATCCTTTTTATCGATACTGGCATCTTTAAGAGCCATGATTTGTTTAATGATGACGACGAGAGTGAGAATACCCACCACCGCGATAAAATACATCGCCGTTCCGCCCTCTTCAAATGCACGTAGCACAAAATTTTGTGCCTCTTCGTTTGTTATGACCTCAGTCATATTTTCTTCCACTTTGACCTCCCAATTTCATCACTTCGCCGCAAAAGCTAAAGGATAAAGTACGTTAACAACTTGATTTCTTGGTGGTTCAGGGAACCTCCAAGTTTTTAAACGATTTAAAATACAACCGGCCACTTCACGATTTTTCATCGATGAATCACTCCAGTTGATTGAAGGACTTCCGACAACTCGTCCATGCTCTCCAATATCAAAGTTCAATTTTAAAATACCTGAGAGATTGGGATCTTGATTGAGCTCACGCTCATAACAAGACCGAATCGCACGGGTATTATCAAAGAAAACTTTACGAATTCCTTCGCGGTCAATCTGACCACTAAACTCTTCACCAGCACCGCCTGGGATAATAGTCACAGCTTTTCTGTCACCCAGTCCGCCATCACCAAAACCACCAGCTCCAAGACCGGTTCCACCTTTTGTCAGACCAGAAACACCCACATTGGATTTTCCGTTCCCACCAGCACCCGTGTCTTTAAACTTAGAACCTAAGCCTTCACCGGGACGATCTTCAGCAAAACCAGCAGAGCCTGAAGCTTGATCCGCAAGACCCGCAAGCTCTCCACTTCCAGAGTAAGACTCATCGATTCGATTGTTTCTACCGCCACTGCCAAAAGCACTAAAGATTCCAGAGTTTTTAAGCTTTCTCTCGGATTGCATTTGTGCGCCCTCTTTAGAGGCTGTTTTAACCGATCCACCTTGTTTTACAGAGGAGACTTGGTTATCTTTTTTGCCATCCTTAGGTTTCATGGATCGCGGAGAAGCATCATTACCCGACCCTCTGGCTCGAGCATTTTGCCCCGCTTTAGGAGTGGGTTTTTGCTCCACTCGTTTACGCTCTTGAGGCTTACTCATATCCATTTTTACGACTTTTTTAGGCTCTTCTTTTTTCTTTTCAATTTCAATTTTCTTTTTAACCACTTCTTGCTTCGGTGGCTCCTCTTTAGGCGGAGAAGGAAGTTTGATCTGTGGTGGTGGTTTCGGCGGATTGGTAATAATCAATGCCGTTCTAAATTCATCTTCATCCATCTCATCAATTTTATCCAAACGATTCAAAGCAACCCATAATGAAAGGATACCTGAAAGTACGATCGCTAATAGAATCGCTAAGAAACCATTGCTGGAAAGATCAAAAATGGGAATGATGACTGGTTTTGGAGCTTGTGAAGCATAACGAATCACAAGTTCAACATCTCCGCCAATTTGGACTTTGGCTAATTCACCTTGTTGTAAAAAAACCGCTTGTCCTGTTCCACGACCAATGGTGGCTAATTGATTAAAGGGAATCGATTGATGTTCAGTAACAAGAACACCTTCCATCCCAGGATAAAGCATGATTTGAACTTGGTTGTTGATTTGTAAAAGTGGAACTTTATTTAAGTTCGACGAAATGAGTGGAACAATAACATCACAGTCAGGATGGGTACCAACGGTCACTGTTCCGTTTTCAGAAAAGTGATTTGAGGAAATGACTCTTTCTCTCCAAGCCACAAGGACTTCAACTGTCGTCCCTTTTGTGGGCTTAATAAAATCACTGACATTTTTATAAGGACTTTGAGGAGCAAAAGTATTTCGGCTCATAGCAGTGGCATTGGCCACCATGGGTTTATGACCGACTGAAGTATTTTGAGTTGTGGCTTTTGCGGGCTGAGGTGCAGAAGCTGAAATCGGAACAACTTTAGATTTTTTAGTGGCAGAACGTTCTGTTGTTGTCGTTGCCGTCGTGATTTCTTCGAGTTTCTCTTGAAGAAAAAAATCAAGGGTGTACTCTCCGATAACAATTTTATCACCGGTTTTAATTTCAGCTTCAAGAATTTTGTCATTATTTTTGTACGTTCCTTTTTCAGAACCTAAATCACTGATGATGTAACGATCTCCACGCTTTTCAATTGATGCGTGAATCGGAGAGGGTTGACCTCGTAAAGTCAGATGGGCTTCAGTTTCTGAAGAGCCAATGACTATATGATCCTGATCCAGTTGCTTTTGATCAACCAGTTGCCCGTTTTTATAAATCTTGAGAACCACGACCTGAGCCAAAAGTTACTCCTTATTAGGTTGCTTCAGCTGAATTTTGCTGCCTTCTTCCATTTCTGTTGCGGTTTCCCGCATCTCTGGAAGAAAGTCTTCTCTCAAACGAATGAGGCGCTTATAGTTGAACTGTTTTTTCTGCAATAGATAAAGTAAGTCAGGCTTTTGATTTTGCCCTTTGATAAGCTGATCTTCAAAATTGATCGTTGTTCTTTTTGATTGTCCCTTAGATTTATCTTGAGCTTGTGAGGGCACCGATAGAAAGGAAAAAAGAATAAGGATTAGATTAAAATACTTCATTTTGCTGTCGATACCTTACGTTGAAGCTCTCTTACTTTCGCTTGCACATATTTGTCAGTTGGGTTTAAAAACTCAATCTTATTAACAATCTGCTGAGCTTGTTGATATTTTTTCATATATTCAATTAACAAGATAGCATAATTTAAATTGGTCGAGATACTGCGCGGATCTTTCTCTAACGATTTTTTATAAATCTTTTCGGCCTCTTCAAGCTGGCCCTGAGTCCTAAGTATAATTGCATAATTATTAGCAACGATCGTGTTGCCTGATAGTCGGGAAAAAGAATCAGCAACCAATGGTTCAGCCTCACTGTAATCCATGTATTTAACGTAAATACTTCCTAAATTGGCTTGAGTCACAGGATTTGCAGAGTCGATTTCATAGGCCTTTTTAAAGCTCACAAGTCCAGACTCTAAGTTTCCTTCTTGAATAAAAATAACACCGATATTGTTGTAAAGTCCGGCTTCATTTTTATGTTTCTCAAGAGCTTTTTCAAAAAAGATTCGGGCCGCACCAAATTCACGGCGATCCATATGATAGAGGCCAAGAATAGAAAGAGCCCTTAGATCATATTCATCTTTAGAAAGAATTTTTGAAGCTTCGGTTAAAAGTTCATTGAATCGCTTTTCGGTATAAAGCTTTCTCAGTTGAGAGTAAGAGCCACCCAACTTGGCTTGTTTTTCTTGCAGCTCTTTTTTCTCTTCAGCATCAAGATTAGCTTTGGGCTCACCGACGGATGCTTCTTCCTCCGTTTTTGGACCGGTTTGACAAGAGAGCATTAGAGTCGCGGCAATCAGTATGTAGATCAAAGATTTTAAATGTTTCATCATTAGATCCCCATCATATCTTTCAGTTCGCCAACATCATTGACCTCGCCGGCATTTTTGAACCCAGCAGGGTCTAAACGATAAAGAGCTTGAGCACTGGCTAACATCTCTGGGCCATAAGCTTTAAGAGATAGACCTTTTTCAAAGGCATTTTTATAAGAACCAATGGCTTTTTTGTGAAATTCCGTCATTTGTTGATTAGCCATATCCTTAAATTGTTTGGCGACATCACCGGTGGCGTATTCTTTGGGAATGGGAATATTTTTAAAAGTATCGCCAATGATTTCATAGGATTCAGCTTCCGCAGCAAGGGCCGCGACAACAGAAGGTCCGTAGTCATACTTAATGACTTTCGCCATATCACGAATCAATGTTTTTTGAATGGCTTTCATATTATTCAAACCATTGGTGATACTTTTGTCAGTACTCCCCAGTCTCACCCGTCTCATCTCATCAAGTGCTATACTTGAAATATGATATTGGGCTTGAGCCGCATATTTAGCTCCCATTTTTTGAGCGCTACTTGTGTTGTTAACAATACGAATCACTTTTTGATACCATTCTTTGGCCTTTGTCGACTGATTCATGTTGCGATAAAATTCAGCGATGTAAAAGTGGGCTTTAATCATACGCTCTAAATCAGGAGAGTTTGATTTTATGAAAACATCATATTGATAAATCGCTTTCGATGAAAGTTTCTGGCGACGATACATTTCCGCCTTAGCCCAAGCCGCTTCTTGCTCACCTTTATTTTTCACCTTATCAAGATTGGCATAAAGATTATAGGTCTTAAAGGCACGACCGTAATCATTGAGCGCATCCCAAATCACGGCCGCATTAAAAAGAGCATTAATCGCTTTTTCGCCTTTGGCATTCATCCCATATGATTCATAGTGAATCGCTGATTCTTTGAGGAGACCCATTTTTTTATAGGTGGCCCCAAGGCTATTGCGGGCATCTTGTTTAAGAGCTTCATCGGTATTTTTACCTGGCTGAGCAATCACACGCTTGTACATTCGAATCGCGTCAAAGCTGGCACCGGCTTTATCATAATTTACAGCGGCATTGAAAAGAGCGGAGTGGATTTGATCTGAACCTGGATTTGCATCAACAAACTGTTCAAAAGCCTTTGCTGCTTTTAAATTGTTCCCCTTCTTAGAATAGCTGTCCGCCACAAGAAATTTGGCTTTTTGTAAGTTAATTCTTAAATCCTTACCAAATTTCGAGTTGGCAATGGTGGGATTCGCTAAAAAGGCATTACCCTCTTCTTGATATTTATCAAGATCGTTTCGAAGTCTATGGACATCAACGATCATTTCTGCAGCGACAATCGCATCCTCAGAGCGTGGACGGTCTTTAATAATTTCTCTAAAAATTTTCATGGAATCATCAAACTGATTGTGAGCGTAATAAATCATACCCAATCGTCTTTGGATCTCGAGAGACTTTTCCCCTTTTGGAAAATTCTTAAGATAAAGAAGAGCGGCTCGTTCAAAGTTTTTAACTTCGGGACTTAAAGGAATCTGCTCCAGTTTGTTTTTGAGATTCTTTTGACGCGCTTCCATAGCTTGGTTGGTTGGAAGTGCTTTTTCTCGGGCCAAAACGTTGTTGGTTACCGCTTTCTCAAAATATTTACCTTTAGGATCACCCATGGCCACAGTTTCATACTGTTGTGCCGCCAAATTGAATTCTTGAAGATCATAAAGGAGCTCACCATAGAAAAACTGCATTTCACTGTAATTCACTGAGCCTTTAAAATAAGCCAGATACATTTTGTAAGATCCAGCGGCTAGTTTTTTGGAATAGTCGGTACGAGCATTGAGAGCTTGCTGATGGAGCTGAAGAGTGGAATTTCTCATCGTACTCTCTTGCAAATCAAAATTCTCTTTTATGACAGGTGGGTTCGCTTTGTTGGCTTCAGCCCAGGCACTGGATGCCCCAAATTGATCAAGCCATAGTGCAAGTTCTTTACGAAACTCTTTCACGCGACCCGTGGTATTGTAATCTTGTACAATTTGATACTGATACTTTGCGGCCTTTGGATCTTCAGGTTTAAGCGCGATCAATTGTTTGAACAGATAACGAGAAGCTTCTAAGTTTCCGGCATAAGAGTATCGATAAGCCAATTGTTCAATCATCGCTAAGGTGCGAGGCTCTGAACGAGAAATATACATGAAATCATCGTAGGCTTGTTTGTAACGGCCAGTCTGCTCATAAAAGGATACGAAATCACCAACCGCTTCTTTAGCGAGCCTCATCTTATCGATAGCACGAGTCCCTTCAACCGCTTCTTCGGTTGAACTGCCACGGGATATTTTAATCACCTCAACAAGAGTTGAGAGAGCTGTTTTATAATCGCCCAGTCGGTAATGACACCAAGCTGCTTTATAGAGAGCAAATGTAAAGAGACGGTTGTTTCTTTTTTGAACCACCTTAAGATACTCGGGCATTGCTTTGGTCCACTGCTCTTTTTCAAAATAATACTCACCCAGAGCAAAGTGAGATTCGGCGACATAAACACTGTTGGGATAACGTCGGGTCAGTTGTAAATAGTAATCTTCCCCTTTTTTTAAATTGCCAATTTCAAAATTGTTATATCCTAAAAAGTAGAGGGCTTGAGGAACTTTTTTATCTTTAGGAAAATCACGAACAAACCATTCGTAAAGGGTAATGGCTTTGGAGTGAAGATCTCTAACCGGCTTGCGGCTCGGTGGTCTGGGTTTAACCTTTGTTTTTTTCTCATTATAAGCTTTTAACTTTTTATCGTAATCATCTTGCATTTTAAAGTCGATGATTTGAGCTTTCTCAACATATCTCTCACCAAGCCTCAACCAAATTTCACCACGGCTTCGACTTCTTTTATATTGAGAAGAAAGTTTATAAAGTCTTTTAATCTCTTCATCAACCAAGCGGTTATATTCGGCTTTACGTGGATCATCATCATAGATTAAAAAAGATTTCGAACTGGGTGGTTTGATTAACCCAACATTTCTTGGCCTTACTTTTTTGGAAGTCGCCGCTTCAGCCGTTGGGATATTGGATTTCAGCTTTTGAAGGGTTAGATTACCCATCTGCTTTCTTTTGGGCTGATCTTGTGAAATGGCAGACTGACTGAAGACCACAATCAGTGTAACCAGAAGAACATCTACAATGTGTCTTTTCATATCAACATCCTTACTCACAAGCTTGAACACCGACATAATGATAGTTTCCTAGCTCATCAAGCCAATATTCTCCTTGATAAGGCCAATACTCAAAACCGTTTCCAATAAAGTAGTCCCGGCTTTCATTGTCAGTGATTTGAGAGGTTTCTACACCCTTTCCAGCAATCTCTTTACGTAGACTTTCTTTTTGACCACTCACCATTTCAAACTTGAGAAAATCACCTTGCTCAAAGAAGTCTCTGAGTTCCGTTTTAATTTTTCTGAGGTGATTGGCCGCTAATTTTGCAAGTACAGTCTTTGTACTGACCATTCGTTTATCAACAACGCGTTTTGCATATTTACCGATCCCCGATGCTCTCCATTCAGGACTCAAGCTTTCGATCTTTGCCAATTCACCCTCAAGGGCTTTTATGTAATTGAGGTTCTTTCTCACATCCGGACGATTGATCACCTGATCAAGAACGATCTTAGGAAGACGAGTGGTGAATTTCTCTTTTTCTTTAACTCTTAAGGCTTGATAATTGGCTTCGCCCTTTAAAATTTCGTCTAAATAGGCACGACTGGGTGCGGAGGCCGTGAATCGAGAAACCTTGGCGTTAACGGGGCCATAAACTTTATCAAAAAGATTAAGCACCTTTCCCATCTCGTCATAGCGACAAATAAAAAGATAAACCATTCCACGCAAGAGAAGAGACTCTGGTGCATAACGATCTTCATAATAGGAAGAGTGAAGAGTGTGAAAATTGGAAAGTGCTGACCTAAAATAGCGACCGGATCTCAACATTGCCCAACTTTGTTCAAACAAAGAATCATGCCACTGCCACGTATCTCGCGGAATATTGCGATAATACTCAATCGCTTGATCCCATTTCTTATTTTGATAATAAACTCGAGCCATAGAAAGGAGAGCATTGACCCGATTAGGATCGGTAACACCTTTATCTTTACTGATATTAAAAAGTTCATCAAAGGCCGTAAGAGCTTTTGCTCCCATATTAGCTTCAGAGTAGGCCAATCCCATTTTGTAAAGGGCCTTCGGATACACTAAGCTATTGGGCTCGACACGGCTAAGAATAGATGCCGCCTGTGAATAATTTTTTTCAGCTAAACGCAATTCACCTAAACGGTAGTAAAAAAGATCTTTTTGTTCACTGGGAAAATCTTTAACTTTAATTTTAGAGATTGTGTATTTAAGAAGGACATCACTATCAAGGGCATTGCTGAGATAGGATAATTTACCAAGGCTTTGACGCAAATAACGAGTTGTTTTACCACTTCGTATTTCACTGCTAATCACATCATAAAATACAAAAGAAGCCACTTGATAGAGACCCATCTCCATCAACATCAGACCCAATATATACTTAATCTGTGAGCTATCTTTTTTATACTTTGAACTTCGCGATAAAGAAAAAAGAAGTTTTGATGACTCTTCATATTTTTTATCGACCGCTAAAGATTTTGCTTTAGCTAAGAGATCATTATTTTTTGGTTTCGCAGCTCTTTTAGCCTGAGTTCTTTTTGATTGCGACCCTTGTTTTTTTTGAGCGGATGACTTTTTCTGCTTTTTCGAAGGTTTTTTATTCTGAGCGATCATTCGAGATTGATCCATAACATCAACTTCTGATGCTGAACCAAGTGCTTCTATTTCTTGCGCTACAGTCCAGACCGGAGCCGTTTGAGTCTGAGCCACAGTCGTCCACATAAAGATGGGAATAAGGAGATAGGATATTTTTTTCATCGGTATTTCGCCTCCGGAAAGAAGAAACTCAAACCAACATTAAGGAAGAGGTTATTGTGGAGCTCTTCAGAACTGGTGCTTGATGCGCCTGTGGTCACAGTGGATGTTGCATTAAAGAAGTGCCAAGAAAGGTCCCATCGAAAGGCCATCCATTTGGTGATTGCAAAAATTTGTCCTGTACCTAATTTAACAGTGGGAGCTGAATCGACAGTAATCTGAGAAGCTCCGGCCGCAGAACTTCCAATCTTAGGATCAGTTAATCCAAGACCCGCCGAAAAATAAAGATCAAACGGTATTATCTTCTCATTAAAGTAGGCGTACTTCCCATAAATCGGAGTCCACTTAAGATCGACACCATAAAAGGAGTCAGTCGAAACCATTCCCTCAGTGTTGATACCTCGCTTGAGTAATTCGTTGGTCACATCACGATTATCATTTTGAATATAACTATAATTAAATTCTACGCCCCACTTTTCTTTAAAGTTATATCCTAAGCGCATGTTGATACCGTTACCAACAAAGAAAGCATCATTAAGATTGGTTCCACCAGCGATGTAAAACTCGAAACGACCGGTTTTAGGTAAGAAGCGTCTTTGAATAACGGCTATATCGTTAAATGTTTCTAGTCGTTTGAGATCAGAAACTTCTTCAATGACGACCTCTTCTTTTTTTTCTTCTTTGACCGCTTTTGATTCTTGAGGAACGGGAGCTGGTTCAGCCACCTCCTCTTCGCGAAAGAGACCTTCAATTTCATCCACAGATGATTCAGAAGAATCGGCCTCTTCCTGAGAAAAGGCAGCGGATGAAAAACTCAGTAGTAGAACAAAGATGATATATTTCATGTTACAACCCAACCTGATTTGTCAGCTAACAGGTTATAGAAAAGTTTAAGGAATTTGTAGACTTATGAAAAATAACTGGACCAGTACCACTCCTACATTCAGTTCATTATGATTGAAGGAGTGTTATGTTACGCACCTCTGACCAAAATCAAGGCGAATTTAAAACTGAATGGAAACTAAAGAAGAAAAATAACTGCGATGGAAAGATGAAGATCGTAATTCATTTCTTTTTCAAAGGCACTGGGGGAGAGTACGGCAGTTGGCTCATCTCCTGGAGTAGCAACGACATCTATTAGCGGTGATTGAGTTCCACCACTTCCAAGAAAATAATTAAGTCCTTGATAGGCCATCAACCCAAGATCGGCTCGAATTCCCCAATTTTTAGTCACATAAAATTTTTGTCCAATACCTGCATTAAAAACGGGAGTGGCTTCTCCACCAATATCCATCATTCCCAAGCCAAGAAGGCCATAAAGAGAGAGGTTCATCACAAAATCTTTAAAGACAGAAATTTTTCCATAATAGGGAGTGATTTGATAATTAGCTAAAAAATGATAGGTCGTTTGGGGTGCAAAATCCATTCGCAGTCTTTCGCCCACAAAAACAGTATTGGCCAAGGTATCACCATTGTTATTAAGTCCATCTCCATAAAGTTGCCCCATGAGAACAACAGCATGAGTTTCGTTAAAATGGTAACCCACATGACCACCGTAGCGAAGTGTGCTAAAGAAAGGCTCATTCATACCTAATCCAGTAGAAAGACCCAACTCAAAACGTTTTGCGGTGGGAACCAGACGGGATTTAACGGCAATAGCGTTATCAAAAATAGGGAGAACAGATTCTCGTGCCAACTCCTCTTCAGGAAACTCAATAGTGACAGCTTGAGCATTAAGAACCAAAATAGACGAAAGTAGAAACACTAATAATTTCATGATTTACCTCTTGCTGTAGTGACCATGTTCGATGATTTGTTGGCAAAGATCTCTGACCGCACCATAGCCACCTTTTCTTTTGGTAATATAATCACACTCCTTAAGAACTTCTTCAACTGCTTCCGGAACGGTGGCCGAGTAACCCGCTTTTCTCAGCAGGGGAATGTCAAAGATATCGTCACCGATATAACTGATCTCTTCGTCACTGAAACCCGATTCTTTTTTAAGCTCTTCATAAGCTGGAATTTTGTCGAGTTTGTTTTCATAAAAGTAATCAATTTTAAGATGTTGCATGCGCTGACGAACATCTTCAGAACAAGAACCAGTGATCACTGCTGTTTTGTAACCGAGGTGACGCAATTGATGAATTCCGATTCCATCTCGAACCGAAAAAAATCTTTTCCAACCTATACTTGAGTCTAGAATAATTCGGGAGTCGGTGAGGATTCCATCGACATCCATCACTAACATTTTAATTTTTTTGAGTTTTTGCAAATCCTGAGACATTAAATAATTATGAACAATCGATCAGGCAATTGCAACAAATGAGTAAAGTCTGTTGATTAACGAACGTTGGCGCGAATCAGATCTTGCAGATGAATCAAACCTTGAGGTTTTTGAGTTTCGGGGTTGATGACAAAAAGGGATTGGATTGAAAACTGTTCCATTAAAAAAAGAGCTTTAACCGCCAATTCGTTTTGATCAATTGTTTTTGGCTTAAGACTCATCACTTCGGCCACTTGAGCTTGAAGAGGATTTTTATTTTTTTCCAGATGTCGGCGAAGATCTCCATCGGTCAGAACCCCTATTAACATTCCTTCATCATTGACAACACCAGCCACTCCACGCACTTCACTACCAGTCATAATTGCAACGGCCTCAATCATGGAAGATGATTGTTTAACGACCGGCAGACCACCGTTGTCATGCATGATATCTTTCACTCGGGTCAAAAGCCTTCGTCCTAATTTTCCACCGGGGTGAAACTGAGCAAAATCTTCTTCTTTAAAACCTTTTTGCTTAAGAACCGCCATTGCTAGTGCATCTCCTAAGGCAAGAGTCACTGTTGAACTTGAAGTGGGCGCTAGCTTTAAGGGACAAGCTTCTTCATGCACCGAAATATCAAGGGCAACGGTTGCGGCCAGAGCTAACTGACTTTCAAGATGACCTGTCATCGCGATCATATTAAGACCTTGGCGAGAAACATAAGTGATTAAATCTTGCAATTCTTGTGAGGCTCCACCGTAACTAATAATGATCAGACAATCACCTTCAGAGAGTACACCAAGGTCACCATGTGAACTTTCTGCGGGGTGAAGAAAAAGTGCCGGAGAGCCAGTGGAGCTTAAAGTCGCCGCAATCTTTCGACCAATGTGACCTGATTTACCCATACCAGCCACAACCACCTTGCCTTTGCATTGGCAAATCAGATCCACCGCTTTTTCAAACTTATGATCGATTCTTGATTTGAGATCAAGAATCGAACGGGCTTCAATATCTAAAACTCTGAGAGCTTCTTGAATGGCTGATGACATAACAATTACACCGATAATGATTTGTGAGTGGGGCCAGACTTAACACCGACCGTTTTGCGTGTTGTTCTTACTTCTGGTTGGCGATAAGCGAGTGAGGACTTCACAAACTGAGTAAATAAGGGGTGAGGTTCGAGGGGTTTAGATTTAAATTCTGGGTGGAATTGAACTCCCACAAAAAAGAGATGATCCGGGATTTCCATGATTTCGACTAAATCTCTTTCTTCGCAAATTCCTGAAAGCAGCATTCCGTTTTTCTCAAAGAGACCTCGAAACTTATTATTGAACTCAAAGCGATGACGATGTCTTTCTTGAATCACCGGCTTTTGATAAATTTTTCTAACCATAGAGTTCTTTTCAAGAGCACAATTGAAGGAACCCAATCTCATAGTTCCACCTTTATTGGGAAGATCTTTTTGATCTTCCATCATGTGAATCACATAATTGCGTTGACCTTTACTTTTGTCTTCAAACTCACGGCTGGTCGCATTTTTCAGGCCACAAACATTCCGAGCAAATTCAATGGCCGCAAGTTGCATCCCAAAACAAATTCCAAAAAACGGAATGTTATTTTCGCGAGCATACTGAATAGCAACCATTTTACCTTCAGAACCCCGTTCTCCAAACCCCCCAGGAACAAGAATACCATCAATGCCAGCCAAATTTTTTGCCACATTTCCAGCTTTCAGATTTTCAGAATTAATATAAGTGATATTCACTTTGGCATCACAGGCAATGCCTCCATGGATCAGAGCTTCGTTGAGTGACTTATAGCTCTCTTTGAGGTTGGTGTACTTTCCAACCAGTCCAATAGTGACTTCGCGACTGGGTGACTTAATGATATTCACCATATGTTCCCAAGATTTCATATTGGGTTTGTCACCATCCAATTTAAGAGCTGCGACCACTTTGTCATCAAATCCCTCTTTATGAAGCATCAGAGGCACTTCATAAATGCTCGAAGCATCGTAAGCCGAGATCACTGACTCGGGACGAATACTGCAAAAGAGTCCAATTTTGGATTTTGTTTCTAACGGAATGACCTGTTCACTGCGACAAATTAAAACATCAGGCTGAATTCCCACTTCGCGAAGAGCTTTAACCGAGTGCTGAGTGGGTTTACTTTTTAATTCTCCCGCCGCTTTGATATAGGGAACATAAGTCACATGAACATAAAGAGTATTTTCAACCCCAAGATCGACTCGCATTTGACGGATGGCTTCAATAAAAGGAAGACCTTCAATGTCACCAATGGTTCCACCGATTTCGACAATACAAACTTCTGAACCTTGTGCGGCTTCAAAAATACGAGATTTAATTTCGTCAGTAATATGGGGAATCACTTGCACCGTTCCACCGAGATAATCTCCGCGGCGCTCTTTGCGAATAACGCTATCATAAATTTGACCTGCGGTTGTGCTATTGGAGCGATTGAGAGAGATGGTTGTGAATCTTTCGTAATGACCTAACTCCAAATCGGTTTCAGCGCCATCATCGGTGACAAAAACTTCACCATGTTGAAAAGGAGACATGGTTCCTGGATCAACGTTGATGTAGGGATCACATTTCATCAGTGTTACTTTAAAACCGCGAGACTCAAGAAGTGTACCGAGGCTAGCGGCCGATAAACCTTTACCAATTGAAGAAACAACACCACCTGTGACAAAAACAAATTTTTGAGTCAAAGTTTTAGAACGAGAAGTTCTTGGTGATTTGTTTTTCTTTTTGGGTTTAGTGGCCATTTCTCTTCCTCAGTTCTGCTTCAACAATTTTAATATCATCAGGAGTATCCACTCCCCAACTTTGGTAGTTAACCTTTAAAACTTTCACTCGAGCCCCAAGGTAGAGAGCTCGCAATTGCTCGAGACCTTCCATTTTTTCCAGAGGCTGAGCGGGTGTTTTACAAAATAATTTTAAGAACTCTCTTTTATACCCATAGATACCAATATGCTTCAAGCAGGCAGAGAGATCCTGTTCATTTTTCACACGTGAGTAAGGAATGGGAAATCGGCTAAAATAAAGGGCGTGGTGACTTTGACTCAGTACGATTTTAGCCGTGTTTTCGCTGCTTAGGGCCTCTTTGTCCATGGGGCGCCCTAAAGTCATCACTTCCCAATCGGACTGAGTTCGCATTTGTAAGGCCATATGATCAAGAAGTTCGGCCTCGATCAAGGGTTCATCCCCTTGCAGATTAATGATGAGATCTTCGGGTTCATTTTCAAGGGCCGCATAAACACGATCGCTTCCCGATGGCAAATCAGGATCGGTCATAACCACTTTCACGGGAAAAGAGGAGCAAGCATCAGCAATTCTTTGGTCATCAGTAGCAACTATTATTTTTTTTATGAGTTTACTTTTCTGAGCCCCTTCGATCACCCATTGAATCATGGGTTTACCAAGGATGGGAGCCAAAGGCTTACCAGGGAAACGTTGGGCTCCATAACGGACGGGAATAACCGCAATCACTTCTGCCATTGGACTCCTTAAAAGAGAAAGATATACCAAGGGGACAAAAGTTTGTCATTGTTCGATTTCAGGCTCTTCAACCTCTGTCTTTTCAGGCTTTTTCAGCCAATTTTTGAAAATGAAATCCATCATATCGTCCATCCCCCATTTTTTAAGGGATGATATTGGAAAACAGGGAATACCAACCTCTTCATTCATTTTTTTAACTCGCATCAGCCACTGTGCTTTAGACATTTTGTCGGCTTTTGTGAGCCCAACCACAAGGTGCAGATCCATGGCTATACAGAAATCGAGAAGCAGAGCTTCTTCATCACTCCATGAGCGCCTAATATCCATAATAAGAATGAGACCCTTAAGTTGAGGACTTTCGGTTAAATACTGCTCAATCATGTCCTCCCAATCTCTTCTTTCAGAATGGGAGCGAGCGGCATAACCGTAACCGGGCATATCGATCAACCAAAATTTTTTATCCACATCAAAAATATTAAGAAGTCTTGTTTTTCCAGGAGTTGAGCTGACCTGAGCGACCTTGGAGCGAGCCAGTGTATTAATAAAAGAGGATTTCCCACTGTTGGATCGTCCTGCAATAGCAATTTGGGGCAATCGACTGGGTGGAAATTGATCGTATCGGCTTGCACTTTGGATAAATCGCACTTGTGCCATTTTAGCTTCCTTTAATATGAAAAGTGTCCTCAGGGGGCCGATCATTCCACAGGTCGATCTTAAAACCAACTCCACAATGCTAGATTTCGGACAAAATTGACCGAAAAAAGTTCGTAAACTGCATTTTTATTCTCTTAAGCTTGGCACAGTCATTGTATTCCCTCTCCCCAACCCCACCTTAAGGAGGTCCATGGAAACCCAAAGAGTTTTACACGAACAAGAAACAATGGAAAAAGCCTATCTTCTCCCTGTCAATCAAAGCAGTGAACAATCCATTGAGGTTGAAGATTTTTTAACCATCGGTCGAGACCCAAGCAATAGCTTAGTGATCAATGATCCCTTTGTGTCTTTTCGTCATGTCCGAATTGAAAAAAGAAAGCGGGGTTATTTAGTTCGAGATATCCAAAGTCGCAATGGCACCTTTTTAAATGGAACACCCATTGTTGAAGCCTATCTCTCAAATAACGACAAACTGATGGTGGGAGAGAGTCTCTTTATTTTTTCAAGGTTAAATCAAAAATTAGATCCGATGAAAAGTGCAAATAAAGAGTGGAATTTACAATTGCAACGACTTCCAGCCATTGCCAATACCGATTATACAGTTTTGATTTTAGGGCCTTCGGGATCCGGCAAAGAGATTGTTTCAAAGTGGATTCATGAAAATTCCCATCGTCAAAAGTATCCCTATGTGACGATTAACTGCAGTGCTTTGAGTGAAAGCCTGATCGAAAGTGAACTCTTTGGCCACACCAGAGGCGCTTTTACCGGAGCAACGGAAGATCGAAAAGGGGCTTTTGAAGCCGCTCGTGGAGGAACTCTTTTTTTGGATGAAATTGGCGATCTTCCCCTTTCTTTACAACCTAAACTTTTACGCGCCCTAGAGAATAATGAAATTCGACCAGTCGGCAGTGATAAAAGTATTCAAACTAACGTTCGAATTGTTGCAGCCACTCACAAAAACCTTAAACAGCAGGTGATTAAAAATGAGTTTAGAGAGGACCTTTATCATCGTCTCAATATTTGCCGAGTGACACCACCTTCGCTGATTCAAAGAATGGAAGATTTTGATGCTCTTCTTTATCAATTTGCACGAGAACAAAAAGTCGGTTTTTCATTTCGTGCCATTGAAAAACTTAAAAATCACCAATGGCCTGGAAATATCAGGGAGCTTAGAAATCTCATAATTCGTGCCGCAGCCTACTTTCCTGGAAAGAGAATACAAGAAGAAGATCTCACTGAGCTTTTAGAGTCACCCATCGACGAAGAAGTCCATTTGGGAGAATTCGAAAGTAGCGAGGGACTACCACCCCTTAAAGAAATCGAGAGAAATCTGATTCTTTCAAAATTACAAAAATATTATGGCAATCAAAGAAGAGTGGCCGATGAACTTAAGATGCCCAAGAGCACTCTTCACGACAAACTTCGTAATTATAATATCAATCCGACCCACTTTAAAAAGAGAGGACGAATTTGAGATTGATTCTGAATTTTAAAAAAAACACATCAGAGGATTCAAGTTGAGCTACTTTTGCAAAATGATGGAGCGGTAATAAACACCGAGGACATAGTTACCGTCAAAATATTCATTGAGTCGGTGTCTCACTACTTTTTTAACTTTTTCTTTACCCACGGGAGTCTGGAGTTCGCTCCATGTCACAAGCTCTAATGTGCGCTGGATAACATCTATTAGTTCAGATTCTCTTTCTTTAACCGTCTTCATCAGATCTTTTTCTCGAAGATTCAAAAAAAACTCGAACTCACCAAAAGAGGGACTCCCCGGCTCACCTTTTAGATTAATCGTTGTTTTAGGAAGAGGATAAGTGAAAGCTTTACCTCTAAAGTCGTCAAAAAGAGGGACCTCGATATCGTTTTCATCATAACTATAAATTGTATCTGTTAACTCATTCATAGAGAGAGTGTAGGGAAACTCAAATTTTGGCAGTAAATAGCCATTGTAAATCAACAGTGAAAGAGGAATAGCCATTGCCATAACAGCGAGGGCGATTTTGTATCTTAATTTTTTTTCAGAATTTGTATTGGACCAATACACTTTAAACATATTGGGGGCATTATCTTGTTCAGAAACTTCTTCTGATTGATTTTCGACAGAAATCACAACACCTTCAAAATCATTGGCTTGGATTTTTGAAAGCTCTTCTTTAAAATGAGGGTCCAATTCCGAGAGGGCCTGGTCGACGTTTACATCAGCGACCGTGCTCGTTGCCCCTGCCTGATTAAGGGCCTCCGCCAGATCTTCGTCTATATCAAGATCATGGTCGGGCTTTGGATGTTGGAGATCCACTTTCAAATCAGAAGTTTCAGACTGAGGACTTTTCTCGTCTTTTTTCATGGCTGTGTCTCCCCTTCTGTTTGGACTATTCTATTAAGAGGTCTGACAAAAGACAAGTCTGTACTCTCGTTTAAAAAGAGAGAGATTTTCTCAATCTGTGACAACAAAAAGCCGATAAAGATTAAGTTCAAGGCTTTTGAGCTTCTTAAAAATCAGAGCCTGACTTTGAATCATAAGGAGTTACCAATGAAGTTTTTTTTGATGATTTTAAGTGTTTTGGCTCTCAGCGCCTGTGTGATGGTTCCCCTAGATTATCAAAATCCTCGATCAACTCCGAGTCACTTCAACGACACCGATGCCTTAGAGGAATTAATGCTCAGTGAACCTGCTTTGATCGAGAGCTATCGTTCACTTAAGAGCGATGATGATTTGACGATTGGTATGCCTAAACAAAAAGTTTCACTTCACTTAGGATCTCCCGATCAAGTGGAAGTGGCCGGCAATCCCAAATATGAAAACGAACGCTGGGTTTATGAACGCTCTGTTCCAACCGTGGATGGTTACTACAAAGAGACAAAAGTCATCTATTTTGAAGCGGGCTCGGTCGTAGGTTGGGAACAACGCTAAACAGAAATTAGAAGCCATTTTCTTAATGACCTTCGACTTTCTAACTCATTCACGTGACCCATTGACTTACAATTATAGATTTCTCTTCATCTTTCTTTTTAGAATTTGAGTAACTGAGAGTGGCTACTGGTTTTTATCTTCTAATAAATCTCGAAGTGGAACTTTGATTTCTTTTTGGTCTGTTATAAAAAGTAACTCATAAATTTCGGCTAAGGCCCAATAAATCACCAGGCTCACCATTATATTTTGGCCTTGCTCTAGGATATTTTGATAGAACCGGTTTCGTCGGAGTTTTCGGATCGAACTTGGAGCTAATGATAAACTCGCCTCTAGCAGTCTGATTTCTTTTTGAACAAGGGGGCGATGCATTTCAATCATCATTAGTAGAACCTCTAGTTTAAACAATTGAATCTTTATGGCCTCTCTGGGCAATGATCCCTTCCTCTCTTCACTTTTCAGCATTTGCAAAAGCTGATTTTTTTTAAAGTGGAGGCTATAGATAATCTGTTCTCGTTCTTTAGGATAAGAAAGAATTTGATTCAAAACTTTGGACTCAGTTGTCTTTTTTAAAAAGGGTATTTCTGAAAAGATATCCTGACAGAGAATTTTGTCAGCAAAAACGTAGGACGGTCTAAAAATTAAAAATAAAATAACAATCAATTTTGAAAGAGTACTTGGAGGCTCTAATAAACTCATCGAAAGACACTATCAAAGCCCAGCCCAAAAACAGAATAGAATCATAGTTTTTGTAGGAATTTCAGTATGAACTGAATTATTCTGCGACTATAATCCATTATAATTCAATTTGGATTTATTTTAAGTCTTTTAGACTTTAATTCATGATTTTTCAGTTTGAGCTTACTTTAAGTTCCTTCGTCTTTAAGCCATGGGCTTGAATGTATTTATTCTGCACGATACGTCCGAATTCATCCACTTTAAAGGCTTCCAAATAGAAAGCTAATTCATCTTGTCCTTGTTTTTTTATATGAATGACTTCTTCAACATAAGGAATTTTGATCAGGGTTTGGGTCAAACGTGAAGTTTGTGGTTTTTTATGAAGATAATTGTACTTAATTAATGTCCACTGTTCTTTAGTTTGACTAACAGTGTATTGAGCTCCCGCAGTAAGACTGATTTTTTCAGAACGAGAAACCCCATCACAATCAATATTAAGATGAAGATGTGAATCTATTTTAATTTCAAAATGTTTACATTGAGCTTTATGGGTTGAAGAAAGATTGAGTTCGACCACCGACTGTTCTCCACGCTCCCAAATTTTTGCTAAAGTTATATTCTCTTTTCCGAAAGCTGCATTCTTTCTTGCTAACACAAGGTTGGTGCTTAAAATGAATGAGAAAAATAAAACAAGGTTGGTCATTCTAATCATGGGTCATTCTCCTTATACAGACCCCGTTTTGCGATAAGTGTGCCAAGGTGAGACACTCTGTCTCAAAATTAATTATGTCATTTCAATAATTTAGGTCTGTCTACGAGTCATGTTAACTGTCTAAAAATGAGACACCTGATTATTCAAAAATCCCTACGTTATGAATTTGCGCAATCACAATAAGGACCTCATTTTTGTTATTCCCAAGCGATTCTGACCACCTTTAATTCCCAAGGGACTTTGACCACTTATGTGCGTCAATTTGATACGATCCTTACCTTAAATCAATCAGGGGAAGGGTTATCATGGGGGATTTTACTGTGCGAGCTAAA
>JBGSSY010000045.1:0-10976 GCA_041736775.1 Bdellovibrionales bacterium | reverse complement strand
GGGCTGAGGATGAAAAAGGGTTTGTCATTCCCCCGCTGTATCAATATCCGCTTTTTATTCGCTCGAATCCCTTTCAGGCCCCACAGCTGAATTCGCCTCAAATCATTGAAGATCCCAAAAAAGATAAAAGCTCTTCATTCTGGATGGACATATTAATGCCAAGGGCCTGGGCTAAAAATATTAAAACGGCTATCTTTACTTGGCAAAATATTGAAGGTGCAGATTTCTATACGGTCGAGATTTCAGAGAGTACGGATTTTCGTGAATTGATTCTGCAAGAGAAAGTTCAAAAGAGTCAGTTTCTTTGGAGAAACTTCGATCTCGATAAAAAATATTATTGGAGAGTTGCGGCCGGGGATCTTAAGGGTCGAATGGGACTTTTTAGTGAACCTACGCTAGTTCAACCCGCTTTAGAGAGTGATATCAAAAAATGGAATCTCGATCCCAGTAATGAACGAATTGAACTCTCTCAAAAAAACAGCAAAAAGAAAATCCCCCACCAGTCTGAGCCTATTCCAAAAACAATCACCTCTGAGATTGTAAAACAGAAAACCACACAAAGTACTCTTGGTGATGACATTAATCAAAAAGGCAGTGAAATAGTTGAAACCTCATCCAACAAGAAAGAGGATGAGCTTATCCAGTTTCTGAGCTGGAATGGGGCACAGATTTGGCTTCAACCTGGTATAAGTCAAAAAAGTTTTCTCAGCGAAGACAAAACAAAATCCCAATTTGAGGGGGGACAGTTGATTTCTTTGGGATTAGAGTCCCAGTGGCAGTGGTCTAAAACCACGACTTTAAATATTATCTTTCAATACACTCAAGAAACCTATAAACCTAAATCCAGTTTTGATTTTCCATTTCAAAATAATTTAAATTGGCAAGAATGGATCACAAGAATTTTTTGGCATCGCAGTTCAAACTGGGGCTTCGGTGTGAATCTCTTTGCCCAGCCGCAAGTGCTTCGAAAAGATCTAGAGATTATCGGACTTGAGCAAAGAATCGGAATTGGACCCTCGGTTATCTATCGAGGAGATCTTGAAAATTGGAGCTGGCACTCTGATTTATCTCTATCTTGGGTGAATCAAAAATGGGGTGTCATGACCTCCCATCGTATCCTCTATAATTTCTATGGCCCCTTACAGTCCGGTGCAGAATTGCAATATCATTATTTTGATGGCACAGACACCTATCAAAATCTCGATATCCATTGGATTTTGGGTTATCGCTTCTAATTCAAAAAATAGCATTTAAAAATTTAAACCTTAAAAATAGGATTAATAAAAATGGCAACATTAATATTAAGTATCCGCCATTGAAAGGTTTATTTGAATTCACTCTGCCACAACTGCTTGAAACAAAATCAAAATCTGATTTTGAGCCTGGTGTATAATCAATTGTAACAGCTTCTAAAAACGAGCCCGCATTGACGTCACTGCTGGTAATAATGGCTTTGATTTTAATATATCTTTTGCCACGAAGTTCATTGAGATTTGTTGTCCACGGTGTTTGGTCGCTTTGAAACTGGCTATCACTGCCAGAAAGTTGGATTTGAAAATCGGCAGAAACTGGAGTGGTGAGTACATTATTGATCTGCAGCTGAGTTGTTCTTAAATCAATACTCCGAGTGATGAGTTCTTGCGCGTTTGAAGTGAACTCTACATTTCCAGGGCTGATGGGTGCATCTTCAGCGGGTGTGTAAAATCCAGTGCCATTTAAATTATACCCGACACTTGAAAACCAACTTCTTCCAATTCCGCCACTTCCCCCTGAATCAAGATTGACATTGGTTCCACCACTTGCGCTATTGGCTTGGCTTGCGCCGGCTCCATCGGTGTTAAATATTTCAATATTACGACCGACAAAAACGGAAACAGATCCTCCAGCACCACCTCCGCCGGCTCCACCTTGGACATTGGATGAACCCCCTTCTCCACCATTGACGTGAATACTGCCAAAGACTGAAAGGGGAGATCGACCTAAAATAAAATCTCTCACCGCAAAAATTCTCACCATTCCACCGCCGCCGCCGCCACCAGCTCCAGCGTCAGAATCAGTTCCTGAACCACCACCGCCACCACCTGATCCCAATTCATTGATAAACTCTGGATCTGGATCCGTTGCACCCGCTTGTCCTCCATTCATACTAAAATTTGTTCCATCAGTCGCTAGGCTTGATGTGTTCCATCCTCCACCGCCACCTCCACTCACTGCAGGAGTAGCAAGACCCGGATAATTTCCTCCTTGGCCTCCGGTGACGGTGGGATCGAATGGACTCAAACCATTTTCACCATCAGCGAAAGGTGCTCCGCCATTTCCTCCGCGAAATCCACCGCATCGGCCTTGTCCGCCATTTCCAATGGTTGCGTTGACAGCATCTTCACCATTTAAACCGTTGCAAAGAATTTCTCCTTCAATAATCACATCGGTGAGACTTTTTATAATTAAGGGTGCTGAGCCCACAGGCTCAAGAATCCAATCCTTTGCTAAAAAAAAACGGGTGACATTAAGCTCTGGAAATTCATTGGTGTCGAGTCGTATGATGTTTCCTGAAAGATCACCGTTTTGACTGAATCGAGCGTAAGTGGTGGTATCAAACACACCATCGCTTCCATCGCCCACGAGAACCTCAAGCGGATCAAATCCGATTTTAAAGTTCATTACAAACAATTGTGGATGAAGGGACCCCAAAGCCTGATTAAAAATTAGATCTCCACTTTCGATGACGGATCGGTCATTAAATGTTTCAGTGTATTCAGCGGCTCGGATTGAATATGAAAAGAAAAACATACAAACAGAGATCAAGTGTTTGAGCGGGGTCAAATTACTCTTTCTCCCTTCGCGAAAAGAAATCATGCCGGTTCTTTTTGACCTTCATTTTTACCAAAGAGGACCTGAAGAACTTTTTTGCGCAAGGTCTCTGCTTGAAAAGGTTTTACGATGTAGGCATCCACTTTGTATTTGGCCGCCTGAGAAATTTTAAGTCTCTCTTGAGTTTGCTGAGCCGTGATCATGATGAAGGGAATATCCTTTAAGAGTTCATCTCCACGAACGGCTCTGAGTAAGGTCAGGCCATCGGCGACAGGCATATCCCAGTCACAGAGAATCAGGGATATACTATTTTTGGGATTATGAAGATGTTTATGAGCTTCAACTCCATTACCCGCATGAAGGAAACGTTGAAAACCAATGCCCCTGAGATTTTGCATGATAATATCGCGGATGGTTTTATCATCGTCGACTATAAGAACTGTTTTATCACTCAGAGTTGAAGTATTGACGTCAAATAAATCCATTGTTCTTCTCCTTCATTTGAGGAATCATAAACTGCACAACCACTCCACCCTTGGGATGGTTGCTGATTTTAAAGGAACCGCCATGTTCCACTTCAATGATTTCTTTACAAATAGCGAGACCAAGTCCACTGCCCTCAGAGCCCTTTGTTGTAAATAGTGGCTCAGTCACACGGCTGAGTATTTTTTCGTCTATACCTGTGCCCGAGTCTTTGACAGAGAGGGACACACTTGAGTCCTCCTCTTTCATGTCTATGAGTAATTCTCCACCTTGTGGCATGGCGTGAATGGCATTAATAAAGAGATTAGCAAAAACTTGAATGATCGAACTTTTATTCACTTCGGCAGAATAAGACGCTAAACCTGTTTTTTTCACTTTAATATTATGTCGCCTGAATCGAAATTCCATCAGTTCAATGGCTTCATCAATAATATGCATAATATTGTGAATCTTAAAATCAGCTTCTTTATCATGGGCTTCGTTAAGATTTCTAAAATTCTTCAAGACCGATGCCGCTGTATTTCCCGCTTTAAGGATGATATCCAGTGAATTTTTAATTTCAGAAATTTGATCTGACATTTGTGCGATTTCAGCATGTCCAATGATATGAGTGAGTAAATTACCAAACTCATGGGCGACGCTGCGACCAATGGCTGCCACTGCATTTTGTTTTTCGACAGACAAAAGAATTTGATGGGCTTCACTGAGTCGATCCGCCTGCCAGTCTTTGAGGCGGTTCAGATCCCAGAGACTGGTCGAGTTTCTCGCTTTTTGTAGAATTTCTCCCTCGGTAAAGGGTTTGTTAATGTAATCCCATTTCTCGCGAGACTCTTCCCCTAAAAAATTTCCGATGGAATCAACACTGCGATCATGGTAGGCCGTCACAAAGACCGCAAAAAGTCGCGGGTCAATTTGAAAGGCTTTTTGAACTAGCTCAATACCATCCATTTCAGCACCAAGCATCACATCAAAAAATCCAACAGCAAAGGGATTATTGCTTTCAATAGATTTTTTAATTTCTTCAAGGGCTCTTTGGGGTGTATTGACCACAACCACTTCAAATTCGCTTTTTTGTTTCTCTTCAGGCTTTGCACTCCCCCGAGAGGAGCGTAAAGGGATCACTTGATTCTGCTGGGGAGAAAGAATTCTTTGAATCCCTTGGGCAATTTCAGGTTCATCGTCGACCACTAAAATGCGGCGGTTTGGAACGGGAGATCCCTTCGGAATCAAATGCTCGTGCTCTTTAAATAATTTAACTGCGTTACTCATGCAACGGCCTTTCCTTTACTTTCAGCTATTAACGGAAGCCAAATTCTAAATACAGTTTTTTGATTTCTTTGAGATTCAATAAAGACAATGTCACCCTCATAGGCTCGTAAAAAGCGTCGAGAGATGCTCAGACCAAGGCCCGTTCCCTCGTCCGAGGATTTAGTGGTAAAATGAGAGTTGAATAATTTTTTCTGATGTTCTTCTGTAATTCCAGATCCATTGTCTTCAATATCAATTTCAATTCGATTCTCATGGAATCGGGTGGTTATTTGAATATGAGATTTAAAATAGTTTTCGCGACGCAAAGGATTTGAAGTTATGGATTGTAAGGAGTTTCTCATCATGTTGGTCAATGATTGAATAAACTCATCACGATCAATCATGACTAAATCAACTTCAGCATGTAGGTTTTGACGAATTTCTATACTGTTTTGTTCAAATAGATCTGCCATGATATAACAGCAGTCCTTAATAAGGCCATGAATCGAATGGGGTTTAATTTCTGAATTGATATTGCCTAAGCGCCTCATGCTGTTAATAATTTTACTGATTCTTAGACCTTCTCTTTGAATAAAATCAATGTCCTGGGCAATTTCTTCGGTTTGATGAGAGAGGCTTTGTTTGACTTCACTCAGATTATTAAGATCTTCTGAGAATAAATTTTGATCTTTATAAACAGAGGATGAGGCTTTCCAGTTTTCAATCAGTGTCTCAAAACCACCCTCAGAATAATCTTTTTTCCAGGCTTCACTCATTTCGTTGAGAAAATGAAGAGGTTGTTTCATCTGATTTTCGATTTTCTTTTGCGTGAGGTTGGCTCTGGTCAATAAACTGGTTAAGGGGTTAAGAACTTCATGGGCGGTTCGCCCTGCAACTTCACCCATAGAGGCAAGACGAGTGGTGCGTAAAAGAGCCTCTTGGGTCTCAACAACTTTGCGATTTTGGATTTCTAATTCTTTGGTTCTCTCTTTAACTTTTTGATCCAACTCTTTATTCATCACTTCAAGGGCATCACGCGACTGCTTAAGATCATCAATCATCGTATTGAAAGACTGAGCCAACTGAACGGTTTCATCTCGCCCCAATAATTTGAGGTGAGTGATCAAATCTCCTTTGGAGACTTCGACCATTCGAGCGGAAAGGAGTGCAATGTTTCGAGTGAGAGATTTTGAAATCAAGAAAGCGACTAAAATAACCAGTGTTAAGACAATGGTACCAAAAAGAAGGGTGCGAAAGGTCAGGGACTGCACCACTTGAAATATCTTTTTTTCAGGCGAGCGCGAGACAATGATCAACTCATCACCAAAGGTTTTTGCAAAAGCCGAAAGCCAAACCTCTTTTTGATGTTTGATGGGGGAGACACTGACTTTAACCGGAGACTTTAACGCCTGTTTAAAAAAGGGATCGTTTGTGACTAAAGGATGTTCAAACAATTGATCAATATTGCTTTGAACAATCACTTCACCCTTTGCATTGCTGATTTGAATTTCGCTAATGTTGTGAACTGATAAAACTTTAACCAGTGAGTCTAGTCGTATGTACGAGAGTATCACCCACTGCTGAACCGGATTGTTTTCACTGTCAACGGCTAAAACTCTTTTGCCATAACCCATTAGCGGAGGCTGATTTTTTTGCGAGGCATTCCAAATCAGCTGGCCCTTTTTTAAAATCTCTTCAATCTTTGATTGGTCTTTAATTTGATGTTCGACAAAGTTCTTTTCATTGAGGCCATAGGTTTCAAAATACCTCTTATGGAAATGACTATGAAGGGGTTGAGACTCTTGTTTCTCGAAAATAAGAAGAGAAATGATTTCAGAATCTTTGGAGAATAAATTTTCCACCAATTTTTTTTGCATTTCTGGTGGCAGTTGAGCGAAAAGATTCAAGGTGTCTGAAACGCCGTTGAGAGTTGCTGTGAGTTCGTTGGCCAATGTCGTTACTTGGCTGCGATTAAGATCATAAACCAATTGTTTTTTATCAGACTTAAACACCGCAATCGACATCAGCATATAAAAACTGAGACAAACCAAAAGAAGGCTGCTCATCGCAAGCAAAAATTTAAGTCTTATTGAAAGTTTCATTCTTCAGTATCCTCTCAATATCATTTCGGAATTGAGAACCGAGAACTTAAAATTGAGTGACCTAAAAAAGAGGCGCAGACTTGAGTCCAGTTTGTAATGATTCTCGGGGTTTAGCGTGGAGTTCTGAACGCGCTCTCTGAGCTCTCAGTTATTTGTCCATCAGGAGAGCTAGAAATCCCTCTTACAGAGTAGAGAGTGTTGGCAATTAGTCCAGGTACAGTGACTGAATGGGAGGTTTTTAAAGTGCTATCAACGGGTGAAAGAATGATATTGCCATTGCTCACTTGATTGACTCTCACCTGTGAGGTGCTGGGTAGACTTGTTGTCCAACTGACCCGAACTTGGGTGGGAGTGATTTGTACAATTCTAAAGTTAGTGAGTAGGAGCGGGTCTTGTGCTGCACAAGGGTTAAGGGCTTGCTCAGGGAACATGTAATTTGTATTCTCAAGAGGTTTCCAACCCCTTTCGAGAAGTTCGTAGTAGGGAAGTTGTGGTACTGAAGGAACTTGAGTTGAATCAAAATATCTTGAGTTTCCGGAGCGACCACATTCAATATCACTGACTGGATCTTCTGGAAGAACACCTTCCGGAAGAGGGCGCCACAAAACACTCATTGCGATATGGTAACGTGGACCCTGATGGTAAGCGAGAACCACTGATTTTTCAGTGTTGTGATCCATATAGATTGAGCGAGAACCGCAGCCCATGCGGGTGGGATGATTGCCATCATTGTTTACAATTTCAATCAATTGACCATTCTGATCTTTTTCACTCAGAATGGAACCATCATCAGAGAGAAGAGCCATTTGATACCAACCCGCCGGTTCATGGGGTGCTAATTTTAATTTTGATTCAAGTCTCAGAGCAAAATACTCATAAATAGGTTCATCATTCTGATTAAGAACTAATGTTCCATCTTGGGTATAAAATCCTAAATCAAATGCACGGGTAGGAATAAATATCTTATCAAAATAAAGTGTACTCTGAATGGGAGTACCATGTTCAATATAATCATTAACACTTGAATAACGGGGCTGATCATCGGTTAAATAAAGAAGATGGCCCACAAGACCGCGATCTTGGGCTGAGGATCCCGCATCAAAGGGATCACAGACTGTGCGCTCCGGTGGTGTCAACGGATCCAATGGATCAGGGACAGGGGCCGGGTCGGCCACAATCTGGGTAGAATCTTCGCTTCCGCTTCCTTCATTCAGACAGGCCGTTAATGACATTAGACTTGTTAAGAGGAGAAAGGACATTATGGATGCGAAGAGCCTTGTCAATGGACGTCCAGCTTTACTCTTCATCACCTTTAAGTTTAGCAGTTTTTACAAAAGGGAAAGAAAATATTAATGACAATGTATTGCTATGAAACAATATTTTTAAAAAACCTGAGTGAGAACAAAGGTTCTTTTATTCTCATCCTGGCACATCTTGTTCTTTGAAATGTGTCCTTTTGAGCCCACAAAATAATTAACTTTTAAGAGCAGATCGGTGTATGATCGCCACAGTCTCTTTAGAAAATATTAAAAGGATCCGCCCTATGAGTGAAGCCACTTGGAAAAACTGTAGCCGATGCAAAAAGCCCATCCCTTTCAAAACTCGCTATTATATCTGTAGCGTTTCAAGCTGTAATGTCCGCAACACTAATTATGTGTTTTGCAGCATGCCCTGTTTTGATCAACATTTACCCATCGAACGTCACAAAAGTGCGGGAGCGATTGATCAAAAATCACCACCTTCACCCAGTGATCAAGCGGGAAGCCAAGCCCGACGAATTATACCAACGGCCAAAGCGCAGCTTTCAAAGCCCTCTAATAAACAAATTTCTCAGGGTGGAGAGATACTGGTCATTGCCTCTCGATTTAAAGATTTTATCAGCACCCAATCAGAGTTTAATACGTCGGCAGCAGTGATGGACCGACTTTCAGATCATCTTCGTCACATCGCTATGCAAGCGATTGATAACGCGCGCTCGGATGGTCGCAAAACCGTGATGGAACAAGACGTCCGTTTTCTAGAAAAACTGAATCTCAATATTTAATCCTCGATCAAACAGATAAGGACCGAGAACCGAGATTGCCGTAACGATGATAACTGTGAGAAATGGACTGCTCTTCAAAGAAATTGAGCAGTTCCAGTCGCCCTTCCATCAAGGGTGGTGTACGAACCACAAATTTTAATTTTTCAGCCGCCTGAGTGAACACAAACTCAGAAACATTGCTTTCTTTGGCATACATGATGCGATCAAGGTCTGAGAATGATTTTACAAATTCGGCCTCTGATTCTCGCTTCATCACATCACCATCTTTTAAAATTTTAGGAGAATAACGAAAGAGAAACTGTGAAACCGAATTATTCATCTCTTCTTCAAGACTAATGCGAACTTGGACACCACAAACTTTAGCCGCCAAAATACGACTCATTGATTCAAAGAGGTTGTCGTCTTTACAAACTCTTAAAGCGACTTTATTGAGTTTGAGATAGCGAAAAATATTATCTTCTCCTCTTATTTTAAAGAAGTCTCTCTCTTTAGAAAATTCTTCTTCATAGAGTTCCATGTAACTTTGAAGGGCTGCTTGTAAACGACGAATATTCTCAGAGTCGACCGCAAAACGCGAGTCAGTGTCCCAACGTTCTGCCAGTTTAACCAACTTACTGGTTCGAGCTTCAGTCACTTGCGGTTGTCTGACTTCAGTCACTTTCATAAATTGTGTAATGTAATTATGGACACCGGCTTTACGACCAGAGCCGATGGCCGATTTACCAAGTCCACCGAAAGGCTGACGTAAAACTATAGCTCCGGTTGTACCGCGATTGATATAGAGGTTTCCGGCACGGATATGTTTTTTCCAGTAAGTGACTTCGCGTTCATCGAGTGACTCTATTCCTGAAGTTAAACCATAGCCCGTCTGATTCACAATATTGACGGCATGTTCAAGGTTATCGGCTCTCATCACAGAGAGAACGGGGCCAAAAAGTTCAGTCCTATGACAGAAACTTCCTTCTCGCACACCCCACTTAATCGCAGGTTTTAAAAAATATTGATTTTCATTTTCGTACTCAGGCTTAAGGACCCAGCTCTCCCCTTCTTCAAGATTTTCAATGGCATATTTAAGAGCGCCACCGACAGGGGTCGCTAAAGTTCCAATACGATTGGTAAAATCCCATACCGAACCCACCTTCATACTTTGAGCTGTGTCGACAAGGGCCTCTTGAAAATTTCGGTCGTAATAAACTTCATTCTCAAGAACAAGGAGAGAGGTGGCCGAACATTTTTGGCCACTGTTTGAAAAAGCAGAATGGATAATATTTTTGATCGCTTGATCTCGATCGGCCATGGCCGTAACGATCGTGGCATCTTTACCACCGGTCTCAGCACTGAGGTAAAGACTGGGTCTTGCTTTTAACATTTTTTGTGCGGTGGACTCTCCGCCGGTTAAAATCACAAAATTAATATCTTTGTTTTTAATTAAAAACTCTTCAGCCAGTGCCCCAGGGCTTGGAACAAATTGGAGGGTGTTGCGACTCACTCCGGCCTCCCAAAAGCAGAGGCACATTTCATAGGCGCAAAGAACGGCATCTGAAGAAGGTTTAATAATCACAGTATTTCCAGCGGCTAAACTGGCAGCGACTCCACCTAGGGGAATGGCGATCGGAAAATTCCAAGGAGGAACAACAAGGCCAACACCGGCGGGTGAGAAATTAAGATTTTTGTAAGCTTCAAAGTAGCGTGTGCTTTCGGAATAGAATTCTACGAAATCCACCGCCTCACTGACTTCGACATCAGTTTCGGTAAATACTTTTCCAACTTCGGCGGCGGCAACACCGATCAGGTCTCCCCGTTTTTTACGCACTTGATTGGCTACACGGGATAAAATTTGATGGCGTTCGTGTCGACTGAGCTTTCTCCAACCATCGGGATCCGCTTGGGCCACTTGGACCGCTTGAGTGAGATCTTGGGCTGTGGCTTTAACATACTGACCACAATAAATTTGTTGAGGGAGTTGGGATTTATCAAGGCGTTTAACAACCTCTCGATCCCCTACCAACTCTTCACCGCCAACGACCACAGGAGCTGTGCTTAAAGGAGACTGTGAATTTTTCATCCATTTTTCGCGAATTTTTTCAGCCCACTTTCGATTGGGTTCAAGAATAAAATCAGTATCGGGTTCGTTTTTAAATTCGTAGGTGGTAAAAGTTCCACCTTGGTAGCTCTCCCAGTGCTCATCCAAACGATTTTGTTTTCGTTTTTGACCAATAAATAAACCATCACGATTTCCAAATGAGTCGACAAACTTTTCTCGTAACATGGTCCACTCAAGGCTATCC
>JBGSSY010000043.1:0-4868 GCA_041736775.1 Bdellovibrionales bacterium | reverse complement strand
GTTAATCTCAGGGAATACAATCTGCTCTTTAAGACCCATATTGTAGTTTCCACGACCATCAAAACCTTTTGAGGGAAGACCTCTAAAGTCACGAACGCGGGGAAGGGATACAGTGATCAAACGATCGAGGAAAGACCACATTTTGTCTTTGCGAAGAGTCACGGTCACACCAATTGGCATCCCCTCACGAAGTTTAAAGTTCGCAATGGATTTTTTAGATTTGGTGATCACGGCTTTTTGACCAGTGATAGCAGTGATTTCTTCAGCGGCCGTATTAAGGACTTTAGAGTTCTGTACAGCGTCTGGCAAACAACTGCTGATCACGATCTTTTCGATCCGCGGAACCTGCATTTTATTTTTAAGGCCCAGGGATTTCATAATCGCTGGTGCAACCTCAGTTTCATATTTTTCTTTTAAACGATTCACTTCATCACCTCTTAAATTACTTCTGGAGCAAGGGAAATAATTTTAACAAATTGTTTCGCTCTCAACTCACGAGCCACTGGTCCAAAAATACGAGTGCCTACAGGTTCTTTGTTATTGTTCACAAGCACAGCCGCATTATCATCAAAACGAATGTAAGAACCATCGGGACGACGAATATGTTTTTTGGTTCTAACGATAACGGCTTTTGCCACTTCACCTTTTTTAACTTTTGAGGTTGGAAGAGCCGATTTGATAGAGACAATAATAATGTCGCCTACTGAAGCTGTTCTTCTTTTTGAGCCACCAATAACCTTGATGCACATCACTTCTTTTGCGCCTGAATTGTCAGCCACTTTCATGCGCGTTTGCATTTGAATCATAGTTGAGCTCCTACTTTTGCAGCTTCGACAATCTCAGCCAACTTCCATCTTTTTGTTTTACTCAGAGCACGAGTTTCAAAAATGCGAACAGTGTCACCTGTTTTAGCAGAGTTGTTTTCGTCATGAACTTTGTAAATCGTCGTTTTACGAACAAACTTTTTATACTTTGGGTGTCTTTCTGAACGATAAGTTTGGACAGTGAGGGTTTTATCCATCTTGTCACTGATCACTTGACCAACCACTTCTCTTCTACGACCACGGCCTGCTGTACTTTGTGTTGTCATCATCTACCTCAATTTGCCTTAGTGTTTGTTGTTAAGGCGGTTTTTAATCTTGCGATGTCTTTTCTCATGCCGCGGATCGAGATTGGGTTTGTCATTTGTCCCATCGCATTCTTCATTTTTGCTTCAAACATACCGGTTCTGGACTCGCGAATTTTTTTACGCAACTCAGGGGCCGATAGATTTTTGATATCTTCAAATTTCATTTTAAACCTCTACTTCTCGAGCAACAAATTTCGTTTTCATTGGCATTTTATAACCTGCCAATCGGAAAGCCTCTTGCGCTTGGGCACGAGTCACACCGTTGATTTCAAAAAGAACCGTACCGGGTTTAACAACGGCTGCCCAATACTCTGGACTTCCTTTACCACTACCCATACGAACTTCAGCAGGCTTCTTAGTAATTGGTTTGTGTGGGAAAACACGAACCCAAATTTTTCCACCCCTTTTAACACTTCGGCTGATGGCAATACGAGCGGCTTCAATCTGACGGGCTGTGAGCCAGGCGTCGGCTTGAGCTTGGATTCCGTAATCACCAAAAGCAACAGTGTTACAACGAGTTGCAAAACCCTTGCGACGACCTTTGTGTTGTCTTCTCCATTTGACTCTTTTAGGACTTAACACGGCCTGCCTCCTCAACTTCTTTTTGCGAAAGAACATCACCTTTATAAATCCAAACTTTAACCCCTAAGATTCCATAGGTTGTTAAAGATTCTGCCGTACCGTAATCAATGTCGGCTCTGAGTGTATGTAAAGGTACGCTTTTTTCGTTATACCATTCTGTACGAGCAATCTCAGCTCCGTCGAGACGGCCTGAAACTTGAACTTTAATCCCACGCACTCCACCTTTAATCGCAGAGGCAATGGCTTTTTTAAGAGCTCTTCTCCAAGAAACACGTTTCTCTAATTGAAGAGCAATGTTTTCTGCCACCAGCTGAGCATCAATATCTGGTTTTCTAACTTCTTGGATGTTAACGCGAACTTCATTAGTCGTGAGTTTTTGAAGCTCATCGCGAAGCTGATCAATACCAGCTCCTTTTTTACCAATAACAACACCAGGACGAGCGGTAGAGATAACCACTTTGAGCTTGTTTGCAGCGCGCTCCATTTCTATTTTAGCAATACCAGCGTGTTTGAGTTTTTTCTTTAAATAATTACGAAATCGAATGTCTTCATGAAGTTGTTCTGCATAAAGTTTCCCTTGAGCATACCAACGGCTTTCCCAAGTTCTGATAACTCCGACTCTTAAACTGATTGGATTAACCTTCTGACCCATGGATATTACCTTTCATCCAAAACAATGTTGATGTGACTGGTTTTCTTTTTAATCAAAGAGGCGCGCCCTTGTGCTCGGGGCATGTGTCTTTTCATAAAAGGGCCTTTATCAACCAAAATTTCTTTTACATAGAGATTATCAACGTCGATCACTTGTTTTTGCTCAGCATTGGCAACAGCAGATTCAACAAGTTTCTTAATCATTCCAGCCGATTTTTTATTGTCATGAGTAAGAATGCGGATAGCCTCATTGACCATCTTGCCGCGAACCATGTCAGCCACTATTCTTGCTTTTTGCTCACCCACTCGGGCAAATTTTAAACTCGCTTTTACTTCCATGATTTACCTACTTTGCCTTTTTCTCTGCGTGACCGTGGAAAGTTCGTGTCGCTGAGAATTCACCCAACTTGTGACCAATCATATTTTCATTCACGTAAACTGGAACAAACTTACGGCCATTATGAACCGCAAAAGTAAGACCAATCATTTCAGGGAGAACAGTTGAACGACGGGACCAAGTTTTAATTGCTTTTTTATCGCCGCCTTCTGTTGCTTTGAACACTTTTTTCATAAGGTGTTCATCAACAAAAGGACCTTTTTTCATCGAGCGTGACACGAGCTTATCTCCTTACTTCTTATTACGATGTTTAATAATAAAGCGATCAGTCGCTTTATTTTGTCGAGTTTTATAACCCTTACAAGGTTGGCCCCAAGGACTGCGAGGATGATTACCTTTACCGCGTCCTTCACCACCACCCATTGGATGATCGACAGAGTTCATAGCCATACCGCGAACAGAAGGTCTTTTACCTTTCCAACGATTACGACCAGCTTTACCAATAGTTATATTTTCATTATCTGTGTTGCCCACTTGGCCCACAGAAGCTCTGCAAACAGAGAGAACTTCACGAATTTCACCTGAGGGAAGTTTAACCTGAGCAGAGTCACCCACACGACCAACAAGAGTCGCTGATGTTCCAGCTCCACGACAGAGTTGGCCACCTTTACCAGGACGAAGTTCAACGTTATGAATAATTGTTCCAACGGGCATTTCTGAAAGTTTCAAACTGTTTCCAGGTTTAATATCGGCTTTGCTACCAGAGACAACCTCAGCACCCACTTGTAAACCAACAGGAGCAATGATGTATGATTTCGCGCCATCTGCGTAGTGCAAAAGAGCAATACGGCAAGAACGATTTGGATCGTACTCTATAGCAGCCACTTTCGCTGGAACGTCAAGTTTGTCGCGACGGAAATCAATAATACGATATTTCTTTTTATGACCTCCACCCTGATGACGGATGGTGATCTGACCGTAGTTGTTTCTGGCGCCGGTTCTGTTATTGGGTTCGGTGAGTGCTTTTTCTGGTTTTGATTTAGTGATTTCACTGAAATCAAAACCTGTCATTCCACGACGACCCGGGCTGGTTGGGCTATACTTTTTAACTCCCATCTCTAAGCTCCCTCAAAAATTGCGATTTTTTGACCATCGGCCAATTTCACGAATGCTTTTTTCTTATATTTTGGTGGACCAAAACGAGCTTGTTTTTTAAGCCATCTTGTTCTGCAAACCAAAGTGCGCACGTCTTTGACTTTGACATCAAATGCTTTTTCAACGGCATTGCGAATTTCTAATTTAGTGGCTTCTCTGTGCACTTCAAATACATAGGTATTGAACTGAGCGTAAGCCGAAGACTTTTCAGTCAACATAGGTTTTTTGATAATGTCGTACATTACTGCACCCCACACTTTTCTGCGATTTTTGAAAGAGAGGACTCCGACAAAATCACATTGTCATATTTCAAAAGGTCATAAACATTAAGACCTTCGACGTTGTTGTATCTAAAGCTTGGCAAATTGCGCGAAGCTCTTTCGAAATTAGCGTTCTTTTCGTTATCAATGATAAGAGCTTTGTTGAGACCAAATGTTTCTAAACGGGTGGAAAGTTCTTTGGTCTTTCCGTCTTTAGAAGTCATGTCAGAAACAACAAAAAGACGACCCTCTTTGTAAAGGTAAGAAAGAGCAGAGCGTAAGCCCAACTGTTTTACTTTCTTGTTCACATTGAACGAGTAATCACGTGGGTGAGGTCCGTGAATCACAGAACCACCACGAAGAAGTGGTGAACGAATCGAACCCTGACGAGCACTCCCCGTTCCTTTTTGTTTGTAGGGCTTTTTACCACCACCACTCACGTCACCTCTGTTTTTTGTGTTGTGTGTCCCTTGTCTGCGACAAGCTAATTGCCAACGGACAAGAGTGTGAAGAACATCTTTACGAAGCTCTTCGTTCAACATTTGCTCAGGAACTTCAACTTCTCCTGATTTATTTTTTTTCCAATCGAGTACTGCTAATTTTGCCATCATGATCACCGTTACTGTTTCTGCATTCGCACAAGACCATTACGAGCTCCGGGAACTGGGCCTTTTACAAGGACCAAGCCGTTCTCTGCTTGTACATCAACGATTTCTACATTTTTTACTGTTACTGTTTCGTCACCAAAATGACC
>JBGSSY010000019.1:0-10687 GCA_041736775.1 Bdellovibrionales bacterium | reverse complement strand
ATCTTCAAAACGATGAACATCGCTGGTGATGGGAACATGAAACTCGTTACGAACATCGGCTAATATTTTTAAACCCTCTTCAATCAGGGGGCCTGACCAGTTTTTATGCGTACCTCGATTGTCTTTTTCATAAGAGCTTTTAAAAATAATACCAATTCCAAGACGCTGGCCTATTTCAGAGAGAGCACGTGCCGTATTAAAAGCTAATTCTCGCGAATCGATCACACAGGGGCCAGCAATAACAGCCAGGTCATATCCAGATCCAATATTGATGGTTTTGTTTCCAGCAGAAACTGAAAACTTCCGTGGAGGTAAATGAATCTCTTCGAACCTTTGTTTTTCCATAATGACTCCTTTAATTCTTTCAATCGTTGAATGCCATGAACATTATACTGAAAAGAGGCTTCTGACTAGACCAAAGCCAACGTCTATGACCGGTTGGTGAGTGTGATGCGGTATTGATTGGACCCATTGCTCTGGTGCGTCAGGCGAGAGGGCAAGGAGGTTTTTTGACCTTAATTCTAAAAAGAGCAAGAATAGCCTATGACTAAAATAATGTTGGTTATTGATAACCCTTCCGATCTTGATTTTTTAGAGAAAGTTTTAAAACGACTCTCATTTATCGTTATCAGTATGAAAAAAGGGGATAACCTTTCAGAACAATTGATTGACCACTTTCCTGATATTGTTTTCGCCTCAACATTAGGAAAAAATGAAAAAACACTAGAGGCTCTTGCCCGTATCAAAGAGGCCCGTGGTAAGCCGAAGCTGGTTTTTGTTCGCCAAGAAAATGAGTCTCAGCCCCTTAATAATTTACAAAAGAAAGTGATTGATGGTGTCTTGTACTGCCCTGTGGACCCCTTTAAATTGATCGATCTTCTCTCTCATTTGACCGGACTAGAAATTCAGGAACTTCGCCAAAGCTACAACAGTATGCTTAACCAAGAGAAGAAAAGTGGTCATAATTCAATTTGGGTTGAAGATACTTCGAATAAGGCTAAAGATTTTGGCGCCACAACCGTGTTTGGCAATAAAACTAAACCCGGAGTAACGGTTGTTTCTCAAGCCAAAGAAAGATCAGAATTCGAATCGACTCATGAGTTGAATGAAAAAACGACCGTTGAAACTAACCAGCCAACAAACGTAAAAACCTCTCATTCTTCTGAGCCTTCGACACCTTGGGATCATGAGAAGGGGAGTTCGAGCAGCATGATTACTGACCCTGGTCGAAAAAATAAATACGATCAGATCTGTCGTAAGTTGGATGAGAATCCAGAAAAACCAAAGGCGATCAACGGTCAACAGTTGCGAGAGCTTCAAAGTCGTCAAGCCAGTGAGATTCAAGAGAGTCAGTCGATCAAAGATGATCGAAAAGCGTTTATTAAAACATTATTTTCAATGAGTGCTCGAGACGTGAAAAAAAAAGTTTGAATCCTATTTCTTGAAAAGAAATCCAACCACATCTTTGAGGTCAGCAGAAAGAATACTTGTTTGTTCTCTCTTGCTTTTAAGCTGACTGAGTTCTCTACGTGCGCTAATAAAGCCACTGTCAATGTTGAGTGCTGTATTGAAATATTTTTTTGATTTCTCTATATCTCTTAACATTTTATAATAGAGCCCACGCACGAGATAGTAAGAAGCAGAGTCTCGAGACTCAATAGGAATCTGATTCAGTCGTTTATCAATATCAGTGATAAAACCTTCCATCGGATTGGGAGTGGTTTTTATTTCAGCCCAAATGGCGTGAATTTTTATTTCTGGACCATCTGCCAATTTAAGTGCCTTTTGCAACTGTCTTTTGGCTTGAGAATATTGTCCCTCATGAAGAAGTTTTTTTCCGGCTTCAAAAAGTTGATCACCTTGAATAATTTTTTCAGATTGACCAGCTTCAAGCTCTTGAAGATAAGCTTCTTTACGGTCTTCTTTTTTGAGCGTATCGTATGCGATTTGTATTTTATCAAAAACTTTTTGAGAGAGTTCTTTAATCTGCTCAGGAGTGGATTCGCTCAACTTATCAGGGTGTAAAACCTTGGCTAAGTCAAAATAGGATTTGCGAATATCAGCCTCTTTTGCACTTCGACTGACACCCAGACGTTCAAAAAAATTCTTTTGTTCTAATTCTAATTGCAGTTTTTGCAAACGCTTGGCTTGATGATTGAAATTCAAAGTTTTGTGTACATTTTTGACTTCAATATAACCCATGATATTTAGAAAATGAATGACTTTAAGTACATTGTTTTCAATGGAAGAATTCTGAGTGAGTATTTCTTCAAGAGAAGTACCTCGACCGAGTAAGGCTTCAAAAGAGGGAAAAGTGCGAGCGATCATAGGGATCATTCGTGATTTATTCATTTGAGACATCTTGTTGGCATTTAAAGTTAACATGTTTTGGCTCAATGAAATATAATGAGTCTTTAGCCAATCCGTTCTTATCGTATTATCGATGGTCTCAATAATAAACTGAGAAAAATCGTTTTCGTCGATACTGGCAATTGTAGCAATATCATCAGCCTTTACAAAATTGAGTTCCATTTGAGAGTCAGCAATCAGACGTTTCAATCGCCAGATGAGCTGTTCTTTGAGTACAATATTAATGGCGTGAGGACTCACATAATTATTTTCAACAAGATACTGTCCAATCAATTTACTGTTGGCATTTTTTTGAAGAGCATCATTGAGATCATTGCGATTCAGATAACCTTGTTCAACCAGCAAAAGTCCGAGTAATGAGGCCTCGTTTTTAATATTTACTTGTACGATTTGTCCATCTGAGAAACCTACGCCTGCAATATCACCATTCGTACAGGCAATATTTAAATGCCCGGTGGCTTTACAATCGATCAGAACTTTAAATACCCAAGGAAGATCAAAATTATGAAGTCCTTCTGCATTATTGAGCATCTTTATCACTTTTCGAGTATTTTCTTCGCGATCCAAATAAAGCCGAATCAAAGGATTAAAACTTTCCTCAGTTTCTTCGACTCCACTAAAAAGGCCTTCAAGTTTACTGGTGAGTGATTTGAGATCAAAAGGTTTACAGAGAAAATCAATAGCATCAGTCTTTTTCAAGGCCGAGCTGATAAATTGTTTATCCTTAAATATTCCGCTCATGAGAAATAGCTTAAACTCACCTTGGTGAACGCTCTTTATTTTTTTAACCAACTCAAGCCCATTCATTTTGGGGAGCATGCAGTCAATGACCATTGCGTGAACATCTTGTAGCTTAATATAACTGAGGGCCTCTTCGGGGCTGTGAACGACATAGCAGCGAAAACCCGAGCGGCTAACCGCTTGTTTGAGGCTATCCGCGTAGGTTCGATCATCGTCGACAATAAGGATGTTAAAATCTTGAAAACCCATTACTTGACTATCGGCATTTTGACCACAATCTTAAAGAGTCATAACGAATGAAAAAGGAGAATTCATGCAACCCATACATACGTCCGATACCAACTTTGAAAAAGATGTCCTAAAGTCGAGCACCCCTGTCCTAGTGGACTTTTGGGCAGAATGGTGTGGCCCCTGCAAAGCTCTTGCTCCTAAGTTGGATGAAATTGCTAAGGAATTCACCGGCAAGGTCATGGTCGCTAAAGTTGACATTGACCAAAATAGGCAGACTCCCGCCAGTTATGGCGTTCGTGGAGTACCCACTTTGGCCCTGTTCAAAGATGGTAAAGTGGTAGACCAAATCGTAGGGAATCACCCCAAAGAGAACATTGTCGCTCTTTTGAATAAGCACTTATAGTCGACTTGTTAGTATTAAAACGGGATGGGGATGTTAAATATTCCCCAGCTCTTCTTGAGAATCAGAACATATAACGTCGTTTGCCGACGTTAGCCACTATGCCAAGACTGATCATAAACGAAAGCATACTCGAGCCACCGTATGAGAGAAGAGGCAATGGCACTCCAACGATGGGTAATAGACCAGCGACCATTCCCACATTAATAAACATATGCCAGAACATAAATGCCGAGATGCCGACACAAATGAGAGAACCGGCTCGATCCCCGGAGTCTCGTGCAATGTTAAGGATGATAAATATCAGGATGAGAAAAAAAGAAAGTGTCAAAACACCGCCAATAAAACCATACTCCTCGCTCAAGACGCAAAATATAAAATCAGAATGTCGCTCAGGTAAAAACTGCAATTGATTTTGTGATCCTTGTTGAAATCCACGTCCTAAGATTTGTCCGCTGCCAATTGCAATTTTGGCTTGAATACTATTGTAACCTGTACCCCGTGGATCTTGATCAGGATTTAAAAAATTGACCACCCGATTTTTTTGGTAAGGTTTTAGACCATAATTCCAGGCTGTGGGTAGAGCAAATGCCAAAAACAGAGCCACTGAGAGCAAAACTCTTTTTTGAACTTTAAGAAATAAAATCAAGGAGGAGGGAATTGCCAGAAGGAGAAGTGCTGTTCCTAAATCGGGCTGTTTAGCGGTGAGTAAAAAAGGAACACCAATAAATAGAATCGGTTTAAAAAGATCTCTAAATCCCAAGTTCTCTAGCTTATGTCGTGCCAAATAGGAGGCCATAAAAAGAATCATAAAAAGTTTCATGGTCTCAGAGGGTTGGAAATGCATAAAGCCAATATCAAGCCAGCGCCGGGCCCCATAAAATCTCTTACCAATCAGAAGAACCAAAACCAGTGCGCTCAAATTGATCAAGAAGAAGATATGAGAAAATTTTAATAGATTTTTATAATTAAAATTGGAAAAAAACAGAAAAGCCATCCAACCCATTCCAATCCACATGAGCTGTGAATAAAAAACTCGGTCCAAGTGATCGGTTGAATGGGCGGCACTGTAGAGATTGATGAGACCGATGACTTGAAGTGTGAAAATCACAGCTGCATAATTCCAATCAAATCTTTTGAGAAAAGACCTCTCCTCAATTTTTAAATCAAGGGTTCTGCTCATGACTGACTGTCCTCATGTTGTGATATTTTTTAAAGTAGGCTTCAAATACGTCTTTCGCAATAGGAACTGCCGCTGACGATTTACAAGAGTGTTCGGTCAAAACCGCAATGGTCAGTTGGGGGGATCCGTTAATGCTGCCGTAACCGACAAACCAGCCATTGTGACGTTCTTTTTTGTTTCTTTGTTCGCAGGGTTTGTAAATTTCGTCGGCACTAAAACGACGAACTTGCGCCGTTCCGGTTTTTCCAGAAACGCTAAAGGGTTTCTCTAAACGAGCACGTCCCGCGGTTCCTTGTTTACAGTTTACAACCCGCCAAAGCCCTTCTTGAACAACATCGAAATACTCTTTTGCCACGTAATAATCTTTATCTTTTTCTTCGGAAAGATTTCGAATCAGATCGGGCTTAAATAAATTTTCATCAGGATTAGAACTATAAGGTCCAATGTTTCGAATCAACTGTGGTCGATAAACTGCTCCATCCAGAGAAATAGCAGAGTAGGCTTGGGCCAATTGAATCGTTGTCACCAACACGTGACCTTGACCAATGCCGGTGTTGACACTTTCTCCATCTTGCCAAGGTTCGCCCCATCTTTTTTGTTTCCACTCTCGTGTGGGAATGTGGCCTTTGACTTCACCTTCAATGGGAACACCCGTAGTAGCACCAAGCCCCAAGGCCATGGCGTATTTAGCCATGCGATCGGGTCCGAGTTCTTTACCGAGCTTATAAAAAAATACGTTACTTGATCTCTCAAGGGCTTCACGAACTTCGATATAGCCTTGACCAGAGCGAGTATGGTCATGCCAAACACCACGCCCCAATCGGTAAACAGAAGGGGCATGGACACGTTGATTGGGTAATATCACTTTTTCTTGTAAACCGGCTAAAGCGACGACGGGTTTAAAAGTTGAACCTGGAGCGTAATGATCCTGAATCGCTTTGTTGCGAAGGGGACGGTCGGAGTTATTCACCCACTGCTTCCAAATCTCAGGACTGAGGCGAGTTGAAAAAATATTGGGATCAAAGCTTGGGTAACTGACCCAAGCCAAAATTTCGCCTTGAGGAGTCATGGCAATAAGAGAACCGACCCTTTCATTTTTTATAAAAGAATCGTAGGCAATTTGTTGCAGATCCATATCAAGAGTGGTTTGAATATCAGTCCCCGGTTCTGAGGGAACGTTTTTCAGAACTTCTCCGATGGCAGACATCATTCTTTCAGTTCGTTGCTGACCTTTAGCATCGACAATGACAAAGGACTGTCCTTTTTTTCCGCGAAGTTGAATATCGTAGGCCTCCTCGAGGCCCTTTTTACCAATAATGTCTTTTTGTTTAAATTTAATTTTATTGTCATACTGTTTAGTAAGAATAGGGATTTCATTTTTTGAAATCTCACGGACATAACCCAAGGTATGGGCGATTTGCGGTCCAAAATTATAATTGCGTAAAATAAACTCCTGAGCATCAAGTCCTGGGTGATCCAGCTTCACGAGCTCAACTTTAAATAACTCGTCACGAGTGAGATGGAGTTTTACGTCGACTGGAAAAAAAGGCCCATTGGCGCGCTGAGACTTTTTAACTTTATCAATGATCTCTTCAGGATTGATATTGAGGGCTTGTCCCAGATCGCGTGAGAGTTTTTCAAGGTTGACCATGTATTGAGGAGTAATGATCGCTTTGTAGGCCGGTAAATTCTCTACCAAAATACGACCATCTCGATCATATATTTTTCCACGAGGAGCAAAAACGTCCGAGGATTTTAAAAGATTTTGGTTGGAAAATTCTCTGAATTCATCGCCAAAAATCACCTGGAGGTACCAAAGTCTTGAAAAAATAATAAAAAAGAAAATCAAGATAAAGGCCTTTAAAAATTTAAAATTAATTTCAAAGAGGAAACTTTCGCTGTAGTCTTCGTGGGGGAGATATTTTGACATTAGATCCTCAAGTTCGCTAAAGTATCGATGCGTTCGAGGTGGATACGACTATCAATGATTTTGAGAAAACCCAAAAGGGGAAGAGCGGCTGCAAAGGTCATAAGGCTAATTCCGAGCCAAGAGAGTATGGGTGGAAAGTAAAATAAAGCTGTAATACCTGTGAAAAGCCAGATTGAAAAAAGCAATACAACACAAGAGAGCGCAGATCCAAGAGCCATATGAATTTGGGTAATATTAAGTCTTTGACCGATGATAAATAAAATCATACTGATTCCATTAAGGGTTACGAGCAAAATAGCCGGAGATGCCGTTGTAAAAGACATGAGAAGAAGAACGTGAAAAAAGTTGGCCACCATTATAAACAGAAAACTCTTGTGAAAAGAATAGTAACTAAGAACAACCATCCAAAAATAGGGAAGCGTAATCGGTAAGAAGTAAAGAGTTGCCTGTAAGCCCGATAAAAAAAAGCTAATCCCTAAAAATGAAATAAGAGAAAGTAGGGCTTTTTTCATCAAAGCATCTCAGTTTCTGGTTCAGGCTTTTTTTCTATGATCACCAGGACATCTTCGAGATGATCTAATTTAACTTCAGGTTTGAGTATGGCTTGAAAACTCACGCCGGTCGGACTGGGCTCAACCTTAAGGACCGAGCCGATCTTGAAACCTTTAGGAAAATAACCCTGTCGACCACTGGTGACAATCAGATCACCGACCTCAGCATCTTCTTTTCTCATGATATAGTTTAAGCGATAGGATTCGTTAGAAATGCCTGAAACAATACCGCGAGCCCGAGTTCTTTGCACCAACGCATCGACACTGGCATTGTGATTGGAAATTAACATCACACGCGCGGTCCTCTCTTGAACCTCCAGGGTGTAACCAACAACCCCATCGGCAGAGATGACACCTTGAAGTCTTTCGACGCCATCTTCTCGGCCCTTATCAATCAGGATAGACTTTTGATCGAGAAGAATATCTTTTGAAATCACTCGAGCCGGTAAAGTTTTACGAGGAAGCTCTTGTTGAAACTTAAAAAGTTCGCGCAATCTCACGTTTTCAAGTCGATACTCTTCAAGCAATTGCATTTGTGAAGCCAGGCTCGCATTTTGAGCTTTTAATTCGCGATTTTCAATATTGATATTCACCAAGTAAAAGTAGGTGTTCAAACTCTCTTGTATTTTATGAGTGAGCTGATCATAGGAGAGTTGTAACCAATGGGCCGGTTTCTCAAAGAGCGTTCCTTGAGTGGGAGTTGAGATATTCTTTTGCAGCGCATAAAAGACCAATGCTGGCACAAAGAGCAAAAAAATTCCAAAAGTTTGTTTCCAATTCCACGAATGACCCATAGATTGAAAATTATCAAAGAGTCAGAGGAAATCCAATTGGAAAAACAGAAAGGCCAATGTATCGTTAGCTTTTTGGAGGTGAGTGGTGTTTGAGTCAGTAACAAAAAGAAGAAAAAATCCAATTGTTAATATTTTTGGTTGGAGTCTTCTCTTCCTCGTTTGTCTTGTTTTTATTTTTGTTGGCTTCTCTCCAGATTCATCCATTCTCGGTTCAGGTGGTGCGGCTGCTGAAGTCAATAGCGATGCCATCAGTTTAAGAGACTATAAAGAACTCCTTGATCGTTTAGATAGCAATAAACAAGCCCCATCGGACCGCGACTCTCAAATTAAACTTCAGCAAGATGCGATCAACATCCTTGTCAGTCGCTCACTGATTGTGCAAGAAGCTGAAAAACTAAATATCCATGTCAGTGACTCTGAAGTGGCCCAAGCTCTTTTAGAGATTGAACCCTTTTTTGAAGATGGTGTGTTTAGTCGACTTCGCTATAAAACCTATCTGCGTCAAGCCCGACTGACTGAGTCTGAGTTCGAAGATAAAATTCGTCGGGATCTCATTATTCAAAAAATGAGCAATCTCATTGGTTATGCCGGTAAAGATCTTAATCTGGTCGATGAGTTTGATGACAAAATCGACTTGGCTCAAATCAATATTGCCTATGCTCAACTGAATCCAAACACTCTCAATCTCACCTTTTCAGCGGCTGAGACACCGGAGTACCTGAGTAAAAATGAAGCTGAAATTAAGAAATACTATGAAACCCATAAAAGTGAATTCACCACCGAAGAGCAAGTTAAAGCTCGTCACATATTGTTTAAAGCCGATGAGGCAACCCCTGCTGGAATGGAAAAAGCACTAGCCAAGGCCCAGGAAATTGGTAAAGAGCTCACCCTTAAAAACTTCTCAGACATGGCTCGAAAATACTCGAATGACCCTGGTTCTCAAGCCAAGGGGGGAGAGCTTGGACTGTTTAGTCGTGGAAAGATGGTTCCTGAGTTTGAAGCGGCTGCTTTTTCTGCCGAAATTGGCACTATTTCGGAGCCGATAAAAACCCAGTTTGGTTATCACATTATACTTGTTGATGATAAAACTCAGGCCAGTGAAAAAACTTTTGATGAGGTGAAAAGTCAAATTGCGCAAAAACTTTTAGCGAAAGAGAGTTTTGACAAAATTGTGAGCTCTCTCAATCAAAGTTTGAAAAATAAAAACTATGAAGAGATTGAAGAGCTTTTCGCAAAAAATCAGATTAAATGGAACACCACCGGTTTTTTTAGTATTACCAATGAAAGTGTTCCCGGCGTCGGGAATAGCAAAGAATTCCTTGATCTCTCTTTAAGCTTAAGTGTCGATAAAGAGTATCCTGATCAATTGGTCTATCAAGGAGATAATGTTTATATGCTCAAGTTTAAAGGGGCTCGAATTGACAATTCACCCAATAAAAACACGCAAATGGATTTCTTTAAACAACTTATGAAACAACAAAAAATGAACAGTCTTGTGCAAAACTGGTCTGACTCCTTGAAAGAAAAAGCGAGTGTCAAAATTAACCCAGATTTGATTCGTTAAAACTTTTTTTGCCACAACTTTCTCTTTGAAACACCCTCTTAAAATGAATCGTTTTGAGAGGGCAAAAAACTGATTTAATAAAAATTAAAAACGCAAATAAATTGAACTAAAATGTCTCAGGTTGAAACATTTTTGATGGGCAAAAAATTAATTTATTTTTCTTTAAAGAGTCTCTTCATTTTTAAAACAAAAGTCCGATAGACTTATGTGCAGTTCGTTAGAACATCACTTCTTTTAGTGATCTTAGTTTTATCAACACCGTCTTGGGGGCAAGAATATGTTCCCAATGAAGTCATCGTTAAGATGAAACGAAGTGCTGATTCATCTTCAACCCATAAATTCGTAGGTAAAGTCGCCATCAATAATAAGATGGCTCTGAAGCAAAGTTGGGGTCGTCTCAATATGCACCATTTTAAATTGGGTAAGGGCCAAAATATGGACCAAACACTCAATGAGATTCTTCTCGATCCTGATGTTGAGTTTGCAGAACCTAATTACATTTTCAGAAAACAAAGTGCTGGTATTGAAGGTCAACCCTTAAGTTTTTCCCAACTGGAAGACTCTATGGGGCAAGAAGGTTTTAACATCAATAATTCAAATACGTTCAATCAAACAACCGCAAATATCAGAGCCAGCGAAGCCTGGGGAATTCTTTCTTCGAGTCAAAATCGACCCATCGTCGCTGTCATCGATTCTGGAGTTGATTACACTCACTACGTTTTTGTTGATAGTGGGGCGATCTGGGAGAATCCGGGAGAAATTCCTAGTAATGGTATTGATGACGACGGAAATGGATATATTGACGATGTTCGTGGTTGGAATTTTGTCAGTCAAAACAACGATCCTATGGATGATGACAACCACGGTACCCATGTCGCGGGAGTTGTTCTCGGTATTACCCAAAACATTTTAAAGCCTCAACC
>JBGSSY010000341.1:0-6646 GCA_041736775.1 Bdellovibrionales bacterium | reverse complement strand
CAATAAAATTAGTGAAAGTAAAGAAAGATTACAGATTGGCCGGATGACGCCGATAGGTGGTCAAAGTCCCTTGAGAGTAAACCGGTCAGGTTCCCTTGGTAATAACAAAATCCACAAATTGTGGGGAAATTGTGACCTGTCTATTTGTCCCCTCAATAAGGGCATTGACCAGTTGCATTGACCCATGACTTATCGGCTCTTAAATCTGAGTATAGCCCCTTAAATTTAACCATTTTTTGAAAGAGGTAAACTTATGACCTATCTTTTTTTGCTGCTCTCAGTACTCTTTTCTTTCCAAACTCTTTTTGCCGAAGAAAAAAAGGGAATCGCTAACGAAACCGCCCTTGGTTATGTCGTGACCGGTGGTAACTCCCAGTCTGAAACGACGAGTTTTAACCAAAAACTCACATATGGATGGACTCGAGATATCCTTCGTCTCACTGGTCATTACATTCAGACCAGTGGTTTTGATCAAGCCACAAAACTGAACAATCAAACTGCAGAGAACTGGTCAGCCAATCTTCGCTTTGAAAAAGTCATTGTACCCAGTTCCTTTAATGCGATTTTGGGTCATGGTTGGTATGGAGACCGTTTTCAAGGTATTCGCGAAGGTCACTCAACAGACATTGGTGGTAAATACTATTTCGTTAACACTGAGACCACAAAACTCTTTTCTGAGCTTGGTTATCGTTACAGTCGCGAGCTTTTGCTCGCCCCCGCCGCAGATAATGTGGGAGTGGGTAATCGTATTATGCCTGAATATCATTACGCTCGTATCTACACCCAGATCGATTACAGTTATAGCAAAACCTTAATTTTAGGCGCGTGGATTGAATACTTACCGAGCATAACTAGCTTTAATGATGATCAACGACTCAATTATAGCCCCTATTTGACTTCTATTTTGACCGATATATTTTCTCTCAAAGTCGCCTATGAAGGCCGCTATCGTTACAAACCCGCTGTTGTTGGAAACGAACTCACCGACTACACATTCACAACCTCTTTGATCGCAAAATTTTAAGGGCAACTAAAGGATAGAATTTTGAAAAATACAGAATGGTGGAAAGAAGGCATTCGTTTTGAATGCCAAGGATCGGGTCAATGTTGCGTCTCGCGCGATCAATACGGCTACGTCTATTTAACTAAAAAAGACCGCATCCGCATGGCCGAAGCCCTTAAGCTCTCAACCACTGAATTTACAAAAGAATACTGCATCAAAGAAGATGGGATTTTTCATCTTAAAGACGGTGTCGACGGTCGCTGCCTTTTTCTAAAAGGTAAACAGTGCGGAGTCTATGAAGGCCGCCCCACCCAATGCCGAACTTGGCCCTTTTGGCCCGAAGTCATGAACCCCAAAGTCTGGAAAGCCGAAGTCGCCGACTTCTGCCCCGGAATCGGCAAAGGCCGCCTCTGGTCCGCCGAAGAAATCAACGCCCAACTCATTGAGCAATCCCAATCCGAATCTCAATATTAATTATTCGTTATTCTTTTGTTTGAGGCGCAATCCATTTTTGGAACCACAGCGTCCTTGCTTTGTCAGCATTTTGCTCTGCGAGCAAAAACGCGTCACGCTTGCTGAAGATTCCAAAAATGGATTACGCCTCAAACAAAAGAATAAATGCAGAAATAAGCTCAGATTTTTTGTTCGAAAACAAAGAAAGTGATTATTTATATGCTGATTAGACTTGAATGTATTGGTTGAGAATAGGGATCAAGGATTTTAGAATTCTTAAATACTTTTTTTAGATTTTAATGGCTATACCTAATTTGGTTTGAGTGAGAAAGATTGTGAGGGAGTTAATTGCATCAAATAGATTTTTTCATGGCTGCAAACTTAACTACAATTCTCGTGGAGGTATAAACTTGTAGTCTCCATTCTTTCTCGACCCTTGTTGTACTATCATTTCTTTGTCTCGGTAGTTAAAAGACACGATAAAGTCTTGCAGGACTCCGTTTCCAATACTTCCTCCGAGAGAACTTGTGGCAAAAAAATCATTTTTGGTAAGAGGAAGTCTTGAAAAGACATTTGTTAAGACGACTTGATCTCCTAACTTTATATTAGGAAGGCGACCAAGTCTTGCTGGAATTGGCCCGCCTACGCCATAGCCCGAAATTACTTCTCTCTTAGAAAAATAGTGACCGAGTTGCTGGGCTTGGGAAAATTTTTGGAATATAGTCAATGAGGACCTGTCGCCCGTATCGATAAGAAACTCTGTCGGTTTTCCATTAACTTTTGAACGAACGACCGGCTTATCTCCGTACACCTTAAATGGTATACGCTCACCATTAGGTTTAAAATTTTTAAAGGAACTAAAGCTTAATTTCTTATTATCATAATCTATTGTTACAACATATCTCTGAAGAATCTCATAACCTATAATTCCATCTAGGTTTTTAAAACCAAATGCTTTTTTTATATGACTCAAATCCATGACTAAAAAGTCTTGATCTTTCATTTTAATTAGACCGACTTTATAGGAATCGATTTTTGTACTTTGCATTGGCAATTGGCGATCTCCAGCCCCGCCACCAAAGCCGGCGTCTTTCGTTTTCAAACCAAGGCGCCGAACTGCATCTGGCATCAACATATTTGATCCGCCAGTATCAAATATCATATAGAAAGGACCTTTACCGTTAATTTCTATCGGTAGCAAAATTCGATTATCATAGTATTGAAAAAAAACTTCATTCACGCCAGCAGATTTCCTCTTATTAAGAGAGGAACAAGAAGATAAAGATAAAATATTTAAAAAAAGTAAAAGAATTTTCATCAACTTTCCCATTGTGACAGTTACCACCGTTCTAGCAAGGAATGTTCTTTATTTCCATACTGTGTTTTCCAACATTTATTGGATTAAACTCAACAGCCAGACAGTTGAAAAAAAATCTGAGTTTTCTTCCACTTATTCTTTAGTTTTGGGATCATTCTGTTTTTGGAATCTTCAGCAAGCGTGACGCGTTTTTGCTCGCAGAGCAAAATGCTGACAAAGCATGGACGCTGTGGTTCCAAAAACAGAATGATCCCAAAACTAAAGAATAACCGTGTGAAGACATTCGAATGATTTTAAATAAAAAACCCAAGAAATGGGCTCATGAAAGGTAAGCCACTCGCTTGTTAGCGAGCGTATTTTCTCTTGAGGCTTTCACGGAGTTCAGCACCTTCTATGCTTAAACGAGTCCAAGGAATCGCTAATAAACGGTCCGGTTCAATATGTTCATCGGTTTCTTCACAGATTCCATAGGTCCCTGTTTCAATCCGAGCTAATGCTTGTTCAATTTCAAAAAGCTGTTTTCTAATGCGGTCATGTTGACCTAAAACTTCACTTTCATTGAGAACACGGACGGTTTGATCAGCTTCGTCCCCACCCTTTTCTTCAAAGTAAAGATTCTTGCGAATATCCATAACCCGATTCAGTAATTCTTCTTTCGATGTTAGTAACTTCGCTTTGCACTCTTCCACTAAGCTCTTACTAATTGAAGACATCTCCCCCCCTTGTTTAATGCCAATATTAGTAATTCTAATTCAATCCCATCTTTGGAACTGATCTATTTAGACACATCCCGAAGAAAAAAGGCAAGTCGATTTTCGGAGATATTTTAAAAACATGAGGTATTCCAGGCCTTTGTCCTGTTTTTCTTTCCACAGTCTGATCGCAATCACGACGATAAAAATCTAAAAATATCAAGCCTAGCAAGGCTTTGCGAGCATCTAAAACACACTGTCAGTTTCTGTTACTGGTGGTTAGCGCGGAGACTCTCAGAATGAAAAAATGAGTGAACTTATGATTAATAGTTAAGCTGAGCGTAGGCTAATGGTTCCCAAAGATTATTTTCAATCACCCAATGACGGTAACCATAATCATCTTCAAGGTAGAGCCAAGCTCCATCGCGGTCGAGTTTTTTAAAGGGCATATATTTATGGGCGAAGCTTAATGGTGTCGGAGGATGTTTTGCTCCTGGACCTTTTCGAAGTTGAGCTTTACTCACTTTAACAACGGCACAATCAATACTATCACTGACAAGACTATCGTGAATCCAAGCCTTAGCTCCTTCAAGATCAATCACTTGAATCCAAGAACCTTCCTGCTTGATGCCTCTTAAAGGCATAAATCGGCCAACCGTCCAAACAACTTCTGCCTTTGAACTGGGCTTAGAACGTAAATTGGCTTGTTCAGCGTCAACACAAAGAGCAAAGCTCGAAGCAGCCGTCACAAGAAGAGCAATAAAAAGAAGAAGTGGCTTGAAAAGAAGAAACATTGATTTCATCTTACCACGTCGGACTCAAATGGACATAAATTACTGTTGGCGTCCCTACAAATGTCGGTTAGATCTTAGCCTGTGGTCATCGTAGAAGGTTTATTTCTTTTAATTGCTGGGTTTGCACTCTTAGTGCTCTCCGGAGATAAGTTAGTTGAGACCTCTGTTCGCATTGCACGCCGCTGGAATATTCCACCATCTGTTATTGCCGCCACCATCATTGCCGCCGGCACTTCAGCCCCCGAACTGGTAACCAGCTTTTTGGCTGGGATGAAAGGAAACGCTGACATTTCTATTGGCAATGTCATTGGATCTAATTCAACAAATTTATTAGTGATTGGTGGACTTTCATTAATGATCGCCCCCAAAAACTCGGTTTCAAGACTCTTTCCTTCGTGGCTTGTTCTGACCGGCGCCTGCGCCCTCCTTTATTATGTCCTTCTCGACCTTTTTATTTCCTCTCAAGAAGGTCTCCTTTTGACTTTTACATTACTTGTCTTTGTTTTTGTTTCCTTTTTGGGTGACAAAGAAGAGCCTGATATTCCTATTGTTGAAACTAAAAGTCTCAGTCGCACTCTGATCTTTTTTTGTATTAGCTTTATTGGGCTCATAATTGGTGCTGAGTTGGCTCTTATGGGAGGAGTTCAGCTGGGTCAATGGGCTGGACTCAGCGAGAGAGTCATCGCAATTACTATTATTTCTATAGGCACTAGTCTTCCTGAACTCGTCACATCTGTCTCTGCTGCTCTTAAGGGGTACAATGATATCGCCTTAGGAAATATTTTAGGCTCCAATATTTTTAATGCTTTAGCTATTCCAGGTTTAACGGCTACCTTTTATCCGCTCACGATTGATCAACAATTTATGAATTTGGATTTTTATGTCATGATCGGCGCGACGGGCCTAATGGGAATTCTTTTTCTAATTAATAGAAGTTCATTAAAGCGGGGTCTGGGTCTCGTGATGATTATGGCCTATCACGTTTATGTCCTAAAAATACTTCTGGATACTTAATTTCAAGCGTTTGTTAGAGTGAAAAACTCTTAAACTATTGATAATCCTCTCACTAGGATTCGAAAGTTTCAGATTTTTTAACTTCAATGTCGATCACTTCTTCTGATGGAGATTGAGGAAAGGGCGTATGTCTTTGGGTTTGGCGAGGATAGGATTGTCTACGAATGTTTTCAAAAGGAGATCGGCTTTGGGTGTAGACATGAAAAGCCCCGCCGGCAATTCCTGCTTGAATACGACTTTTCCAATACCTTTTCCACAAGGCTTGGGTCGGTGGAAAAATAAGGCTTAATCCAATAACATCAGAAAAAACTCCAGGAACGACTAGAAGAACACCACCCAAAAATGTAAAGAGCCCCTTAATCATAATATCATCCGGTGGCTGCCCTGTTGTTTGGCTTTTTTGAATTTGAGTCAAAAAAGTTCGCCCCTGTTTTCTGATAAAATGAGCTCCTAAAAAACCACTGGCAATCAACAATAGGATCATATTTGCAAATCCAATTTCATGATGGATTTTAAAAAGCAAATAGATCTCTATAAATGGCAAAAAAATAAGAGTCCAAAAGAAACCGCGAATCATCAAAGATCCAACTCAAGCAGAACCGGGCAATGATCGGAACCTTCTTGTTGATCGAGAATATCAGCCGATTTGAGGTGAGGAATTAAATTTTTAGAAACACAAATATAGTCAATTCTCCAACCGCGGTTAGCCACTCTCGCTAATTCACGATAAGACCACCAACTGTAGCGTTCTTTTTCATCGGGATGAAAATGGCGGAAAGTATCCACAAATCCGGCGTCAATAAATTGATCGAACCACTCTTGTTCTTCGGGTAAAAAACCACTCACTTTTGAGAGACGAACCGGATCAAAAACGTCAATCGCCTTGTGAGCCACATTGTAGTCACCGACAACGATCACTTTCTGACCACTGGCCACTTGTTTCATAAGATGACGTAAAAATTTTTTAAGAAATTCTTGTTTAAAGTGATGACGCTCTTCTCGAGCAGAGCCATTAGGGAAATAAACATTGTAAAGAAGAATATCATCGATCTTTGTGATAATAAATCGTCCTTCATCGTCAAACTTTTTGATGCCGATTCCGTGTTCGACGTGTTCGACGGGAAGATTGGTATAAGTGACAACTCCTGAATAACCTTTGCGCGTTATAGCCGAGGTCCAATAACTGTCATAGGAAAAGGGATTCATCAAAGTTTCATCCAATTGCTCATTATGAGCTTTGGTTTCTTGTAGGCAGAGAACGTCGGGCTTTTCGCGAGAAAAAAAATCAAGAAATCCTTTTTTTTGACAAGCTCTCAAACCGTTTACATTCCACGTCACTAATTTCATTGCATCCTCTTAAAACACAAACTAG
>JBGSSY010000323.1:0-5475 GCA_041736775.1 Bdellovibrionales bacterium | reverse complement strand
CCGCTTTGGCTCGTGGTGAGTTACGTTGCATTGGGGCCACCACTCTCGACGAGTATCGTGAATACATCGAAAAAGACAAAGCCCTTGAAAGACGCTTTCAAACCGTATTTGTGGGAGAACCCTCAGTCGCTGACACGATTACCATTCTCCGCGGACTCAAAGAAAAATATGAAGTCCATCACGGTGTACGAATCACAGATAGTGCCCTGATCGCTGCCGCTCAACTTTCTGATCGTTATATCTCAAATCGTTTTTTGCCTGACAAAGCCATCGATCTTGTCGACGAGGCCGCCAGTAAATTAAGCATGGAGATTAAAAGTGTTCCAGTTGAGATCGATCAAGTACAGAGAAAAATTTTGCAACTACAGATAGAAGAACAGGCTCTTAAAAAAGAGAATGAAAAAAATGACCGTCTCAAAGTGATCGACCAAGAGCTTAAAGCACTTAAAGAACAGCTTGGCACTCTCGAAACCCAGTGGAAGAAAGAGCGTAAAGGCATTGAGGGCCTCAGCGAAGTTAAACAACGAATTGAAGATGTCAAAGCGCAAATTGAAAAAGCCGAACGACAAGGTGATCTAGAAATAGCGGCTCAATTAAAATACGGTGAGCTTCCTAATCTTGAGAAGGAAAAAGAACTTCTGGATAAAGCCAATACTGAAAAAGACAAGGATCAAACCAAAAAACTTTTACGTGAGATTGTTGACCCCGAGCTGATTGCCCAAATTGTTTCAAGCTGGACAGGAATCCCAGTTGATAAAATGGTGAAAAGTGAAACTGAAAAGCTTCTCAGCATGGAAACCCTTCTTTCTGGGCGTGTAGTCGGACAAGCACGAGCTCTAGAAGTGGTGTCCGATGCCATTCGTCGCTCTCGCTCGGCTTTGTCAGATCCCAACAAACCCATTGGAACTTTTCTTTTCCTTGGACCCACTGGGGTTGGTAAAACTGAAGTTGTAAAAGCTTTAGCTGAATTTATGTTCGATTCTGAAGACAACATTGTTCGCATTGATATGAGTGAGTACATGGAGAAGCATTCCGTTTCTCGCTTGATCGGGGCGCCTCCGGGCTATGTGGGTTACGATGAGGGAGGGCAATTGACCGAAGCCGTTCGTCGTCGCCCTTACAGCGTCGTACTTCTTGATGAAGTTGAAAAAGCCCATCGCGATGTCTTTAATGTCCTCTTGCAAGTGTTTGATGAGGGAAGACTGACGGATGGCCAAGGTCGAACGATTGATTTTAAAAATACCATTATCATCATGACCTCAAACGTTGGGTCAGAATTTATCATGGATGAAAAGCTGACTGACAAAGAAATCGAAAGCAAGATCAACAGTCTATTGGGTGATTTCTTTAGACCAGAGTTTCTTAATCGTCTCGATGAAACGGTTATCTTTAAAAAGCTCAGCCAAGAAAACATTTCGACCATCGTTGGGATTCAACTCAAAAAACTTCTTAAACGTCTTGAAGAGCAAGGAATCACTATCGAACTGGATGCTAAGGCAACAGAGTATTTGGCAAAGAAAGGTTATGACCCGACATTTGGCGCTCGTCCCTTAAAACGAGTGATCCAAAAAGAGATCATTAATGAACTTTCCAAATTCCTTCTTGGCGGGAAAATCCAGAAAGGCGACACTGTTAAAGTGACGGCCCATGACCTTGGTTTAAAATTCGATTTTTAAGAATTGAATTGAGCCCCTTTGGATTTTTTCTCAGGGGGCAGATCACTTAATATTTTAGCTTTGCAATTCTGAATTGATCTCGCAATAATTAGGGCATGTGGAATCTATTTAAAAAAACTTTCTCGATCATTACTTTTCTCTCTCTCTTTTATATCGTCTTTGTCAGCTTTATGCATCGAAGACTGGGGCGACAAGAACTCACTTTTAATCCCGCTCAACAAAGTTGTTTTACCGGTGGAGATCAATGGAATTATTGCGTTCACTCGACACCCACTGATAAACCAGATACCTATCTTTATGTTTTTCATGGCAAAGACCAAAACGAAAAAAGTTGGAGCGAAACCGCTTTTTACAGTGGACTTCTTCAGAGATATTGGCAGCAGACCTATCGTCGCACGCCCGTAGTGATCACCGTATCCTTAGGGCCAATTTGGCTGATTACGCCCCCCCTTTCTAAAGAAGGGACAGGGACTTTGGATCTCTTTAATCAAGAAGTTTTCAAAAAAATTGAAGCTGATATAGGTGCTCCCCAACAAAGATTTCTCATGGGAGTTTCCATGGGTGCACTCAATGCACTGTCTCTGACGCTCAATAACCCTAAACTTTTTCAACGAGTGGTCGTTCTCTGTCCACCGGTTTTTAAAATCTCTCCTTACGCTTCCTCCCGTGAACTTCTTTCATTTCTTAAATCTTCTGGTGCCCAGGTGAAATCCCTATTCACATTGATTGGTATCGGTCAGACTTACTTTGCAAACGACCATGAGTGGAATTTGTTCTCACCCCTTGAAATTGCAAAAGGGATAACGGCCGCAAAACTACCCCCACTTTACATCACATCGGGATTAAGAGATGAATTTGGTAATTTTTTGGCTGTCGAAGAGCTGGTGGAGAGTCTTAAGTCCCGAGGAGCCAAGGTTGATTGGCGGCCGAACTCTGGAGATCACTGCTCAGTCGATATTGTCTCTTTAGCTGAATTTCTTAAAATTGACCCCTAAATGCCCTCAATTTCAGAGGGAGACCTGGTTATTTACGCCTCTTCTGGCTGATTGACAGACCGAATCAAAAACCCTATTGTTTGGCCAAAATCGCTCAAATAAGGAGGATCACCTGTTTACAGGGATCATAGAATCTCAATCTCAAGTGATCCAAGTTCTTGAGGGTCAAGAGTCGCTACAAATTGTGGTTGAAAAACCCAATTTCTTTGATGATCTCAAAATCGGTGACAGTATTGCTTGTAACGGCGTTTGTCTTACGCTCGAGGAGTATGACTCCCATAAAATGGTTTTTACCATCGGTTACGAAACTTTACAGATTACAGATTGGAACAAAACTGAACTGCAAAAAAGACCTCTCAACCTTGAAAGATCTTTGCGTTTTGGAGATCGTATACACGGTCATTTGGTTTCAGGACACGTCGATACCCGAGTTGCTCTCGTTGAAAAACAAATGATGGGAGATTGTCTACTTCTCAACTTTGAAGTGCCACAGAAACATCAAGCTGAGATTTGGAAAAAGTCCAGTGTCACTCTTGATGGAGTCAGCCTCACCATTAACGAGATCAATGAAAAATCTTTTCAGGTCTGCTTGGTTCCAGAAACATTACGAAAAACCAATCTACAAAAACTTTTGCCAGGCGATACTGTGAATTTTGAAAGTGATTACTACATGAAAGGTTTTTTAAAATCCCAAGAGGTTAGAAATGCATAGCTCCCGCGAGTTGATTGAAGATATAAGAAATGGTCGTATGGTGATTCTTGTTGATGATGAAGATAGAGAGAACGAAGGTGACATTGTTCTTGCGGCCGATTTTGTCACACCTGAGTCGATTAATTTTATGGCTAAAGAAGCCCGAGGTCTCATTTGTCTGGCTCTGAGTGCAGAGCAAATCGAACGCCTTGGATTACCTCTTATGGTCGGCCCTCGCCACAATCACTCACCAAACAAAACCGCTTTTACTGTGAGTATTGAAGCTTCCAGTGGTGTATCCACTGGAATTTCTGCAGCCGACCGCGCCCATACTATTCGTGTGGCTTCAAGCCCCAGTGCTGAAGTCAGTGATGTCATTATGCCGGGTCATGTTTTTCCGATTCGTGCCCAAAGGGGTGGGGTACTGAAACGAGCGGGACACACCGAAGGCAGTGTTGATTTGGCAAGACTGGCGGGGCTTAATTCTGCGGCTGTAATTTGTGAAATCATGAAAGAGGATGGCTCTATGGCCCGTCTTCCTGACCTGAAAGAATTTGCACAAAAATTTAATCTTAAAGTCGGCACCATTGAAGATTTGATCAGTTATCGACTTGAGACTGAGACCTTAATAAAAGAAGTGGTCAACGAACCCCTTCCTCATCCTATGAGTAAAGACTTTCGAGTCAAAGTTTTTCAAAATGTTTTAGATGGTTCAGAAAACATTGTGATTCAAAAAGGCAGTATTCAAAAAAACAAACCCACTTTAGTACGCGTACAAGTTGAAAATGTTTTAGGTGATGTATTTGCCGGTGGCCCTTTTGATTCTTCAACCCGAATTCAAAATATTCTGCAAGTGATGGCTCAGTCAGAAAGTGCTCTTTTTGTCTATCTTCGTAAAGAAGGTCAACAATCAGTTATCTCTCAACAAGTGGAGGCCTTCAAAAATCCCACTCCATCGGGGTCTCGTAAAATGGATCCCCGAGAGTATGGGATAGGAGCCCAGATTCTTCGTTCTCTTGGGGTTAGTGAAATGATTCTTATTGCCCATAAAAAACCCAACAACGTTGGACTCAAAGGTTTTGGCCTTGAAATTGTTGATGTTGCCCCTTGTGAGACTTCTGGGCTAAGCTCGTTAGAAATGGATTCAGACCCAGTTTACAATTAAAAGGAGACGGACGTGCCGATCATCACTTCACAACCGGATTTAAAAATTTCTGCACAAATCGCCATCGTTACCTCACTTTTTAATGAACGAATCACAAAAAAACTTGAAGCTGGAGCGATCGAATGTCTTGAAAAGTGGGGACTTAAACCATTCGCTCAAGTTTATGTGCCCGGCGCGGTCGAAATTCCATTGGTGACAAAAAATCTTTTGATGAATTCCCAATGTGATGCTGTTATCGCCCTTGGCCTTATTGTGCGTGGTGAAACCGCACATTTTGATTATGTTTGTCGTTCCGTTGAGAGAGGTTGTTCTCAGTTGATGCTCGAGTTTAATAAACCCGTGGCTTTTGGAGTTTTGACCACCGAAGACGGACCCCAAGCGGAAGCCCGTGCTGGCGGCAAAAAAGGCAACAAAGGGTTTGAAGCGGCTGAGGTCGCCCTCCATATGTTGCAGGTACTTAAGGGCCTAAAGACTCTGAGCTAATGCAAACCCCTCAGCTTGAAACCCGAAAAAAAAATCGCGAGATTTCGCTCACAATATTTCTTGCTCTTTCTTTTTGTGTTTTGGCTTGGTTTGAAATTAAAATTTTTAGTTTAGGTGAAAAGCTCCCCCTCAACCAATCCTTGTTCTTTTTTGGTCTTATCAACTTCAATCTCATTCTTCTTTTGCTTTTAAGCTTTTTCATACTCAGAAATCTATTTAAAGCATTTGTGAATAATGGTTCGGGTTGGATTGGCAATTCTCTTCGCTCTCGCTTGATCGCAAGCTTTCTCGTCTTTAGTGTGGTGCCAACGGCACTGATGTTTTTTATCTCCCTGTTTTATATCAACTCCAGTTTTGATCGTTGGTTCAGCGATAAAATGCTGGGAGTATTAAAAAGTGCGGTAGTGATACAAAGCGAGTATTATTCAACAGCTAAAAAGAAAAACTTTAATGCCGCCTTTATTC
>JBGSSY010000314.1:0-4642 GCA_041736775.1 Bdellovibrionales bacterium | reverse complement strand
AATTTCTTTCCTGGCTTTGGTGACGGCAGTACTGTTTTTGCCATCTTAACCTCACTTTTCGGGATTTGGGCTTTTCATTTCATGATCATTCGCGGTGTACAAAGTGCAACCTTTGTGAATACCGTGGTCACAATCGCAAAGATCATTCCCATCATCGTTGCACTTATTTTTATGATCATTGCCTTTAACTTTGACCAATTTAAAGAAAACTTTTTTGGTGGAGTTGGTATGCCTGAAAAGTCATTGTTTGATCAAGTTCGTGACACTATGTTGATCACGGTTTTTGTCTTTATTGGTATTGAGGGAGCAAGCGTTTACTCTCGATATGCAAAAACCCGCGCTGATGTGGGACGAGCGACAATGTTAGGTTTTCTTGGAGTGACAGGCCTCATGCTTGCAGTCACTATGCTGCCTTATGGAAATGCTCCTCAAGCAGAAATTGCAGCATTAACCAATCCGTCTCTGGCAGGGGCTCTTGAAAATTTAGTGGGGCGATGGGGGAGTGTCTTTATCTCCCTAGGGGTTCTTGTCTCTGTTCTTGGAGCTTTTCTGGCTTGGTCTCTTATCTGCGCAGAAATTCCTTTTGCCGCGGCTCAATCAAAAGATATGCCTCGTTTTTTTGCGATACAAAATTCCAATAAAGTTCCTTCATCAGCACTTCTTATTTCAAATATCCTTGTTTCTCTTTTTATTATTTCAACCTATTGGTCAAGTGATGCCTTCTGGTTCATGCTCAATATGGCTTCTGTCACTTCACTTATTCCCTATCTTTTGGTGGCGGGTTACGGTTGTTTAATGGCTTTTCGTCTTGATGGTTACAAAAAAAATGAAGCCCCATTGGCTAAAGTTGATTTTAGGATTTCACTAATTGCTGTTGCTTACACTTTAATTATGTTTTTGGCGGCGGGGATTAAGTACATTATTTTGGTTACTCTCCTGATTGCCCCGGGAACAGTTTTGTATATTTGGGCAAGACGTGAGCAAAATTTAGTTATTTTTAGAGGTTATGAGAAGGTCATCTTCGCCGCAGTCACTTTTGGTGCGGCTATTGGACTAATCGCCTTGTTAACCCATCAGATCACCCCATAATCTCAAGGAGTTTTAGTGTCAGAAATAAAATTTGGAGTTCATTCAGAAGTTGGTCAATTAAGAAAAGTTTTAGTTTGCTCGCCTGGTAGAGCTCACGAGCGATTAACCCCGTCAAATTGTGACGACTTACTCTTTGATGATGTCATGTGGGTTGAGGCCGCCAAACGAGACCATCTTGAATTTTGTTTGAAACTCAGAGATCGGGGCGTTGAGGTGGTTGAAATGCACGATCTTCTTGCTCAGACCGTCAACATCCCTGAAGCCAGAAAGTGGATTCTCGATAATCGTGTTACGGCTGACGAGGTGGGACTTGAGCTTATGGACGAAGTACGAGCTTACTTGAATGATGTCGCCAGTACTGAGTTAGCTCAAATTCTCATCGGAGGACTATCCGTCGAGGAATTTAAAGGAGTGACTCATTCAACTGACCTTTTTAAACTCATTCGACAGTCCCATGGAATTAGCCAATATCTGATTTCGCCACTCCCCAATACACTTTACACTCGTGATACAACTTCGTGGATCTATGGCGGAACCACGGTCAATCCACTTTATTGGCCCGCTCGCCAAGATGAAACCCTCCTCACCACGGCCATCTATAAATTCCACCCTGATTTTGCTGGAAAAGTAAAAGTTTGGTGGGGAAATCCCGAACAACACAGTGGTCTTGCCACTGTAGAAGGTGGAGATGTTATGCCGATTGGCAACCGTACCGTTTTGGTCGGACTTTCCGAACGCACTTCACACCAAGGAATTGCACTGCTGGCTAAAGCCTTGTTTGACCAAGATGTTGTTGACCATGTTCTTGTTGCCGGAATGCCAAAACTTCGAGCCGCTATGCACTTGGATACTGTCTTCACTTTTGCAGATCGGGATTGCGTTCTTATTTATCCTGATATTGTGAACTCAATCTCTGCTTACAGTATTCGTCCTGGCAAAAATGGTCGCTTTGACATTCGAACCAATGAAAAGGGTTGGACGGAGGCTGTTCGTGAAGCTCTTAACCTCAAAAAAATTCGAGTTGTCGAAACGGGTGGCAACGCTTATATGAGAGAAAGAACTCAGTGGGATTCTGGAGCCAATTTGGTTTGTGCTTCTCCTGGGGTGGTCTTTGCTTATGATCGAAATACCTACACCAACACTCTTCTTCGTAAAGAAGGGATTGAAGTGATTACGATTCCTGGTGCCGAGCTCGGTCGGGGACGTGGCGGTGGACACTGTATGACTTGTCCGATCAGTCGAGACCCGATTGATCTTTAAAAATTATGGGTTCCATTGAACTTTCATTAAAATGAAAATTCAATGGATGAACTTCTGGGCTAAAACAATATAGTCCTGTTCGGTAACAGAGAAATCACGGGTCACGAATCCACAAAAATCGAGTGATTGCTGTATGGTTTTTTGGTTGAAAACGTGGTGATGCAGTCCTCTGTAGGTCAAGTTTTGTTGAGACCTTAATTTAAAATTTTCAAAATTTCCCGCGAGGGGATCAAGGTCTAAATCATGGGTTTGAAGGATTTCATCGAGGTGAGTTAAATCCTTTTCATCGACATCCTTATTGTAATCATCCAGAAAATGTTCAAAAGGGGTGTCAGATCTTTTACGATCGAAATTGGATTCTTTTTTGGGAAGAATTAAAATTAAGTATCCATTCATTTTAAGAACTCTTTTCCATTCAAAAAGAGCTTTCAGGGGGTTTGCAACATGTTCTAAACAATTCGAGGACGCCACAAAATCGTAAGAGTCATTTTTTATCTCGAGGAGAGAAGTCGCTTCTGAAATGAATTGCTGTCCATTTCGATTTTTATAATAATTAAAAGAGAGACCTTTTTGGATATTTCCTTCCCAAAGTGTTGACGAAGAAAAGTTAAGACCATCCAGATTTTTGACGAGGGGGTAAATGGGTAATTGAAGTTTGAAAAGAGAACTGGGACCGCCGATTTCTAAACCCAGTTTATCCTTAACAGCTTCTTGGTAAATATTGAAATGAGGGATAGGGCGAACCAAAGAGTCTTTTATTTTTCTGAACCCCCTTAAAAAGGGTTGGGGGATGATTCTCTTAATAATCTTTTTGAATTCTGATTTTTTCATGAATCACCTTTCTTATTTAACGTCTTAAATATTTCGACACAGAACTTCTTCTTGATCTTAATATAAACTCCCTATTTAGAAAGATGAATGATGGCGAATAAAGCCCTTGTGTGTAACATAATAGGATTTGGTCAGTTTCTCAATGTCTTTGGTTATTTATCTGAAAAATGAGGGGGGAGGTCCCTCTTAAGAGTAAAAACCTTTTTTTGGCTTCTCAAAGATTAGATTCGAACTCCAAATATTGACATTATTTCTCTGAAATTATTTGAAGCCTTAAGAACAACAGAGTATCTGTTTATTTTGATGATCAATTTCTTTACGTTTTTCCTTTTTATTTTTTTGTTGAGTTCCTCCTTATGGGCTCAGTTTCCTGAATATGGTCATTATTCAAGATCTGAGCAAAATGAGATCCTGCGACCCAGATTTATAGATTCGGAATATCAATCCGATAAATTGACCTTCATGATGCCCCTTTCTTTTTATTCAAGTTGGCTCAGTCAAGAGAGGGTCTTTCAGTACTCGGCGGGGAGTCTTGGACCAACACGCTTTTTAAGCCAAGGGCGATTTAAATTTAGCCAAGAGATTGCTGAAAAACTATATTTTAAGCTCGCGTATTTTGAAAATGGGGATTTTGAAGAAAACAGACAGAACCTCGTTTTTGAATTCTCTTACAAAGTTTTGCCCTGGTTGAATCTCTCGCTTTATGGCCAACCGGCCACATTAAAAAAGGATGACTCTATTGGAATTGCGACGACATTTGAATTGGAAAAAAGTGAGCTGAGACTCTTTTACACTTGGGTTCACTTTACCCATAATAGGCGCAGTGAAGATGCTGATCCTTATTTTAAAAAGCCAGGCTCCTTAGGGTTAGTATGGAGATATTTTAACGAAAACGATTTTACTGAGCTTTTTCTTCGACGCGATCAAAAGCTTGAGCAATTCTTTGCAAAAAATAACCGCCTTTATAGTTTTAAAAACACAGTTTTTGGTCTCACCCAAAGAAAACAAATCAGCTCTCGAGGGGACCACTTACAGTGGCAAATCGATTTAAGACAAGGATTTGAATCTGATAATCTATTTACAGATAACGGAAGTGAACGTTGGGATCTTAAAAGCGTTAATGTACTCCTTCAGTACGAGAATAAAGATTATTTTATTGATTGGTTTGGTGTTAAAAAAGTCTATAACCAATGGGTTTCTTCTTCTGGCAATGTGATACAAAATAGTCTCTTGCCCCATGCCTGGGTGACATTGATACATTCTCCTCAAGAAAGTTGGGCTCACGATTTAAAATTAGGTTATGAAATGACTTGGCATCGTGGACGAGGAGAAGCTTTTCTGAGAAGTGGTCGAGACCCTGATGAAAAATTTGAACATCGCAGTAATCTTCGTTACGACCTTCGTTTTTCAAATTCGACCCATCTGTCTATCCTTCTCACCTTTGATCTTGATCGCTTTGGTA
>JBGSSY010000308.1:0-4569 GCA_041736775.1 Bdellovibrionales bacterium | reverse complement strand
ATGGACAACAGGCACGATTGGCTCGAAACGGAATGGTTCACTATCTGCAATGCCTTTAAAATTTCAAAGCAGATAGGAGCTCCTTTTTAAACACATGAGGACTTAACCTAATCAAAATTCCTTACTCTCATTTATTTACGGCCTGAGGGTCAGGACAAAGTTTGTAAACTGACCTTTCACCTTATCAAGGCTTAAAGGGATTTTAATATACTCACCTTTTCGCCATAGGGCTGTTTGATCATCGATCTGGTCATTAAATAACCATCCGTCTTGCCCGCCATGGAGAACAAAATAGTTTTCGTCCAAAGACGAGAGATCACTGATATGTCTGGCGCTCGAGCCGTAGGTGACGTTTTCTTGTTGGCTAGAGAGCTTACGCCCCGATTTGTATAAGGTGTCGTTACTCCCAGAGGCGGGATAACTGGGGCGCTGGTAGCGACTGCCAATCAAGGGCAGCAATCCATAAGGGGATGCTTGAGCTTGGATGTGCAAGTTGCCCCACAAGGGTGTCTTCTGTATCTGATTTTTTAATTTCATGATCCAATTTGAAAGGCGCTCACTCAGTTCTTGAGTTTTTTGTTTTGCAATCCATTGAGTGAGAATGGGGAGAGGATCACTTTTTCCCTCAAGGTATTCCTTCTCAGACGGAGAGCCTAAAAAATCTTCTAAGTAATCCTGCCAAGCCTGGTATTGAATCAGCTCAAACACCGGCGCACCGTCACTCTCGGCACGAAACTCTCCGTTCCAAGCGAGAAGCTTTTGGTAAATTGAATTGGTCTTCTTTTCTTGCAGCTGGGGAACTTTAGCTTTTAAAAGCTCTTTAAAGTCAAAAGCCTTTTTAGAGAACACATCCATTTGCAAAGTCTTTAAGAAATTCACATCGACAGGATCTTTTGTTTGCATCAGAGTTTTAAGCCTATCGATACGTTGGCTGTCGGCAAAAACATACCCGTATGGAATCGCTGGTTTTGAAAAAGGTTTGTTATTGGCCGAAGCAATATAGCCCACTGCTGGATCGTAAGGGTTTTCTTGTTCCGTCGGTTTCAGGATTCCAACAATGGGATTATCAATGTCTTTGATCAGGGCAAGGGTTTTACTGGGATCTTTCAAAACCGGTTGACCATAGGCTGGCACCATGCCGATGTGTCCTTTATCATCGGCATACAACATATTCATGGCGGGAATTTGATAAGGAGCAAACGCCCCTCGAAATTGTGACCAATTTTTGGCCTTCGCCACATTTAAGAAAGGTGTGAGTTCGTCAGAGCCATGGCGTCCGATCCAATTGAGGGCGATGTCTTCTTTTTTATTTTTCTGATCAAAAAAATTCGAGTCAGAAATAAGTGGACCATAATTTGTCTCTTGAATTTCAATTTTGGTTGAGTTCCACCATCTTCTTTTAAGCACTTCCTGGCGTAGAGTCACTGGCACTTGGTTGCGATCTTTGGGAATGCGATAAAGATGGCTGCTTATTCCGCGCATGTTGGTGCCCCCCCAAGCGATATGACGATTGCGACCTACGCCGATAAATGGAGTCCCTGGGATCATCAGTCCGACCGCATGGTAATTAGGGGACTTAATTCCCATCAGCAACCAAAAATTGGGCAAGAAAAGGCCGACATGGGGATCACTGGCGATCATTGCACTTTTATTTTTTGAACGTTGCCCCGAGACGACAAGAGAGTTGCTTCCCGATTTGGTGAAATTTTTGAGCAGATCTGTAATCCTCTCTGTACTTTCACTTTGATGGGTGAATGTTGCCTCGGTCTGGGAACTGATTTCTTGTTCATAGAATTTTTCCCAGTCAGGTTTCTCTTTGATTTTTAAGAACTTCAGATAAATCGCCCAAGATAAATCCAGACCAATAAGTTTACCGATGGTGATAATATCTTGAGGCTGAAAAGGTGTCGGATCGATGTCCAATATTTCAAGATCCACGGGCTTTTGCTCCATTTGCTCGATATACCAGTTGATCCCTTCGGTAAAACTGACCGTCCACGCCCAGGCTTCAGGGCTGATTTTGTCTTTAGAATTTTCAGCAGCTCCTTTGAAGTTAATCGCTCGTAAAAAGCCATCGACTTTTTTTAAACTTTCCAAAGGGCCCGCAATTTCAGAAAGTCGTCCCTGTGAAATATGGCGCAATATCTCAAGCTGGCCCAGTCGTAAATGGGCATGGACAACCCCGATGCCAAATGCCAAATCTTGATCAGTCTCAGCTTCAATAAAAGGAATGCTATGTTTGTCCCAATAAATCTTCAGGGGCTTGTTGAGTGGGGCTTTCTCTTTTTTAAAAGCCTTAAAGCGTTCGCTCTGTGAAACTTCACGATCAGGACGGGTGGCCAGAACACTACAGCCCATTAAAATTAAGCAAAAGAGAGCACCTAGGGATTTAAAGAAAATAGAGTTCATCGCTACCTCATTAATTTTTGAAAGGCTAACCTGACTCCAGAGAGAATCAAGGGACGATGCAGGCTATGAAATGCTGGAGTGCTTCTGCAAAAAGAACCAGGTACTTTTTAATGGTGGAAGCCGTGGCCTCCCATTTTGGGCTGACCCGTCGGACTCTCAATCGAAGACTGGTCGATGATGGCACAACATTCAAGGAGTTGGCTCATGCAACTCGACTGATTGGTGTCAGGCACACCCTGCTTCATTCCGTAGGAACCAACGTCAGGTTCATTGATATTTCGGAACACTGGGGATACGCCAATCCCAGTGGTCTTACGCGGTCTTACTACTCCTTTTTTAATGAACTGCCTCGAGAAACAAGGGCCCGATATCGCATGCCTAAAAGAAATTAAGTTCTCTTCCCTTATTTCCTTGGGAGGGAAGATCCCATTGCCAGCCTCTGTCTTGTTTTTTTTACAATGAATTGGCAATTTGCTAAGGTTAAAAAGAAAACGTGTTAAAATTGCACTCATTCACAGAGGAGCAAGGAATGATACCAGTAAATCTAACTTTCTTTCTAGCCGTCTTCTTATGGACCTTTTCTGCAAATGCTGAGTTTTTTCAAGTCATAGATGCTGGTTGCATTAATAGCGACCAGAATTTGTCGAAAATTGAAAAGTTGTCTGGAGAACGGGTCTTTTGGAATTCTGATAAGAACCTGGTTGGCTTTGGTCAAACCCTAGAAAACCAATGCAAAGTCGTCGACTTTTTTGAGACTGTCACTATGACCATTCACAGTTCAACCAGCACCGATGACGGCGATTTGACCAATTTGGCTGAAAGTGGCTTTCTCAATTTTGTGCAAAATAAGGTTTCTGAAAATTGCGAAAGCAAGGACTCCCAAACAATGCTCATGGGGATCTCTGACGAAAGCTATTTTTACTCAAAAGACATTTCCGATCGTTCCATTCGAGTAAAAAATCCTTCCCGATGCCCCGCCGATCAAGAACTCATCCTCTTCTTCTAAAAAGCCCCAGCACCGGATTCGAACCACACATCCCATGAAAGACACCCGAAAGAATTGGGACTCTGTAAATAGAACATAACATTTTATGTATAAAAAACCCGAAAGGCCTTCGGCCTTGAATGGTGCGGCCCTTTTTGGCGGGGGAGGGGGCCTTTAATTTATTTAAAAACTGTTTAATGTTTCCTTATCCCTGCCTTTCTGGATTCTGGAATTGATAACACCAATTATTCAAATTTTCTGAATCCAGCTGCAGCGACGACTACTTTCGATAAAGTTGATGCCGAAAGTGAGACAATTGTGTAAATTTTCGCTACTCCTGCTCGGCCAGAATGTGCCAAATCGAACATGGAGGAAAAAGAGTGTTTGTCAGTTGAGAACGAAACTTGCTTATGTAAACGGTGTACTTAAACATTTTGGAGGTTTCTAAATGAAAAAAATAATTCTAACTCTATTTGCTATAATTTTTACACTGCAAGTAAATGCATTAACAATTGAAGTAAATGAAAATACAGCCTCTATCGTTCCTGCTATGATTTTGGAATGCAAAGACGTTGCTGCTGCAAAGATCAAGTCACAAGCGGTCTCATATGGTATTGAGGTTGACATGAGCACAATGAGAGTAAGCGGCATTGACCGTGATTTATTGGCTTCTTTTATTTGGTGGGATGTTGATGTCATTGATTATAAAGATAGAGAAGATCTAAAAAATAATAATAATATTTTAAGAAAGCTTACTCAAAAACCTTTAGGTGGAAACTGTTTCTAATAAACCTTGTTCAACTTATCATTGAGTGTATTGGCATCCTCCAAAGCTTGAAGATCTGTGAATCCGCCAATTAGCTCTGTAAATAGAACATAACATTTTATGTATAAAAAACCCAAAAGGCCTTCGGCCTTGAATGGTGCGGCCCTTTTGGGCGGGGGAGGGGGCTTAGATTCATCTAGAAAATAGCTTTTTCTTTCCTTAACCTTGAAAACAAATTCACAGACCTAAACTGATGCCACAACTCGGCTGTATAAAACAGAGCGTAATTATAAATTGAATAACAATTTAAGGTGTCAGGTATCTCACAATAACAACGCCACTGCCACCGACTCCACCTTGTGAAGTGGTCGCACCATCAGGGCCGTCACTGCGTGCACCGCCACCTCCG
>JBGSSY010000305.1:0-7298 GCA_041736775.1 Bdellovibrionales bacterium | reverse complement strand
GTTGGTGTACTTCCAGGACATCATGGTGAGAAACTTCTTGAACAAGGTTATAAACTCCACGAGTTTGACGCCAAAGGAAAAGACTCGATTAACAAGATCAGTTTGGCCTTTGTTAAAAATCGGACCCAGTCATTGCCGGTTCAGAAGACTCTTGAATTTCTGATTCAAAAACTGAAATCCTTTTAAAGATCAATCGTCACTGCAAAAAAAACTGAGACATTTGTTTTATGAACAAAGAGCGGACTTCTTTGGTTAATCGCAAGACTATAATCATAAAGACTCACTGCGGACGAAAGATCCCAACCTTCAAAAGGCAGAGAGTGAAAAAGACCATAAACAAAACCTAAAAATCCCGCGCGGGCATGGAAAGCTTCACGATCAGGAGTGGCTTGTTGAGGATTGACTTGAAAAAAATACTGCTGATATTCACTGCTGTCAGAAAAAGCTTCGGCACGAATTGTAAATTCACCCATTGAATTGGACCAATAGGTATGGCGAAAACCAGGGTTAAAAGCAATGCCACAGAAACGTGTACGGCTACTAAAATTGGTACAAGTGTTTTGACGAATAGGAAAACGAAAATAAAATTTGTGGCTTTGGGAGCGATAAATAAAGTATTTTAATTCTGGACCCAAGCTCAAAACCCAATCCAGGTCTTGCATACCTCTTCTAACGGGAATCAATTCCGAGTCGGTGGGAAATTGAAAAATAAAATTCCAAGAAAAATCGACACGTGAATCATTGTAAACTTCTCCGGAAACACCTGTGACACGATCGACTCGAAAGAATCGTCCGCGATAGACGGGAAATATTAAATATCTTTGTCGACCTTGAGCCGCCGCAGGGTAATCAGGAAGCCAACCGGTTCCAAGTCCAAGTCCCCATTTTGAGCGAGCATCGGCTGTTGTCTTGATGGTCAAAGACAAAAAAAAGACAAAAAAAAGGACAATCCAATGGGATTGTCCTTTGAGAATTGCGCTCCAATTTATTTGCACGCAAATCCGGCTTTTACGAGGTTGCTCTGAATTCTCTCTTTTACTTCTTCACAGTACTGTGTTCCAAAACCAGCAGAGGCAACCGATTTGGCTTCGCCAAATTTGGTGTAAAACAATTCACAACCGCCACCTTCGGTTTTTTTCACTTCAATCACGCGAGTGTCACTTTCCATGGTGCAAGTGGAGATGCTGCCATCGTCTTGTTTTCCAGTGGATTTTGCTGTTTCTTCTTGAGCAACGGCAGCGGCTTCAGTTGTGGGTTGAGCCATTTCGGCTTCAACTTGTTTTTTTTCTGCAGAACTACAAGCAACAAAGGCCAATGTTAAAATAATACCTAAAAATTTGTTCACGATTCCTCCTTCAAGTTATCATCTTTTTTGCGAGCCTTGATTGTGTCTGAATGAGAGCATCATCAAAGTTCGACTATCCTCAATAGTTTGCTTATTAAATTAAGGAAATGCAGTACTTGCTGTATTGAGTCAGTAATTTTAAAAAATTACTTTTGATCGATTGAAGAAGTCGATGTTGAACCCAGTAAAGTTCTTGCCTCTGTCCAATCCGATTTAAAATGCAGATCTCTTTGTGGAAAGGGAATTGTCACTTGTCGATCTCTAAATCGTTTGACGATGTCACAACGAAGATCTGATAAAATAATGTCTGAAAACCACAGTTCATTGGTCCAGATTCGAAGTTCAAACATCAATCCAGATTCACCAAAACTTTTGAGTATCACCGTGGGTGGAGGAGTTTTAAGCACTCGATCATGCCGAAGGGCAACGGCCATAAGCACGTCAGTCACTTTATCAATGTCTGTTTCATAGGCAACACTGACGTCGACACTGAGGCGTAATTTATCACCAGAAAAGCTGTCGTTAATGACAGGTTCTGAAATAAAAGAAGAGTTGGGAACAATGATTACCACATCATCACGAGTGAGAATCAGGGTTGAGCGGGCTTTGATATCTAAAACTCGTCCTGAAGTTGCTCCAACTTTGACGATGTCACCCTTTTTGATGGGTCGTTCGAGTAAAATGATAATCCCTGAGACAAAGTTTTGGGTGATGTTTTGCAAACCAAAACCAATCCCTAACAGAAGAACTCCACCGACGGCAGTGAGTGTATTTAAATTCACTCCGATGGAGCTTAAGCTGATAAAGAGACCAAAAAAGAGAATCAGATATCGAGAGAACCTTTCTATGGATCCTTTAATACCAGGGTCAATATCCTTGTAGAGCAAAGATTTGTGAATTAATTTCTCAATCCATTTTGCAAGCCAAGCAAAGCCCCATACCAGGGCCACAAATGTAATCAGGTTTTGGAGAGAGAAGGACTGTTCCTTGAGTTGGAACACAGGCTCGCTGACACGGTTGCCAAATTTATCCATCAATTCATTTAAATTCATCTTGATCCTGATTCCTTGATTTTTCAAAACACTTTGTTTTTATTCGGTATTTTCAATCAGCGACTAAAATAATCGTCGGCTGACTTTGGACCATGAATAAGCTTCAGGGGACTCGTTGTCCTAACCACTGATAAAAACCAGATAACAAGAGAAGTCAGATTGAGCTTCCTTTTTCAGCGCGCATTGACCAAAGTCTTGGATCAGTTAAGATAATTGGATGTTCAAAATATTTCTTTGGTTAAGAGCCCTGCTTTTTATTTTCTTTGTTGTTATTCATACCTTTATTTCCTCCCTTTTTGTGATTTCCCTTTTACTCATTAAAGCTCCCCGATCTTGGGTGGATTGGTTTATTCGTGATTATTGGTGTAAGACCATGGTTAAACTTGCTGGTATTGAAGTTGAGTTGAGTGGGGTTGAAAATATTCCTCAGGATACGGGCTTTCTCTATCTATTCACTCATAGCAGCCACCTTGATATTCCTGTGTTGTTTTCTCAATCTCCCAAAAGTTTTCGTTTCGGAGCCAAGAGTTCACTCTTTAAGATTCCGATTTTTGGTTATGCCATAACTCTCTCTGGGACTCTTCCCATTAGCCGTGAAAATCGCAGCAAAGTTTTTGAAGTCTACCGTCAAGCCGAAGAGCGAGTTGCAAAGGGTGAGGCTTTTGCTTTGGCACCAGAAGGTGGAAGAAGAAAGAGTGATGAAATCAAAGACTTTAAAAGTGGCCCCTTCCTTTTTGCGATCAATGCTAAAATGCCCATTGTCCCGGTTGTGCTTTGTGGAGTGGATCGTTGTCTTCCCAATGGCTCTGTCTTCATCAATACAAGTCGATTTAAACAAAAAGTGGGGATGCGAATACTTCCCGCTATGGATCTCAAGGGATATAATCCTGAACAGGTTAAACAACTCAAAGACCAAGTTCGTGAACAAATGGTCAAAACCTATGAGGAAATGAAACCTCTTTATTTAAATTGAGTGGCGCTTTAGAGTGCTTGGTTCTGCTGGTTAATCGATCGAGTTTCTACACCTGTGGCTCTACCTGTATCGAAAACATCGTAAAATGAAGGTGCATAGCCTTGGTGGCAGCCGGGATTTTTAGGATTTGTAACCACGCGCTCATAGTTTTTTGCTAAACCGCGTTCAATATCTTGTCCCAACTTATACTCGCCCGTGTTTTGAATGGTGAATTGTTCGTCTTGTAAAAGCTTTTCTCGTACGATAGCGACTTCGGGTTCTTCAATGGCACAATGTCCGGGAGTGATGCCGACGCAAGAATGACAAGTGTTACCGTTTCCGCCACGTGACATTTCTATTTTTGGTGAAGTTCCGCAGAGAGAAGGTCTTAAATTTTCGTCGTCAACACCAAGAAAACAATGTTCTTCAGAACACCATGAATTTGTTACTCCCACGCCAAAAACGTTGCGTGCAAAAAAGTTTAATGAACGTTGGTGATTGGCGTGGGGCTCATCTGTTTCATAAGAGCGTGCAATGGCTCTGATCAGTCCGTTGGGTTTTCTCCAGGTGTGATAATCAATTCGTCCTTTGGCTTTGTCAGTTTGGGTGAGTAAACCATTTTTTTGATCGTTAAAAAGTTCAGCTTGTGTTTTATAGGTTTTATTAATGGCGCGTAGACTGGCTGTTCCGTCAGGACTTAAGCTCACTGTCGCTTTTAAATGAATTCGTTTGTCACCACTGTCTTCATAGGCCAGCGGAAGGGGACTGGGCCACTGGCCACACTTTTCGGGATTTTCCTGGTACTTTACACACCACTGCTTGGCATTATGATCGAAGCGATATTGGGTATGATCGCCCACTTTAAAACCGTTGTCGTTGGCGGTCAGATTAAAAAAATTATGGTCTTCTGTAGGGAATCCACTTTTAGTAATACGAGTTTCGGGTAAGCGACAAAGACTTTTGTTACTTTCTGCTTTCCAGATACGGCGGTTGTCGGGACTTGTCCCGTCTTTGATCACTAGGTGTGAAGGAAAACACCCTTTTTTAAGAAAATCTTCATAGATCCCAATCAATGAAAGATTCGTGTGAAGACGGCGAGTGATCCTGTTTGCACAATTGGTATTCGCATTTTCATCGTATTGAGCGATCACTTCTCCAACACGAGCTTCCATTGGAGTTTGACCTAAATTTTGTGCAATACTGGATTGAGCCGCTGATCGACAGTCTCCATCGATCACTAAACGAACACGTTCAGGAGAAGGGTAGGGGTCACAGCCGTTATATGTGAAATTAAGATTAGCCGTTCTTAAAACAGTATCGACATGAGTGCGGTTCGCATAAGAACCTTGTTCCAAAGTGAGCGAGGAGAAGGCCAAGGGTGAAAAAAGAAAAGTGAGAACACTCAACTGAAAAATCACAGAAAACTCCCTCTGCAAAAAGAAAAGATCTCTTCTGGTCATCAGCTGACCTTGGTAGAGATATGACTCTATTCTAAGCGGATATTAAAATTTTTTAAAGCAAGGTCAGGACTAAAGAGAGTGATTTTTTTGCCGAGTTAGACAAAGTGCCGAATTCTCGAAATTGGGACCAGCTCATCTTAAAAAAAAAGTAAAAATGACAGATAATAAAATCTGAATTTGAGTTGTCTTCACGTTACCAGCTGTCCGAGGGTTTAAAATTGAAAGTCTTGCATGTGAGCAAATATTATGAACCCTTTAAAGGTGGTATAGAAAAAGTGATCTTTGAGCTGGCATCAGGGACAGTGAAGGCCGGTCATGAAGTTGTCGTTCTTTGTTCGAATGAAAACTGGAGCTACCAGGAAGATTGGGTTGAAGGAGTCAAGGTTGTTCGCCTTCCCCGTATGGGTGTTGCCTTTTCTCAGCCCCTGACATTATCCCTCATATGGAATGCTAAAAAATGGTTTGAATGGGCCGATATTGTCCAAGTTCATACTCCTAATCCGCTCGCGGAACTTTCTTTTCTATTGCAGGATATCCACAAGCCTTTGATTGTTACGTATCATTGCGATGTGGTTCGCCAAAAAAAACTGTTCAAAATCTATCAGCCGGTTTCTGAAAAATTATTGTTGAGAGCGGATCGAATTACAGTTTCAACACCCCATCACCTTCAGTACTCTGCAAGTTTAAAAAATTTTAAAGAAAAATCTGTGGTTATTCCCTTTGGTATTCGGGCCAAACACGCAAAACCGACCCTGACGATGAAACATGAGTTAAAAAGAATCAAAGAGCAATTTGGGGATTACCTTTTGTTTGTGGGGCGACTTGTCCCCTATAAAGGTGTTGATATTTTATTGAAAGCAATGACGTCGGTCGAAGAAAACCTAGTCATCATTGGTGAGGGGCCTCGTTTTGAAGTTTGGCAAGAGCAAAAAACAATTTTAGGGCTTGATCAAAAGGTTCATTTTGTCGGGGCCGTTAAGGATGATACTGAATTTGCAGCGTATCTTCATGGCTGTCATGCACTCGTTTTACCTTCGGTGGATGAGAGTGAAGCTTTTGGTATAGTGTTGATTGAAGCGATGTCTTGTGGAAAACCAGTGATCACAACAAATCTTAAATCCGGAGTACCCTGGGTGAACGAAAAGGGAGTCACAGGACTTGAGGTTGAACCCCAGGATTCAGTAGCACTCGCTCATGCGATCAATACCATCACGAAAAATCACGCCCTTAGACTAAAGATGGGTGAGAGTGCTCAACAACGCTTTCATCGTCTCTTTGAAGTCGAGACTATGGTGCAGTCCTATCTCAATCTCTACGACCTCTGTCGAGATCAAAAGCAGAAAGCCGCTTAAGAATCCTAATCCATTAAAGTTGTTTTTCTCCTCACCGATAAAGAGGTGTGTCTTAAATAATTAAAAAAAGGAAAAAGGTATGAAAACCCTAATCAAAACATTGTCAGTACTCGCAGTGATGTTGTTGTTTTCGAAAGCTCAGGCATCGGATCTCAAAAGTCATGTGGAGGTCCTCAATGCAGAGTTGCAACTTGAAGAAGCCGTTGTCACTTTGAAAGATATGTTTCAAACCAAGGAAGATCATCGTCAAATTGATCGAGTCTATAATCAAGTCAAAGCTCCTGCGGCTAAATCGGTTTGGAGATTCGAAGTGGATCAAAATAAAGTGGCTTTCCGACTCAATGGAAAATTGCAATTTTGGCTCAGCGATATCAACCAAGAAAATAAAACTTTTAACCTTAACGGTAAAACAGTCTATCTAAAAACTGGAAAAAGTTTTTTGTCGGCCTACAATGAAATTATTGGAGTTTTAAAACAAAAAACTGTTTCAAGAACGCTTTTTATTGAAGAAGCCCATGCCGCTTGGTTTCTACCTTTAATGGGAATGTTTGCTTTTGTCGGTGCAGCTTCTGCTGCTGAAGCTTCAATGCCACCTCAACTTCGCTGTATAAGATCAGCAAAAGCGACAAATCATATAGGCAGTCCTTTTTTCCCAAGAGCCGCTGACCGAAGAAATGGTTTTAGAGGGGCAATGTGCCCGAAAATGCCAAGAAATGTTGATGCGAGAATGAGACTTGTGGCTAATAACTTTAAACGAAATGGTCTTTTTATGACTGATAATGTAGGAGCCCGTTGTTCAAATGCTGATAACATCAGCCAGGCTGAAGGTTTGATTTGTCGCTGTGTCATCAGAAAGATGAATGCTAATTGTGACCATGGTTGGAATATGAATGAATCTATGGCCATGGCCACCTGTCGATTGGGCTTTGAAATGTATGCCGCTTGCATGAGTGGACCTGTTCTTATTGCACCACCTATTGCTCCGCCACCGGCGGTGTTTGACCCAGTAACACCTTGTTCTGTGGACAAAAATGGTGCTGTGAGTGGACATTGCGGTGATCCCATAACTCCACCCATCATTGATAAACCATCACAAGGTTCTGGTTCAAGAGACTAAGCTTTTTCCCAACCACACGT
>JBGSSY010000265.1:0-24174 GCA_041736775.1 Bdellovibrionales bacterium | reverse complement strand
AAATAAGAAATAAGAAATAAGAAATAAGAAATAAGAAATAAGAAATAAGAAATAAGAAAAAGTAAGGGCTCAAAAATGAAAAAGCAACTCTCTGTTGGTATTGTTGGCGCAACTGGTCTTGTGGGAGAAACCTTTCGCACTCTCCTTGAAAAATCAAAATACGACTTTAAAGAACTTCGTCTTTTTGCCAGCGAAAAATCCCTTGGCCAATCCATCTCTTTTCGCGATCAAACTTTTAAGGTTCGCGTTCTTGAGGAAAATTGCTTTAAAAATCTCGACGTCGTATTTTTTTCTTCGGGCGATCCAATCAGTCTTGAATGGGCCCCGAAAGCTGTTGCCCAGGGGGCGATTGCGGTTGATAACTCTGCGGCCTTTCGCATGAATTCCAACTCGCCCCTGGTTGTTCCTGAAATTAACTTTGATGAAATCAAAGATCCTCTCAAACCACGGGTGATTGCAAATCCCAATTGTTCCACCATACAACTTGTGATGGTTCTTAATGCCCTCAAAAAATTCTCACCCACGCAAGTTCGCGTGGCCAGTTACCAATCGGTGAGTGGCGCTGGTAAAGAGGGAATTGAAGATTTAATTAATCAAACGACTGATGTTCTCAAAGGAAGTGAGCCCAGAAAAGGACTCAACTTTAATCCTCCCATCGCTTTCGAATGTCAGCCCAAAATTGGTTCACTTGATGAAGAGGGGTTTTGTTCTGAAGAAGTTAAAATCATGAATGAAACAAAAAAGATTCTTTCTTTACCCCAGTTGAAAGTATCGGCTTTTACCGTCCGCGTTCCCACTCTCAATGGTCACGGTGAAGCGGTTTGGGTCACCTTTGAAAAAAATGTGAGTCGCTCTGAAATTGAATCCACTCTGACTGAAACTCCTTACATTCGTTATTTAAGCGAGGACAAAGGAAAACTTTTTCATTCTTACAAAGAAGTCAGCGGTGAGTCCGACGCTTTCGTTTCTCGATTACGCAAAGACAGTGGTTTTGAAAACACCTGGATGATGTGGGTTTTGGCCGATAATCTTTACCGAGGGGCAGCTTCAAATGGCCTATTGATTGCTGAAAGGATTTTTGACAAGCTGCTAGGAGCATGACATTCTTAACAGGATGATTTTTCGCCTCTCACTTATTGCCTTTTTTCTCGTCATAACCCAGCCGGCCATGGCTTTGATTACAATCATCAGTTTTGGTCCTGAAAGCTATTCCCGAGCTGAAGGTCGAATTTTTGGGGATATCACCTTATCGACCAACATTATTTATGGTGGTTTATCGGGTACATGTGATAACCCAGTCTCAAATAGTGTTTGTAATAGCTGTGCCTCAAATCTTTCAACTGGTGCCTGCAACACTCGACGTATCCACGACAATCTCAATTTTATTGTCACCTTTACTTCAGACACGGCCGGGCAAATTCTCGTGACTGATGATATTAATCCGGGACAGACCCCTCCTCAGGCTAATCTTACTTTTTCCGGCTTTGCTTCAGGAGTGGTTGTGCCCGCCAACACCACTATTAGTATTCAAATACCGTGGAGTGAAATTTGTACTAAAGTTTTTAAAGCAGCCAGCTGTGATGAATCGGCCGTTTTTACTGCCCCTACTCGCCGACGCATTCGAATTGGAATTGACGCTGGTGTTTCTACCGGGAACCCTCCGGCCATAAACCCCATTGGTAACGGAACTCTAGAAGAAGGTGAGTTCTCCAACGAAGTCGAAATCTCCATGGCCAAACTCTCTGGCGCAACAACTGATCTTTGCATCTCTGGCTCATCAGATCCAGCCGTTGGGGCTTGTAACTTTACGGCCTACCCAGGGGATTCCAAAGTTTTTGTCGAAAACGTTCGTACTGACTGCTCTTTTCCGAATGTTCCTGATTCCAGTGCTCAAATTCAAGCCCTTAAGGTTTATTATCAATTAGCCACCGAAGGTTCACCCGATAAAACCTCACCCTCCACCGATTTGTTGGTTGGAAACACAAGTCAAAGTTGTGTCAATGGTGTCAAAGCCATTTCCCTTGAAAAAAACGAAGTCACTGGTTTACAAAACAACACTCAATATCGTTTTGCCGTTGGTGTTGTTGATCAAGCCAATAACGTCGGACTCATCACCCAGCACAACGATGCTCTTGCGATTGATGACAATTCAGAATGTTATAACGATGAATGGCAAAACAACTGTCACTTTGCCGAACCCCAAGAAGTTTTTGGTCTGATTCAAGATGAGTTTGATTGTTTTATAACGACTGCCGCTTACGGCACTCCTTTTAAGCCTAAAGTTCAAACTTTTCGAGAATTCAGAAATCGATATCTAAAAACCAACTCTTTGGGTCGCTCGATCATTTCATTTTACTATTCCAACAGCCCCCCAATGGCTTCTTGGATTCGGTCCCATCCCCATCGCCAAGCCATCACTCGCTTTGTACTTTGGCCTTTTTGGTTATTCGCACACCTGAGTCTTCATTATCCCATGATCCTTCTTGCTGCAATTATGGCCCTCGTAAGCGGCTTCATTCTGACAAAAAAAGGGAGAGCAGAATGATTGAACTGCTTTTTTGCTTGGCTCCTCTTATTTTCTCAGAAGAACCACCAGAGCCCGAGTACCCCTACCCAAAAACCCAAAAAAAATCCATTCTCGATGTTGAACAACCCCTTCGTAAAGACAATCGAGGGGCTTATATCTACTCCACCGAAAAAAAAACCAGGAAACGACCTCCGATAGAAGGGGTTCAGCAACCGTACCGAATCGGTTCCGATGGAAGTTACTATTACGACACCACCAAGTCTGAAAAGCGCCCACCGATTGAGGGGGTTGAAAAACCCATCAAGTCGGATGATGAGGGCGGCTATTATTACTCGCCCAAAACCAATCGGAAAACCACAGATCATGTGATTGGCGAAAAACCCCTCAGAATTGAAGCTGATGGCTCTTATGTTTACAGCTCTGATGAAGATGTCACCCAAAACACTTTTTACTTAAGGGGTGGAGTTTATGGCCCTCCTGACATTCGAGGAAGTAGCAATTCCAGCCGAGGTTACAGAGATATTTATACCAATTCCAGTCAGTTTGTCTTTGGGCTCGAATACGATTGGAAGCTGATGAATGAATTTTATGTCAAGCTGGGTTGGGGCTTTACTTCCGCCGAGGGCTCGGGTCAGTTTGCCACCGATGTTGGCTTTGCACCTAAAGAGCGTTTTCAGTTTTTTATTTTTCCCACCACGGTTTCTTTAGGTTACAAGTTTCAAATTTGGACGGTCCAGTATGTGACCCCTTATCTTGAGGCCGGCCCTGGCTATTTTGGTTTTGTAGAAAATCGCTCTGATGGCAAAAGCACTCGCTTTGGCGGAGCACCAACGGTCACCGCGAGCGCAGGTCTTATGATTTCTCTGACTAAACTCATTGGAGATACCAATTTAAGATCGGATTATGGTGTAACCCAAAGTTGGTTAGATTTGCAGTACAAACAAGTTGTTGGTTTGGACAGCCGCAAAGATTTTTCTTCGAATATGATCACTGGTGGCTTTGCCCTTGGCTTCTGATCCGAATTTTGTGCGCGTTCGCATGCTTCTCGCCTATGATGGAACCGATTTTATGGGCTGGCAAAAGCAACCCCAAACCGATCAAACCTTTCAAGGTCAGCTTGAAAAAATACTCACAAAAATTTATGACCAACCGATTTCGGTAGTGGGTTCTGGCCGAACAGATCGAGGGGTTCATGCCCTTAATCAATGGGCACACTGCGATCTTCCAAAAACTCGGGATTTAAGTAAGTTAAAATATCGACTTCAGCGCATGACTCCATCGGCTCTGGTGGTTAAACGACTTGAAGAAGCGCCCTCCGATTTTCACGCCCAAATATCTGCGGAAAGTAAAACCTATATCTACAGAATCTATAACCAACCGCGCCCCAATCCTTTTAGAGATCGTTTCTCCTGGCAGTATCACAAACCCCTTGATGTAGAATATTTACAAAGAATCTCCGATCTTTTGATCGGAAGTCACGATTTTGCCTGCTTTCAATCCAAGGGAACTGAAGTGTCTTCAACCATTCGCGAGATCACCGAAAGTCGCTGGTTTATGAAGAAAAAGGGGCTTTTGGTCTATCAGATCCAAGGGAGCGGCTTTCTCAAACAAATGGTGAGAAATATTATGGCCACTCTTATTGCCCTGCATGAAAAAAAGGCGTCAGAATCTGAGTTTCTTAAGATATTATCCAGTCAGAATAGACAATTAGTTCCAGCACCGGCTCCGGCTCAGGGTCTCTTTTTAGCCCAAGTCCGCTACCCCAAGGACCTTGACAATAAGTGCCGAAAATTATAAAGGTTTTCACTCTCATTTTATATCAAGGTTGAAACGTATGAAAACATGGAATGCAAGAAAAGAAGATGTTGATAATAACCGTCAGTGGTTCCTTGTGGATGCTAAAGGCCAAAGCGTTGGTCGTCTTTCTACAAAAATTGCCATGATTCTCTCTGGTAAGAACAAACCCACCTATACTCCTTTTGTTGATACAGGCGACATGGTCGTTGTGATCAATGCTGATAAAGTGACAATGACGGGTAACAAATGGCTCGATAAAAAATATTTCCGCCGTTCTCGTTTCTTTGGTTCACTCAAAGAGACAACAGCAAAAGAAATGTTAGAGAAGAACCCCACTTTTATTTTAGAAGATGCTGTTTCTGGTATGCTTCCAAAAACAAAATTGGGTAAACAAATGATAACTAAACTCAAACTCTATGCTGGTGGCGAACATCCCCATCAAGCACAAAACCCTCAGGTTCTATAGTCGACTTCAAGGAGATCACTGAATATGGCTGCTGCTAAAATATTTTATGCAACCGGAAGAAGAAAAACGAGCGCTGCCCGTATTTTTCTGTCCCAAGGCGCTGGCAAGATTACAATTAACGGTAAGGACATGAATGACTACCTCAAACGTCCTTCCTCTAAAGCTCATATGAATTACCCCCTTGAGTTGACCTCACAAAAAGGTAAACTTGATATCAACATCACAGTTCGTGGTGGTGGTGAGTCCGGTCAGGCAGGAGCAATTCGACATGGAATTTCAAGAGCCCTCACTCAGTTTGATGAGACTCTACAAAGCACACTTAAAAAAGCGGGTCTCCTCACGCGTGACTCTCGTATGGTTGAGCGTAAAAAATACGGTCTCCGTGGTGCTCGACGAGCTTCTCAGTTCTCTAAACGTTAATTCGTTTTTTAATTTTCAATTATTTAAAAAGCCGCTTCATCAAAGCGGCTTTTTTATTGCCCCTTTTTTGACTTTGCTAACGGGCTTTAACCTCTCTTGCACGACAGTACCACGTTGGGGTGTTTCAGATCTGAAACCTGAAAGTCCACGCTCTGAGTTTTATCCCATCCTTTCGGCCCCGCGCTATTATCGCCAAGAAATGCTCAATAGTGTTTTAAAATATCAAGAGACCAAGAACCCACAGTTTTTGGGGGCTTACTCCTATTGGTACAAAAGATGGTCAGATGAATTTAGCTATGAGGCTCAACGTCAAACCGACCGGGTTTGGGGAATGGCGAGTGACACCACTTTAAAGCATCTGGTGAAAAGTCATAATAAAGAACAATCTGACCCTATCACTCTCGATGAGTTTTATAAAAAATATTATCTCCCGCAAATTCAGAGCGAAGATCATTTTACTCAAGAGAATGAAGCACTCAAACTTGGACCTGTTGTGGCTATGATCTTAGAAGAAAAACTGGGAAGTCAGTGGCAAAAACAAATGACCCAAAGCTCTCCACTCGAACTGTTGGCCTCTTTACAGACCCCATTGAGACAAAATACAAACAATGAACTGCAAAATGAATTTTTAGTTCGTTCTGTCAAAGCTATGGAAAAAGTCGACCCCCGTGGCCAACTGGATAACTTGTTTGAGAAACTCGCTAATAATAAATTTCATCGACTCGTTGTCCCCCATCATCTCCTAAAAAAACTGAGTCTTAATGACAAAGATTCTCCGCAAAAAAATATGTATTTTATTTCTTTTTTTAATTTCAATGGACTCAGTGGTCTTGAATTTATTCCTTACTCTCAGCCAATGACTTTGATGACTCCACTCGGTGAAGTGACTTATAGAGCGGGTGATTTTAGGATTATGGCTCAGAAAACACCTTGCTCACCTTCTGACAAATCCACTTTATTTTTAGTAAAGCCGACCGAAATCTCGATTCAAAATAAAAAAATCAGCTTCAAAAACAAACCTGCCAACAAGACCCCCGTTCGATTGATTCAGGAACACTCCACCGTTTGGTATTGTCTTTAATCTTTAGGATTCGACTTCTATCACGATGACCGTGATATTGTCGTCACCACCACCGGCTTTAGCGGCTTCGACACAGAAAAAGGCGGATTTCTCAACGGGATGACTTTTGCAAATGGTGTGTAACGTGCGATCATCAACCAACCCACTGAGACCATCCGAGCATAAAAGAAAGCAGTCACCGGGAGAGAGTTTTTTTCGAATAATGTCACAACGAACTTCTTTTTCGAAACCGACACTTCGAGTGATCACATTTTTGGCTTGAAAATCTTTGGCTTCGCTATCGCGAAGAAGCCCGGCGCGAATATGTTCATTGACTAAGGAGTGGTCCTCAGTGATTTGCCACATATAATCACGATTATAAAAATAAGCTCGAGAGTCACCCACATTGGCGATGAAGATTTCGTTTTCATGGATATAGGCCGTGACTAAAGTGGTTCCCATTCCCTGAAGCATTTGATTGTTCTGTTGGCTTCGAGCAAAGATGCGAGCACTGGCTTCCGTGTATCCTTCCTCAAGCATGGCTCGAGGTGAAAGAAAGGTGTGCTCTTCGCGATGGCTTTTAACAACCTCGCGAATGGACTCGACGGCAATTTTAGAGGCCAGTTCGCCCCCCTTATGTCCACCCATACCATCGGCCACAACAAAAAGACCCATTTCCTCATCAACCAAAAGATTGTCTTCGTTCTTGCTTCTTTTAAGACCAACGTCTGTAATGCCATAGGCCAATATGTTCATGGGTCCCATTGTACGCAACTCAACACAACAACACAAAGATTTTGTGAAGGACTCTTTACCTTCTTGACGGTTTTACCGATAGATTGATCAATGAAAGACAATAAACAATCCCGCTTTGCATTTATTATTTCGGTGCTATTGCACTTAAGCCTTTTATTTATCGTTATGTTGCAAAAAAAGAGAACCGAGCTTGAGAATGCCAAAACCAAAGAAGTGGCTCAAGTGGAATGGGTCGAACTTTATGAAAAACCCCAAAGTGAAAAATTGGAAGAACGACAGATCGTGGAGCAAGACGATCAAAGCATAAATGATAAAACTCCTGAAAAAGATTATCGGCTCAGCAAGAACAACCAAGATGTTCTTAAAGAAACGCGTGCCGAAAAAACCGGTGAATTCAAAAATCGAAAAAACCTTGTGGACGGTGAATCCGCACCCACTCAAACCGTTGCAGAAGCACCACCTCAATCCGAATCACCGACTGAAAAAAATGAAGAAAAACCTTCTGAACCAACTGAAGTGAAAGAATTTAATTCGGGAGATAAAATTTTTATCGCTAAACAACAAAAGTTGGACCTTTTTAAACCAAAACTTTTTGATAATTCTTTTGATCCTTCTAAGCTAGCACCCCCTTCGGCTCCCGCTCGCTCGGGCAGTGAAATCAGTCAAAATGATGATTATCTTAAAGATGTGGTGGCCAGCTCTGAAACACTTCTTAAAACCAGAGAATTTGTTTATTACTCCTATTACAATCGGATTAAAAAACAGCTCCGTCAGCACTGGGAGCCACGAATTAAAGAAAAAATTGTGAAAATCATTCGCCAGGGACGAAGACTTGCGAGTGTTAATGATAAAATTACCCGTCTTGTCATAACTTTAGATGAATCCGGTGAATTAGTGCGTATTCAGGTCAGGGATGCATCTGGTTACAACGACTTGGATGATGCCGCTATTGAAGCCTTTCGCTCAGCGGCCCCCTTTCCGAACCCACCCGATGGCATTGTCGACGGTTCAGGTCATATCGAATTAAACTGGGATTTCGTTTTAGAAACTTAAAATTTGAGTCTTTTTAAGTGTGTCTAAAAGACCACTGAACGGGCCTTTATTCTTCACTTATGGGTGATTCTCTAAGAATGAATAACATTCAAAAAAAGGCTTCACAGAACAGTAGTTTTTTGACTAAGATTCGCAGCAATAAGAGAGGTTGATATGTCGAAACCCAAGGTTTCCCAAAAGGAATTGGATTCTATCTTTTCGCGAGCCCATTATTTGGCCACACAAATGATTTATCAAGCCAATCATCGCAGCGATAAACAAAAAGGTGACCCTAAAGTGGGTGGGCACGCATCGGGAAGTAGCTCGGCCCTCCATATTTTAGGTACACTTCATTTGCTGGTCAAAAAAGGTTACGATCATATCTGTAATAAGCCCCATGCCTCTCCAGCCGATCATGCTTTTAATTATCTCCTGGATTTATTTTTTAATAGCGATGGCACTCGACTGACGCTTGAAGAAAAAAATAAGGCGATGATGCGATTACGAGCCTTTGCCAACGACGAATATCCCCATAGTTTTCAAAGCTATCACTCGATTTTTGATCCTGACTATCATAACTTCTTTCCCTCTGGCACAGTCGGTATTCCGCCTGTCAATGCTGGTTACTTGGCCCTCGCTTATCGCTTCGCCAAAAAACATGGATACAAAGTTCCTGATGCTCACTTCTGGTGTGTGATGGGCGATTCTGAATTTCGCGAGGGTTCTTTGTTTGAAGCCACTCCTGATTTTGCAGAAAGAGAAATTGGCAATTTAACTTGGATTTTGGATTACAATCGTCAGAGTCTTGATGGTCACCGCATCACCAACAAAGAAATCATGGGTGGAACCGATAATGAACGTATTGAAAAAACCATGGTCGCCAACGGTTGGCAGGTTATTCAAGTTCGTCACGGCGAAAAAAGGAAAAAACTTTTCCAATTAAAATCAGGTGCAGTTTTTAAAAAATTTCTTGAAGATGAAATCAGTGATTATGCTCTTCAAGCTCTCTTGCTGATCAAAGATGAATCCAAACTCAAAGAGCAAATGGTTAAAAAATATTCTGCACTTAAGATATTTTTGAAAGAAGTTTCTGATCGCGATCTTTACCAAGCCCTTCGAGATTTTGGTGGTCATGATGTTAACGCCCTTGAAGAAGCTTTTTTGAAATCAAAAGAAAGTACAAAAAAACCAACTCTTGTTATTGCCCACACCCTTAAAGGTTGGGGACTTGAAATGGAAGCCGAACAAGGCAATCACTCTTCACTGCCCAGTGAAGAAGAGATGAATCGTTTGCAAAAAAAACAAGGTCTTGCTGAAGAGACTTTGTTTGCAGGCTTTTCAACCCAATCTAAAGAGGGTGTTTTTCTTAAAGCACGATCTGAAGAGATCTATAAAGAGATGCAACTTCAATTTGATCTCAAAAAACAAAATCAAAAGTTTTTTGCAGAGAGAATTCAAGAAGAAGGTGGAATTCCCCAAAGTCTTGATATCAATTTAAAAATGGCAAGCTTCCCCCATACCCAGTGGATGCTGGGTCAATGTACGGCAAAGCTCACTCGTATTGCCAATGCCAAAGACGGAATCGATAACAAACCCCTTTCTGAAGATGAAAAAAGATGGAGAACAGCGGGTGAACTTCTGACCACTATGGCTCCTGATGTGGGCACAAGTACAAATCTTAATCCTGCGATGGATGGAAAAATTTTTGGTGCACCTGTAACGGATGATCTTGAAAACGAATATGGTGTTAAAGATCGAAAACTGCCTGATCTTATACCCCACGAAGGCAATAGCGATCGCTTTGTGCGTTTTGAAATCGTTGAGGCCAACACCATGTCTTGTATGGGTTCTTACGGTCGCATGCGCGATACATTGGGGATACCCATCCTTCCTCTCATGACGGTTTATGATTTTTTTATTAAGAGAGCTCTCGATCAGTTGTTTTATAATTTGTATTGGAGATCCAGTTTTATTCTAGTTGGAACTCCATCGGGTGTAACACTTTCTCCTGAAGGAGCCCAACACGGCTGGAAGTCTGATATTCAAATTCCTAATCAAATCACTTGGGAACCGGCGTTTTGTATTGAGATGGATTGGATTCTTTCTGAATCCATCCGACGTCACTTTATGAATGACAATCTCGGGCGTTCGGGAGTGATTGTTCGCGGAGTGACTCGAGGAATTGACCAAAAAATTCTTAACAAGTATTTGAATCGTCAGTTGCGGTTTAAAACTCAGCAAAACGTTACCCTCGCCCTAAAAGACTATCCCCTGACCGGCGCACAAGACGAATCAACCCTTGATACTTTGAGTGAACAAGAGATGATGTCTGTTGTTCGCGAAGAGGTTCTCCAAGGTGCTTACTACCTGATTGATTATCGGGGTTATGCCAATTACGAACCGGGAGACAATGTGGTTCACATTTTTTCTTTGGGGGCGATGGTCACAGAGGCTGTGGAAGCCTCCGACCGACTGCTTGAGAAGGGTATTTATGCCAATGTCATCGTTGTCACATCTCCTGACCTTCTTTGTGGAAATTTAGCTCACGAAAATAATTATAGTTACTTGAAAAATAACCTTAAAATCTCTGGTGATCTTTATCTTCACCCCACCGTCAACGGCAATGCCACCGCTGGTGAGATTGCGACCCTCTCTGGTCGACGTGTACCGATTGTGAGTGTTCATGATGGCGAGCCAGGGCTTCTCGATAATTTAGGCTCTATTATTGGTGTCCGTCATGAAGCTTGTGCTGTGAGAAAACACTCCAAGTGTGGACGACCTGTTGATATTTACGCTTATCATGGTATCGATGCAGATGCCGTTTTTGCCGCCTGCGGAAAAGTGCTCGCAGAAACGGCGATGGAAAGTGTGAGGATCAATACCCAAAAACTGGCTCAAGCTTCAACTCACGGCTCTGTCGCTGGTCATTGGGAGCAGTGGTGGGATCAGAAGTAATCATTCGAGGTGGGTTTAAAACCCACTTTCATCCTGCCTCTGAAAAAAAATACTCTCCAACCGTGATTTTTGTTCATCATATGTGGGGATCCCATCGTACAACCGCCCGTCATTATCGCACTCTGAATCAATTGGGCTTTGATTGTATCAGTTTCAATTTGCTTTATGGTTCAAAAAAGCAAAGTTTTGTTTTTCATCCTCTTATCTTTCAAATTTTTAAAGGCGTGTTTTACATATGGAAAGAGCAGGTCCGTCGGATACTTGATGATGTTCCTGGTGAAAAAATTCTTTTCGGGTTTTCGGGCCCCAGTCTATCAACTCTTTGGGCCGCTAGTGATCGCGATGATGTCAAAATGGTGATCTGTGATGGCGGGCCTTTTGAAAAAATTTATTCCAATTCAAAAAATCTTTTTGCCAATGTAGTGGGAATTAAAAACCCTCTCCTCAACATTTTTTTGGCTTTTATAGGTACCCTTTTGTGGGGGCTAAGACCTCTACGAGAACTTTCCTCAGTACTTTCTCGCTGGAAAACAAATGTCCCTCTCTTATCCATACGTGGAGGCAAAGACCCGATAGTCCCCCCTGAAACCATTGATGCCGTTTTTAGACCCCACCCGTCACTGAACATTGAAATATTCGAAATCAAAGAGGGGGGACATTTGGATGGACTTAAGAATTTTGAAGGGCTCTATAAGAAAAAAATAACTGAATTTATTTTAAAATCCATTTAAGCTTTAGAACAAATCAAACATCAACGAGGATATTATGATTTTAAGACTCTCCACCACCTTTCTATTGATTCTACTCACATCATGCTCAAGTTATTTTGTTCGAAAAGAATGTGAAAAAGTGAACTGGTACCTCCATGCTCAAGATGTGGCGATGCGTGGTCAACGACTCGATGAAGACCCACGCTTAAAAGCCTGTGAAAAAGCGGAAACAGAGATAAATTCAGGTGAATTGGATCGTGGTTTTAAACTCGGAATGCAAAATTACTGCAAACTCGAAACCGCCCGACAAAAAGGGGCGGCCGGAGAAAGTTTTAACTACGATTTCTGCGAGCCTGGCCAAATGCCTCGACTCAAAGCTCAACACATTGAAGGCGTAAAATCTTTTTGTTCCCCGGATAATGCCCTCACCTTTGCAAGTCGAGGTGGTGTTTATAAACAGCAATGTCCTGCCGAACTTGAGAAATCTTTTATGGTTTCATACCGTAAGGGGCGAATGGTGTATTTGAAAAATAAAATCGACTCATTAAATTCTCAAATTAGTAGCCATCGTAATTTAATTGGCCAAAAACATCGAGAAAGTCGACAACTCTCTTCTCGCCTTTCAGCCCTTCCCAATAAAAATAAAATTTCTAAAAAGAAAACCTATGATTCAAATACTAAAACTCAAACCGAAGACATCACTCTCACGGAAGACCCCGAAATTGCAAGTCAAAGAGCCCAACTTGAAAGACGAATCGACACTATCAATTCGGAAATCAATGACCTTCAGAGAGAGCAAGATAACTTTCGCAGTGAGATTCATCTGCTCAAAAGCGAACTGGAAAGCCTCTCCCTCCAATCGTAATTTCTTTGCTTCGCAAAGAAGATTGTTTTTATTTATAGAGACTCATATTAGGCGTGCGTTTTAGCTCACATGAGTCAGTTGAGTTTTTGTGAGGGCAGGCTCCTGCCTTCGCCAGGATTTTTGCCCTGCGGGCAAAAAACGCTTCACGCTTCCTGGAGCCTCACAAAAGCTCAGTTGACTCATGCAAACCTCATTCACCTAATTTCTTTACAACTCTTCTAAACCAACATTTGTAAAAGGATGTATGTTCTGAAAAAGTGCTTTATTGATTGCACAGAATGACTTTTTCTTTGAGGTTGGTTAGGATTTAGGGATGAAGAAGTTGAATGTTTTGAGGCACCTTATTTTGAATTTGGTTGGGTCAAAATTTAAGGGAGATCTGGCTGGATTAAAGGTGGTTTTGTCTTCACCGCAAGAAGATAAAATACTTCAGGTCATCGTTAGAAAAGTTATTTTAAAAATTGGTCCTGATTATAATGTCGAACAGCTGCTTCAGTTTCCGGCTGGAAGTTTGGGTAAGGAATATGGCCTGTTTTTAAAAAGAAATAGAATTACCCCTATTCAATTCAGTGGGAAATATAGTGATTTATTTGATTTATACCCGGTCAGCATTCGCTATATTCAAGTGCATGATATCTTTCATGTGCTCTTAGGATTTGAAACTTCCATTTTAGGCGAACTCGGAGTTTATTCATATATTCAGCAAAAAAACTATAGCTCCAGCCTCAACCTGGCTTTCCAAACCGGTAAAATGATCGCTTTTATGAGACACCCCTTAAATCCCAAACGCGTTCAAAAGGCCATTGATGAAGGCCAAAAAAAAGCTCTTCACAGCCAAGAACTCCTCACTGTCCCCTGGGAAAATCACTTCGAAGAACCTCTGACAAACCTTAGAGAACAATACGGCCTTAAATAATCATGTCCAGAGAATAGGGTATTTTCAAATGAGGAGGGAATTATTTTTTATTTTTTTTTAACCGATAGCTAGTCAAACTTTGGGTTGAGGGTCTTTGAAGAGACTCTGGAGAGCGTGACGCGATCGCCGAAGGCGACTCCAGCGAGGGCAGGAGCCCGTTCTCCTCAAAGACCCTCAACCCAAAGTTTGACGAACATCCATTACTAAAAATACAAAAAAACCAATCCCCTAGAGTGACCAAAAATGGCAATCATTAAAAAATTTTGACAACTAAAGATTGGGTGGGCCTCTGAAAACGAGTCTTTTTACAAATGAGGGGGTTAAAGTTTTGGCTTGAAAATTGAAGACTTAGCGGGGCGAGGTGACGTTGGTGGAAAAGCGAAGTTTTATTGATTTGAGAGAGCACTCTTCAGGGGATGTCCCTGCGCAGGGGTCACTTTGTGTGATTTTGGCTCTTTTGATCTGTCTTTTTCCCAATTTTGTGCGAGCCCAAGATTCAATGGCCCAAGAGCAAAAGCCTCCACAAACACAGTGTGAAACCGAGGTGGTTACCCAAGATTTAGAAGAGCGTTATTTGGGAATCCAAAAGAAATTAGAGGAAGATTATAATCAAGGGGTTCCTAAAAAACTTAAAAGTGAGTTTTTGGTCCTTCGAAAAAAGCTTGATGATCTCAATTTGAAGTTCTTTGAAATTGATAGTCAAAACTCTCAAGAGATTAACTTTATGGCGCAAAAAATCTTAACAGCACTTGATGATTTGATTGTTATTCTACCTAAGGCTTCGCGCCTCGCTCCTACGGTTCGGGATCAATTTGTGGTGCCTTTTACTAATATCAATTCGATTATTGCTGAAAATCAGGATTGCTTAATGAAGCTTGCCGTTGCAGAAGCCCAGAAAGAAATGAGTCAAAATCCGGTGGAAAATTCGAGCGGTAATATTTATAAAAAACTGACCTCTGAACTTAAAGCCCTTAATGAAAATCTCTATAAATTAGAAACCACTGACGCCCAAAAGTTTGTTAGCCTTAAAGATGAACTTCTTAAAGATCTAGAAGCTTACAATGATAACAAAGACTCACAGTTTAAAATTTCCGCTAATTTGCCACAAATGATCAACGCCATGCAGGCAGAAATTGAAAGAGTGATCCCAGGACTTGAACTCTCCAAGAAATATTTTTCAATTGCTCATTAAGTTTTAACCTTCCACTGAGGAAGAAGTTTTTGATAAAGCTTTATTGATTCTAAAATAATCTTATGGGCCTCATCCGCATCTAAAAATTTATCGATCGCGACAATCTTGTTTTCCAAAACCTTGTAATCCTGAAAGAATCTCTCAATTTCTCGCAAACGATGGGGCGGGAGCTGATGAATTGAATTGTATGAATTGTACTCAGGATCATTATTGTGAACGGCAATAATTTTATCATCAGGTTCGCCTTGATCAATCATTCTCATCACCCCAATAGGTTTTGCCTCCATTAAAGAAAGGGGTACCGAAGGCTCTTGACCCATAACAAGAATATCCAAGGGATCATTATCGAGACAGTAGGTTTGCGGAATAAAACCGTAATTGGCAGGATAATGAACTGAGCTAAAAAGCACCCGATCCACCTTAATCATTCCAGTTTCTTTATCGAGCTCATATTTATTTTTTGAGCCCTTTGGGACTTCAATCACAGCTCTGACCAGCAGAGGAGCTTGTTGACCAATGTTCACATCATGCCAAGGGTTCATAGATATTTCCTTTTTTAAGTAAGTTCTCTCAGTGCATTCCCTTACAACCAGCTGATTTGAGGAACTGAGTCCAAAAGTTTTTGGGTGTAGGGGTTTTGAGGAGAGCTATAAATTTTATGGGCCGGAGAGTATTCAACAATTTTTCCAGAATTCATGACGGCCACTACATCCGAAATAAATTTAATCACAGCCAAATCGTGAGAAATAAAAATAGTGGTTAGATCAAATTCTTTCTGAAGGTCTTTAATCAAGTTGAGAATTTGGGCTTGAATAGATACATCCAATGCGGAAACGGATTCGTCACAGACCATAAATTCAGGTTCAACCGCCAGAGCACGAGCGATACAAATTCTTTGTCTTTGTCCTCCAGAAAATTCATGGGGATAACGACTCAAGTGGCTTGATTCAAGTCCCACTTTATCCAAAAGAAAACACGCTCGTTCTACTCTCTCTTTTTTATTTCCACCCAAACCGTGAATGGTCATGGGTTCAATCAAAGCTGCTCCAACCGTCATTCGTGGGTTAAGACTGGCATAGGGGTCTTGAAAAATAATCTGAATTTTTCGACGCATTTTTCGCATCTCAGAACTGTTGAGAGAAGTGAGATCGACATTATTGTAAAATATTTTTCCAGCGGTCGGCTCAACTAAACGCAGAAGTGTGCGACCCAAAGTGGTTTTACCACAGCCTGACTCACCCACTAGACCCAATGTCTGACCTTTATAAACATTGAAACTCACATCGTCGACGGCATGAACCCATTCAGTCACTTGACCGAAAAGATTGGTTTTCAGTGGATAATGTTTCACCAAATTTTTTACTTCAAGAAGGGCAGTTTGATTCTCTGGCACAAGCTTTTCTTTTTTTTCACCCATAGAGGAGGCATCAAAAGTTTTTGCTCGACCACTTTCGTCCATAAAATCTCGAAGCGTCGCCAGTCGAGCGTAGTTTTTCTTTAAATTCGGGCGGCAAGCCAGCAAACCCTTTGTGTAGGGGTGTTGAGGATTTTTAAAGATTTCATGGGTCTCGGCTTTTTCTACAATTTGCCCGCGGTACATCACCGCCACTTGATGAGCCATATTCGCGATGACGCCCAAATCATGAGTGATAAATAAAAGGCTCATTTTATACTGCTCTTGTAAGCCAAGCAGAAGTTCAAGGATTTGTTTTTGAATGGTTACATCAAGAGCTGTGGTGGGCTCATCGGCAATCAACAAGTCCGGTTCACAGGCAATCGCCATAGCAATCATGACCCTTTGTCTTTGCCCTCCACTCATTTCATGGGGATAAGATTTCACTCTTTTGTGAGGATCAAGAATGCCCACTTGATGAAGTAATTCTGTAGCCTTTTCCCAAGCTTCACTTTTTCCGAGATGGCGATGAAGTCTAAGGGCTTCAACAATTTGATAACCAACGGTAAAAACCGGATTCAAACTGGTCATGGGTTCTTGAAAAATCATGGAGATGCGGTTTCCCCTGATTTTTCTCATTTCTTTTTCGGGCAACTGAAGTAGATCTTTTCCTTCAAAAAAGATTTGGCCACTTTTAACCGGTGTCTTTCCATTGGGAAGAAGTCCCATAATGCTCAGACTGGTTACACTTTTTCCAGATCCAGATTCACCGACCAAACCCAAAGTTTTTGCTGGTGGAATATCAAAGGAAATTTGATTCACAGCTGTGATTAAATTTTTATCCTGACCAAATTCAATGGTGAGATTTTTTACGGATAAAAGTGACTCCATAAAGTCTAGCCTACCACAAATTGAAAAAAAAACCGGCGGCTTTCTTTTGAGTTTTAGTTTTTCTTACAACTGATCAGAAGGCCTTCAGCGGTTGGAACAATTGATGTCGAGTAATGAGAGTCATTGACGAGATCATCAATGCTTTCTCGCACCCTCTTCCACATTTTTTCGGAAGTATTTTCTGGACACTGCTCAAGAAACTGAGTGCCCCACAGATAAATATTATCCACAATGATTAAGCCACCTATTGCAATATGCTTCTTGGCCCATTTCACATAAGAGCTGTAGGCTGATTTATTGGCATCAATAAAGATCAGGTCAAAGGGCGATTGCTTCTCGATTTCAGTGAGCTTTTCTTGGGCATCACCCAAAAAAATTTGGACTTCACAGCCGAACGATTGAAAGCGAGGATCTGAAAAAGTGATCTCCGCTTCTTTAAAACAAACAGGATCCTTTTCGAAGGTATAAATTGTTCCTTTCTGACCCAGGCCCAAAGCCATCCATGACGCCGAGCATCCATATTGGGTGCCAATTTCCACAACTTTTTCCACATGGGGTTGAGAACAGAGAGTTTTAAGAAGTAATCCCTCTTCAAGACCAATATTTATGCCTAAGCGATCAGCCGCCTTCAGACGCTGTTCAATCCAAACAATTAGCTCAGGTTTTGGTGAGATTTTTTCGAGCCAGAGTTGGGGCGGCTGTGGGTCTGTTCGCATAAGACTTCATAACGACTGTTCCCTCGTTTTGCATCTAAAAAAATGGTAAGCAAGCCCTAAAGACACATGTTAAAGGGACAGCTATGATCCAAAAGCTATTTTTGTTTTTTTTACTTTTTATGAACCTTTGTTGTACTTCACAAAAGGCAAAAGTGGATGACACTGTTGTCCTCTTTTTAGATGCCAATATCCCCCATCTTGATCCCATCCACTCAACCAACAAATACTCTTCGACGGTGATTTCTAATATCTTCGAAGGTCTCTATCATTACCATTATCTTAAACGACCGATCACACTAGAACCCAGTCTTGCTGAGGGGGAACCTCAAATTTCTCCGGATGGAAAGACCTACACCATCCAACTTAAAAAGGGGGTCTTCTTTCAAGATGATCCTGCATTCCCCAATGGAAAAGGGCGAGAGCTTAAAGCAGAAGATTTTATTTATTCTTGGCGAAGATTGGCTGATCCGATGAACAAGGCAATGGGTTGGTGGGTGCTCGATGGTCTTATCGTTGGTTTAAATGAATGGCGCAATGATTTAAGGGCTGGAAAGGCTAACTATCAAACGCCGATAAAAGGTCTGAGTGCACCTCACTCTCACACCTTGGTGATTCAATTGACTCGACCCTCTTTTCAATTTCTTCATTTCTTAGCAATGCCGGTGACCATGGTGGTGGCTCAAGAGGTGGTTGAAAAATATGGGCAAGAGATCGCAAATCATCCCATTGGAACTGGCCCCTATCGCTTAGAGCACTGGGACCGAAATTCAGAAGTTCGTTTGATAAAAAATAAAAATTTCAGAGAAGTCTTTTATCCCAGTGAAGGAAGTGCTGAAGATGAAAAAAGAGGGCTGTTGAGTCATAAGGGACAAAGACTCCCTCTGTCTGAAAAAATCACGGTTAAAGTCATTACGGAGAGACAACCTTTGTGGCTGAGTTTTTTAAAAGGGCAAGTGGATCATGGTGTGGTTCCCACCGATAATTTTGATCAAGTCTTTGAAAATAATCAGTTGAAAAAAGAGTTTGTAGATAAGGGGATTCGAGTTTTAGAGCAGTACCGACCCGATGTCACCATGATTGCATTTAATATGGAACATCCCCTGTTGGGAAAAAATAAAAAACTCCGCTTGGCTTTTGCTCATGCTTTGAACTCTGATCTTATTCTTGAAAAATTCTACAATCGGCGAGGGATAGTCGCTCAGGGTCCTCTGCCTCCACTGCTTGATGGTTATGATCCAGATTATAAAAATAACTTAGACTTTAATTTAGAAAAAGCTCGACAATTATTGAAAGAAGCTGGTTATCCCGATGGAAAAGATCTGCCCGTCTTTGACTTTGAACTCTCCAACAATGCCACTTGGTCTCGACAAATGGGAGAACTTCTTAAAGATCTTTGGGGTCAAGTGGGAATTCAAATTCGACTTGTGATCAATACATGGCCGCAGTTTGATCAAAAATTAAAAAACAAACAAGCCACATTATTTGAAATGGCTTGGAGTGCTGATTACCCCGACAGCGAAAACTTTCTGCAACTCTTCTATAGCAAAAATGTTTCGCCGGGATCGAATAACTCTAACTTTATTAATCGTGATTACGACCAACTTTACGAAAAGGCTTTACAGCTTCCGCCAAGCCCCGAAAGAACTCTGCTTTATAAAAAAATGGTGGATTTTATTAATAACGAAGTTCCCACTCTTTTCTTAGTTCATCGTATCTACCGACTTCCCTACCATTCATGGCTTGAGAACTATAATGAACATCCTATCATTTATGATTTTTATCGCTATCTTAAGGTCAATACTCAAATTAAAGAAAAAAATTGGAGTCAACTTTAATCAATTATGAAGCGCTACTTTCTCCGACGTTTTCTTTATACTTTTCCCACTCTTTTTGGCGTAAGCCTCGTGCTTTTTTTTATTTTTAATGGCATTGGTGGCGATCCTGCGTATCAACTCGCGGGCAAAAATGCTTCTCTTGAGCAAATAGAAAATTTGCGTCAACAATTAGGAACCCATCAAAGTTTACTCCATCAATACAAAGATTTTCTTTGGCAAACAGTGACTTTGGATTGGGGACAAAGTTGGTATTTTAAAGAGAATATCAACTCTATGCTTTTAAAAGGGCTTGGACCTTCACTGGCGTTAACGGTTCCCTCCTTTTTTTTCACTCTCCTTTTGGCTCTATCAGTGGCTCTCTCGTTTTCTTATTTTCGAAGCGAAAAAAGCCACTCTCTACTGACTTGGTTTTGTTTAAGTTTAATGAGTGTGAGCTTTCTCACTTTTATTATTGTCTTTCAATATCTCTTTGCTTTTAAATGGGGTTTATTTCCTATTAATGGCTGGAGTCAGGACTTTCCTTTCGTTCTTTCTTTTCTGCTTCTGCCTTGGTTCATCAGCATTATTGTGAGCGTAGGCCCAGATATTTTGATCTATCGAACTCTTTTCCAAGAAGAAATAAACAAAGACTACGTTAAAACAGCACAAGCTAAAGGTCTTTTAACCACACAGATTCTTTATAAACATATTTTAAAAAATTCCATGCTTCCGATTTTATCTCTGCTTCTCAGCCGAATTCCCCAACTCCTCTTGGGCTCACTTCTTCTTGAATCTTTTTTTGGCATTCCAGGCCTTGGTGGAATCATGATTCAAGCTTTGCAAAATGCGGACTTTCCAATGGTTAAGGCCATCACAATGATGAGTTCACTTGTTTACATTCTCCTTAATCTTTTAGCGGATCTCCTTTTTTTGCTCTTTGATCCAAGAGTGGAGCTAAAGTGATGGCCCCAATATTTTCTTCACATTTTAAAAGTTTAGGTCGAACGCCACCCTCCATTGTTTTTGCGATTTTTTGTTTGGCTCTTTTTGGACTTATCACTCTCTTCGTGGAGCTAGATTTAATCGCTACAGACTATCGGGTTACTCACTACTCACAAGTTTATTTGCCCCCCTCTTTTGAGTTTCCTATGGGCACTGATTTTTTAGGAAGAGATATGCTCTCTCGAGCTCTCCATGGAGTCAGTATTGCACTCATTGTTGGTTTTTTATCAGCCTTCATTGCTACTGTTATTGGTCTTCTCTTAGGCGTGATTGCTGGATTTTGGGGAGGTCTTTGGGATGAGTTTATCGTTTGGCTTTATACCACGCTGGATTCAATTCCCTCTTTGCTTCTCATTTTAGCTCTTAGTTTTGTTCTTGGTCAGGGTCTCGAACATCTTTTTTTGGTATTAGGTTTAACCAGTTGGGTTTCGCTCTGTCGACTCATCCGATCTGAAGTGATCAAACAACGCTCCCTTGAATACATTTTAACGGCTCAAGCTCTGGGAGTCGGTCAAATCAGACAGATCTATTATTATATTCTTCCTAATATTTTACATATTGCTCTTATTCAGTTTGCCCTTATTTTTGTCTACGCTATTAAAGCTGAGGTGATTTTGAGCTTTCTTGGTCTCGGAGTTGAACCCGGTGAACCCTCTTGGGGCGTGATTATTAATGATGCAAAATCTGAACTCACTCAAGGGATTTGGTGGGGATTATTTATTGCAACCACATTGATGTTTTTACTTATATTTTCTGTTAACCTCATCACTGATTTTATGAGAAAGAAATTAGACCCTCAATACCATTCGAGCCATTAAGTGATTTTTTTTCTTTTGAAGAAAAAACTGATTTTCACTTTTAGCCTATTTTTTATTTTGGGCTGCCGATCACAGCAGACTCCAGTGAACAGTCTCAAAAATGAACTCAGTCCCTACTTAGTGGAAAACAGCAAAAGCCCAGTCGACTGGCATCCTTGGAACAAGAAAACAATTCAGAGAGCTCAAAGAGAAAATAAACTCATCTACTTAAGCATTGGTTTTTTGAGCTGTTATTCTTGTCAAAAAATGGACCTTGAGATTCACAGCTCACCTCGGGTCGCCGAAAAACTCAAAAAATCCTACATCGCGATTAAAGTGGATCGTGAAGAAAGACCAGACATCGATTCTTATTTTCTCAATATGCAGGCGGCAATAATGAAATTTGGGGGATGGCCGATCCAACTTATATTAACTCCTCAACTCAAACCCCTCTTTTCTTTAACCTTTATGCAAGAGAATCCTTTTTTGGGTATTGTGGAAAATATTGAAAGAGCTTGGAGAGAAAATCCAGAAAAACTCATTCAAGAGAGTTCTGCTTTCTTAGAGAAAATCAAACCGACCAATGAAGCTCCCGAGAATTTTAATAAAGATCATCAGTTTATTCACCAATTCTATTCCCATTACACCCATTCATTTGATCCCCTCTGGGGTGGAAAAAAAATATCTCCCAACTTTACCCCTAAGTTTGCCATCAATGAGGATCTTAGACTTCTCTTACGGTATTACCTGCAAACTCAAGAGAAGCAGGCCCTCCAAATGGTCAAAAAAACTCTTTCGTCAGTGATTCGCTCGGCCACACTTGATCCCTTAGAGGGTGGCTTTCACCGTTATTCTCTCACTCGAGAATGGACCATCCCGCAGTTTGAAAAAACTTTGGTGGATCAGGCCAGTTATCTCAGTTCACTTATAGAGCTGTACCAAGTCGATCCCCAGGATTCTTATAAAAACGTCATAGAAAAAACAATGAGTTTTATTCTTACCCGTTTTCAGCGACCGACGGGTGGTTTTTATAACTCGATTCGTTCTGAATCAAATCTTGTCGAGGGCTCTTACTATACCTGGCAGAAGTCTGAAATTCAAAATCACCTTTCACCTCAAGATTGGATGGAATTTCAAAAAAACTACGGGCTCTCTAGCCCCATCTCCCATTATGGAAATCGCTCTGTCCTTTACAAATCGAGAACAGAACCGTCTCAAGAAACTAAAGTGGATCAAAAATTAATTAAACTCCGAGAGACAAGAAACAAAATTCAACCCGATCGACAGGTGACAACCTCAAGTAACGCTTACTTGCTCTCCAGTCTTGCGAAGATCGCGAGACTCTGGCCCTCAAAAGAATTGAATCAAATCATTGAAAAAAATTTCGGCTATATTATTCGCCAGCACTTTAATCCTCAAGACCAACTTTACCGATTGAGCCGAGATGGAAGAGTACGCTCTCTTGCTGTACTTGATGACTATGCTTTTCTGATTGATGCATTAATCGAATATTATCAAACCTCTTTTGAAAAAAAGTATTTATTGCTGGCAGACCAACTGCAAACGACTCAAGACCTCATCTTCTTTGATCCTGTTTCAAAGCTTTATCGATTCAATCAAGCGGAAGAGGATTTTTTAAAAGATCAATTTCTTTTTAAAGATCAGAGTCAACCTAGCGGTCAATCTTTGAGTCATTTTAATTTGCTTCGATTAGGGCTTTTTGGTTTTGATTCAAGCCTTCGAAGGCTCAGAGCAAAACAAATATTGAACGCCTATCCCGATCTTGTGAAGTCGGATCCCATGTCATATGCCACACTCCTTCTTTCACTGGATTTTGATATCTCTCAACCCAAACGAATCACAATTTATGCCGAACCGGATGATTGCCAAAAAAGAATGTTAGAAATTTCAAAAAACTTCTTTCCTTACAAAGTTGTGCTTTGCCAATCTAAAGAAAAGAGTTGGTCTGATTTGTTTTTTAAAAATAAAGCTAAAGAAGAGTCTTTTCAAGTTTGTGATTCAGAGTCTTGCCAAGAAAAGACCAGTGATTTTACGAAAGCCCTAACAGAGCTCTATCGACAATGAAGAGAAGGTTAGGAGTTACTGATTTTAAGAAGTACATCCACTGATTTTTTCATATCGTCGATGTTAAAAGGCTTCTTGATATAATCGTCGGCTCCCACTTCAAAACCACGTTTCACATCCAATTCACTGGTTTTTGCTGAAATAAAAACCAGGGGAATTTCTTTCAGATCTTTGTGTTCTTTAAGAAGTTTGGCCAATTCAAATCCGTTAATCCAAGGTAAACCGATATCAAGGATAATAAGATCAATCGGGTGATCATCCAAAACGGATGATAGTTGTGTTCCATCGGCAGCGGTTTTTACAATGTGTCCGTCGGCCTCAAAGATACGAGCCAATGCTCTTCTCATTGTTTCGTCATCTTCGACCACAAGGAGTGTTTTAGGAACTTTTGAAGCTTTGAGGTCACGATACTGTTTAAGATCGACAACATTTTCTTTGACGATTCGATCTCGAGTGATTTTCTCGATTTTTCTAACCAGATCTTCCGTGTTGATCTTTTTCGCCACAAATCCTCCAGGCGGTTAGGGATTTTGAGAGAGCAAAAATTCAGCGCTCACTCTAGTGATTATTTTCCTCTAACCAACGCTCACAATCAATAGCCGCCATACAACCTGTACCTGCGGCGGTAATGGCCTGACGGTATTGATCATCGGCTACATCGCCGGCGGCAAAAACGCCATCGACTGAAGTCTTGGAGCTATGAGCTTTGGTGATGAGGTAGCCCACTGGATTGGATTCCAGTTGGCCTTTAAAAAGATCTGTGTTGGGCTTGTGGCCAAT
>JBGSSY010000261.1:0-4730 GCA_041736775.1 Bdellovibrionales bacterium | reverse complement strand
AATCACTGATCTTTGCAGAACTCGGTGAACCGCTATTGTGAACTCTGGTTTTTTATTATTGCCAGTGAGATGGGGAGCGCGTTGTTGAATAAAATCGAGAAGCTTGGTTTGAGTTTTTTTAGGGTCAATATTCAAGTCTTGGCAGAGAGTCAGTAGGGGAGGCAGGCTCAGAAGAGAGTGAAGCAAGTGTTCAAGGCTGACATATTCATGTCCCATTTTCTGAGCGAGATGGATGGACTGATTCAACGCCAATTCAACTTCTTGATTGAGCATGTTACTCCTTTTCCATGGTGCATTTGAGTGGGTACTTGTTTTGTTTTGAAAGATTGTTGGTTAAGAAAACTTTTGTCTCGGCCACTTCAAAACTGTAAATGCCAGCCAGTCCGTAACCATTTTGATGAACATCCAACATAATTCTCTGGGCGTCTTCGGGACTTTTATTAAAAAATTTTTGCAAAACGTGGATGACAAAATCCATCGGAGTAAAATCATCGTTCATCAAAAGAACTTTGTAGAGCGAAGGCTCTTTGACTTCAACTTTTTCAAGCAGTCCGGTGTCTTGACTGTCCTCGGGATCATTTTCAGAAGATTCGTTACTGAGAATCCAAAACGGCTTAATCATCATTTTTAAGTATAGCCCATTTTAAAAGAAGTTGTTAGATCGACTTTAATCCAGCGCATCCTTAAGAATCTCTTCTATTTGAATTTAACTGAAATAATATTACTCTTTTGAGGTGGGGTGCGAATGAAATACAATATAATTGGAATAATCATTGTCTTTGCACTGATTCAGTTCACCTTAACTCACAAAAAACAAGTTGAGGTTCAACAAATTTTTGTTCCTCCGGCCACTCATATCAACCTCTATTCTTTTGGTTATAACTCTTTGATCTCGAGCCTGCTCTGGGTGAGGGTTTTACAGGATATTAATATCTGTGATCAAAAGCCTAAATCCGATCAAGTCCTCGCAAACTTTACTGATGATAAAGACATTATTGATCAAATTCTCAATCGCGAATTACCTCCTCCAAAGTGTGAAAATAGTTGGGTTTTTCAAATGCTTGATGTGATCACAACAATTGATCCTACATTTAAAGCTGCCTACGCTGATGGCGCGACTTTTTTAAGCGTCCTGGTGGATGATCGAGTGGGAGCCCAAAAAATATTCAATCGTGGAATCAGTTACTACCCGGACGATTGGGGAATTCTTTATCGCGCTGCTTATCATGAGCTTTTTGAACTTCAAAATCCTGAGACGGCCACGACCCTTTTAAATCGAGCTGGGCTTTGGGGCGCACCGCGCTGGGTCTTTGCCCTCTCAGCTCGGCTTCTAACCAGCCAAGGGCGAGCTGAATTTGCTAAAACAATGCTCGAGAGCGTTTTAAACCGAAAATCCGATGGTTACGGAATGGACCGGGTCCGCGGCCAACTCGAAAAAATCAACGAAATCCTAAAAAATTCACCTGAGAAATGATTCCTGACCTTGACGGATGGGCTTAAAACCTCAAGCTGTCCTTTAAGGACTTGCCTGATTGAACGAGGGCTATGTGATTTAACACCGTGGGATCAATATGAGCCGTGATTATTATGAAATATTAGGGGTCGATCGCTCCTCAACTCCCGATCAAATAAAAAAGGCCTACCGAAAACTGGCCATGCAGTTCCACCCCGATAAAAACCCTGGCGATAAAGCGGCCGAAGATAAATTTAAAGAAGCTGCAGAAGCTTACGGCGTTTTGGGTGATAAAGATAAAAAAGCGAAATACGATCAATTTGGACATGCGGCCTTTCAAGGAAGTGCTGGTGGAAATGGTCATCCGGGCTTTCATAATGTCGATGATATTTTTTCAAGCTTTGGAGATATTTTTAGTGATTTTTTTGGCATGGGAGGAATGGGTGGCGGCCGAAACTCTCGCTCACGCACCTCTCCTCGCCGTGGAGCTGACCTTAGATATCTTTTAGAAGTTGAACTCAATGAAGTGATTGTTGGTCTTGATAAAAATCTTGAATTTGATACCGAGGAAAGTTGTCATCGCTGCGCGGGACAAGGAAGTGAACCGGGTTCACAACCGGTGAGTTGTCACACTTGCGGCGGCTCGGGACAAGTTGTGAATTCACAAGGTTTCTTTTCAGTAGCAACCACTTGTCCCTCTTGTCGTGGGGCCGGACAGGTGATTAAAAATCCATGTAAAGAGTGTCGAGGACAAGGTCGAAAATCAGTCTCTAAGAAAATCACTGTCACCATTCCTAAAGGGGTGGATAATGGCACCCGTCTTCGTGTTGCCGGTGAAGGCGAAGGAGGCTTACGAAATGGTCCTCCGGGTGATTTATACGTTGAGATACGTGTTCGTCCCCATGCTCAGTATGACCGTCAAGGACGTGATCTTCTTGGCAAGCTAAAGATTTCCTACACTCAAATGCTGTTAGGAACAGAAGTGGAAGTCGATACTTTTGACGGAAAAAAACTTCTCAATATTCCTGAAGGAAGCCAGCCAGGGCGCATTTTAAGAATGCAAGGTTTAGGTGTTCCTGATTTACGCGGTGGCAGCCGCGGAGACCTCTGTCTCAGACTTGAAGTCGAATTTCCAAAAAAACTAAAAAAACAAGAAGAAAAACTTCTCAGACAATTGGCGGAAGTCCGCGGTGAGAAAGTGACCGAAAAAAAAGGACTTTTCAACTAAGCTTGACAAGTTCGATTTCGGATCCATTTTTAGAATATAAATTAACCCATTAAGGGATTGGTTCAAAAGGAGTAGAATAATGGGAAAAGTAATTGGTATCGATTTAGGAACCACCAACTCCTGCGTTGCAGTGATGGAAGGTGGAGAAGCAAAAGTGATTGTGAACGAAGAAGGCAATCGCACCACTCCCTCTATTGTTGCATACAAAGATGGTGAAGTGCTTGTGGGTCAGGTGGCAAAAAGACAAGCTGTGACTAATCCAGAGAACACAATCTATTCAGCGAAGCGCTTCATTGGTCGACGTTTCGCAGAAGTTCAAGAAGAAATCAAAAGAGCACCTTATAAAGTTGTTAAAAAAGGCAACGACGATTCTGGTTTTAGCGTCAAAGATGGCGGCCAGCAAAAAACGGTATCACCCGAAGAAATTGGTGCTGCTGTTTTGGCTAAACTAAAAAAAGTCGCTGAAGACTATTTAGGGACAGCCGTCACCGACGCCGTTGTCACTGTTCCGGCTTATTTTAATGATGCCCAAAGACAGGCGACAAAAGACGCTGGTAAAATTGCTGGTCTCAATGTTCTTCGAATTATCAACGAACCCACGGCTGCCGCTCTGGCGTACGGCTCTGATAAAAAAGCGGACGAAAAAATTGCGGTCTACGATCTTGGTGGAGGTACATTTGATATCTCTGTTCTTGAAGTGGGCGATAACGTTGTTGAGGTCAAAGCCACTAATGGTGACACCCATTTGGGTGGAGATAACTTTGATGATGTGATTTTGGATTGGCTGGTTGCTGAATTTAAAAAAGATCAAGCCATCGATCTTAAAAATGACAAAATGGCTTTGCAACGACTCAAAGAGGCTTCTGAAAAAGCCAAAATTGAACTCAGTGCCACTCAAGAAACTGAAATCAATTTACCCTTCATTACCGCTGATCAATCGGGTCCCAAACATTTAAATATTAAACTCTCCCGTTCTAAATTTGATCAGCTCACGGCTGATTTAGTGAAACGCACACTGGATCCCTGTAAAAAAGCTTTGCAAGATGCTGGCTGGTCAGTGAGTGATATTGATGAAGTCATCCTTGTGGGTGGTTCCACTCGAATTCCAGCGATTCAAAAAGCTGTGACTGATTTTTTTGGTAAAACACCGAACAAGTCTGTTAATCCTGATGAAGTCGTGGCCCTTGGTGCTGCTATTCAAGGTGGGGTTCTTGCGGGTGATGTTAAAGATGTTCTTCTCCTTGATGTGACTCCTCTTTCTCTGGGTCTTGAAACTCTGGGTGGTGTAATGACTCGATTGATTGAGCGAAACACAACTATTCCGGTTAAAAAATCCCAGGTCTTTTCAACCGCGGCTGATAACCAAAGCAGTGTTCAGGTTCACGTTTTACAAGGTGAGCGCGACATGGCCACAGATAATAAGTCTTTAGGTATGTTTGAGTTGGTTGGACTTCCGCCAGCTCCTCGTGGTGTCCCTCAAATTGAGGTCACCTTTGACATTGATGCCAACGGTATTCTGAATGTGTCCGCCAAAGATATGGGTACTGGTAAACAGCAAGCGATCCAGATTAAAGCTAAGTCCGGTCTCAGTGATGATGAGATTGATAGAATGGTTAAAGAAGCTGAAGCCAATAAAGATTCTGATAAAGAGAAAAAAGAAAAGGTCATGTTGAGAAATGATCTTGATAATCTCACCTATCAGACTGAGAAAATGATCAACGAGAACAAAGACAAGTTCAAAGCTGATTCTGTGACAACAGCTCAGTCCGCTATTGACGAAGCTAAAAAAGTTTCGGTCAAAGGCACAGAAGCGAGTCTCGATGAGTTGAAAGGATCTTTTGAGCGACTTCAAAATGCCACTCAAACTTTGAGTACTGAACTTTACACCCAGCAAACTCAAAACCCAGCCAGTGGTGCCGATGCAGCTTCCGCTCAAACACCTGATTCAAGTGCGACGGGTGATGACGCCATTGACGTAGATTTTAAAGACGTCAATTAATTAGACCCCTTTCATTTTTAAGAATAAAAAAAGGCTTATCATTTCGATAA
>JBGSSY010000232.1:0-37027 GCA_041736775.1 Bdellovibrionales bacterium | reverse complement strand
TGAAGGTCATAACCCACAGTGGATTCCTTCGCTTGGAACCAATGGACAAGGCTTTCATGATGTTATGCACGGAGCCGGTGGAGCTGATCTACAAAGAAATGCTAAAATCAATTGGTGGCGCTACTTTTCAAACCTCGTATCAAATCGTTTTCTTGTCCACCTTGAACAAGAAGAGGGGAATACTGGAAGAAGTTACATTGATAATATGATCACCGGAATGATTTGTTCTGGAGGTTTTGCTAATCCTGGCGGCGACGGTGGACATAACGGTCTTGATTCACAACAAATACTTATTGGTTCAATGGGTGGAAGAATTCGTGCCGGTCGCTATATGACAGTTCCACGATCTCAAACTGGTGACCGACCGTACGCAGGAGGTAACACTCCGTACAATTGTTTTCTGATCACACTGTTACAGTTAATGGGCGTCACACCCAGTGAATACGCCTTCGCAACTCCGGATGGTCAGGGTATTGGATATTACGGCGCATTTAGCTCAGGTTATCCACGCCGAAACCGTTTTTATCAACCGGTTACAGAACTAATGACTTAAAAAGCTCTGGTCTTAAAGTAGCTTAAGAGCCTTTTAACATTTTTATTTTTATTAATAAGTTTATTTAATTTTTCTAAACAAATGGATTTGATGCGTTTTCGAGAACCGCTCATCAGTTATTAGTAGAGGCCTTTACAGGGGTAGGAGAAGAGGGATTTCTCCCAGATGTCTTTTTTCTGGAGGGATTCAACGCCGGGGAGGCCGGGGGCAATGGCGCCCATGTGGGCTTTCCAGGTGTCAGGGCCAAAAAGACGGATGTATTCGTTTTTGAGACGACAAAAAAGTCCGATGTCTCTTTGATCAAGCCAAGAGGTTTTATTGTATTTGTTATTGGGGGGTTCATCTCCCCAAGCGAGCTCCACAAAAAGTTTGAGGGCGCGGTCCAGGGCGCGTTTGATCGGTTCAATTTTTGTATGAGAGCCACAATTTTCGGGAATGGTTTTAATTTGTTTTTCAAAAAATGTGAGACGAGTGAACATATCAAAACAACCACCGGGTGAGTTCGTGCTGATACAAAAATCAAACGCGTCTTTGATGGACTGACCATACAAACCTTCAGAATTATCTTGGTAAAAACCTTTGACCAATCGAGAGTTCACTTCATCCATTTGCACATCACAGATGGTTTTAGGGGGATCATAAATAGAGAGACCAACAAGAGCTATGAGCAGAGCCATAAAGCCGACAAAAAGTTTGGGAAGTCTTTGAAATTTGAGAATCAGTTGATTGATCATTTAAAAAAAGTAACCCACTTGCGCCAAGAACTGGGTGATGGCACTGGAGGGGCTGGAGCCAGATACACTGGTGGCTTCTTTAAACGCACCATTAGGAAAGAATGAAGAAACTGTGGCTCGTACGTTCACCCCACTCTGAAAGTTCCAGTCGGCCCACAGATCAAGCTCACTGCCAAGCTCTTTACCAGGACCAAGAATGATATCTCCTGAAGCAATTCGACTATCCAAAAAGCGTCCTGAGTCTCCGAAGTTTATACCATCGGCCACTTCGGTTCGAGAAAAGGACAGCCATTCTGATCCCAGTTTAAGGCCGGTAAATATATCGATATCAAGACCAATGCGATAAAAACTGAGATTACCCCAACGCAAAAGATCCATCAGACCTGATTGACCATAAACATTGTAATAAAGCGGATTAAAAGTTTGAGATTCGTTATCACCAGGCGTTTTATCACCGGAGTCAGAATGAATTCCTCCCCAGATTCTTAAGCCCCCCAGCTCTTGAGAGCGATACCCTAATTTAAAATCAAGAGCGGTGTGTGATATTCTCACATTTTCGATACCACCGACTTGATTAACGGGTGCGACTTTTTCGTCGCCCGTCCCATAGGAGATAAAAAGAGTAGAAAAGAAATTTCTAAAATTGAGCGCGGTTTCTAGAGAGAACTTTTGCATATTGAGACCATTAAGAACACTGGCGCCACCATCATTTGAACCTAAGTCACGGTTGACTTGCACGATATTAAAGTTAAATGTTTCTAAAGCGTCAGATAAATTTTTAACATCAATGTTGATAATAATGTGGTTCTCTTCAGGATCAGGACTTAATGTTTGCCCTGAAACTCTTTCGAGCTCTTCGATTTTAGCGTAAATCAGAGAAAGATTCAGAGACTCCCAATCCCAAGCAAAATCAAAATAATCAAAAGTGTAAGGAACATTGAACCAGTCATTATAACCATAGACAAAACCCAGACCAAAATTAAGTGGAGCTCGGCCAAGCTGAATCCCTAAAGAGTCATCCACCTTCCAAAGGGCCCAAGCTTGGTTGACAAGAAGTCCATTGCCTCGATTAAAGGCATCTTTTTGGGGACTAATGGTATTACCAACCGATTCGCCCCACTCACTAAAGTGGATAAAACGAAAGAAAGTTTCAAAGTACTCACCCTTAAGAAGTTTCACATCAAATTGTGCTCTTTGTTGCACCCGTGAATCGTCTTCTTCGCTGGTGAAGGCCTTTCCCGTTCCGTCATTGAGTTTATCGTAGCGAACACGAAGACCACCGGCGGGCTGAAAGTAAATGTCTTTTGGAAGAAGTAAGTAGGCCGGTTTTTTCTCTTCTGCTGATGCGAAAAAAAATGAAAAAAACAAAACTAGGGCGAGGAAACAAGGGTGTCGTAACATCCCTTTATTATAGGGTCTTAGGAGAAGCAAATAAACCAATTCTCTTAAAAGCCCCCTCTAAAGTTCAAAGGACTAAAGTCGCAATGCCCCAAGGATTTAAAAGTTTTGGGTCTTTTACAGGGCAAAACAGATCATACCATCAGCAAATCCCACTCCCCGCGCGGGACTTTGATTGACATTAAGCCCCGCCTTCTTCATAACTGATAGCTCTTTACAATTTCATATCCTTCGGGGAGTAGCGCAGCTTGGTAGCGCATCTGGTTTGGGACCAGAGGGTCGCAGGTTCGAATCCTGTCTCCCCGACCAATTTTTTTTTGACCTAAAATCCCAAAAAAACAGCACAAAAAATCCCTAATAATTGTAAGTAATTGAAATCCCACAGAGGGGGTTTTGCTGTTATGCCTATTTTTTAATGAAATATCATGACGTTTCACGAGTTTGCTTCACGGAAGCTTCACGAATGCTTCACCTAAAATGACCCCTTTTCAGAGGGAAAAGGCCGTGGCTTGCCTATATTAGCTCTAATCACGCTAGTATACGAAGAGAGCGGGAGCTAGAACCTGGGGACTTAAGGTCTATTGCTGGCTTTGCAGCCCTTACAGGAAGCATTTATGAAGCGCTTCAAATAACAATTTTTGGCATTTAAGCAAAAAATCAGACCCCTAAAGCTAATAACTCAATTGCGTCTAGCACATGGCTTGCATTCTGAATAAGAATCGAAAGGCGGAAAATTTATATGAAAAAGACGTATAATAGGATTCGTAGAACTGGTTTGAAAGCTTCTAAAATCATTACCAAGCGATCTCAGGATTCTTTAAATTACATTTCCAATGTTACTAACAATAGTATTAACCAAATGTCCAAAGGTAGCAAAAAAATTAAAGACTATTTTAATAGCGATCTATACGAGCAAGATTTGGATGAGTTAATCGCTCTCATTCACGCACACAATTCTGATTCTAAACCTGATTTTACTAAGTTCAAAAATAGAAAAAGAAGAGTGCTCGAAAAAACTAACTACCTTCACTTTCAAGCTTTTCTGCTGGTTACAACTGCAGGAGCGACTGGATCAGCAGTTGGAAATTACTTTGGTAGTCCGGAGAATGGCATAATGATAGGAACTGCCGTAGGTATACTTGTCATCGGTTTTTATGCAGGGAAAATCATTATTAAAAGAACGACCGAAGATAATGATGGTTTAATATTTATTTAGATAAATTAATGAAAAATGCAAGAAAGATTGAAACAGTAAATTTGTTTTAATCTTTAGATAATTCGCTCGACGGCATCTTCACCTAAGTCTTCTAAGCTTTAAATAAGCATCTTTGATAAAGATTTATTTTCTTAACCTTTGTTCTTAATTTTTAATTTATCAAAATACACCATAACTAAATGGCAATAAGTAGAAATCAATTTCATAGATGCAATAGATGAACTCTGTCCACTGGCTAGACTTGGAGATCCGACGACAATAGACAATGCTTTAGCCCGAGAAATCGCAACGTTTATTCTATTGCTATTAAGTAAAAAATTAGGCCCTCTTGGCGCATCCTCTAATGTAGACGAACACATTGAAGTAATAACGATAGCTGCCTCCTGCCCTTGAAATAAATCAACAGTTCCAACCCTAGCTTTATCTGGCAAAGCTTCCTTTAAAAGTGCTACTTGGTGATTGTAAGGTGCAACTATAAGTATGTCTTCATAGGTCACGAGCTTAGACTCACCTTTCTCGTTAATCCATTCAGATTTAAGTGCTTCACTAAATAAATCTTTAATACATTTAACTTCTTCAAGCGAAGCATGAGTGTTTCCAATATGCTCAATAGGCATATATAAAAGACCCGCTTGTTTATGTAAATTCCAAAGAATTTTTTGTTTCACTGTATCAGGATGTGAAAACAATCGTGAATCGTAAAACTCCTCACTAATAAATGAACAAATTTCTGGATGCATTCTATAAGTAGTTTCTAAAAAAATTCCAAAACTCCGTTCTACAGTTTTTCTGCCGTTTGTTAAGTGGACAAGCGCAGAGTTACCGCTTTCCCCTGGATGGGCCCCTTTGATAGGTTGCTCAAGCTGCATCTGATCACCTAATAGTAAAATATTACTTGTACAGTTCGCCATAGCCAAGAGATTAGGCAGAGCAACTTGTGTAGCCTCGTCAATAAACAAGTAATCTACAGCATTTTCAAGTTTTGAGAGATAGTAAACAGTACCAACTATTAAATCGTAGGAGCCAAGTTCACTTTGTTTTACACTTGTTGTTTTAACTTCAATATTAGTTCCTTCAAACTGTATTTTATCCTCTTTAAGTTTATCACCAGATGATAGCTTAATTATTCTAGACCTAGGATTCATCTCAGATACTTTGAGAGCTAAGTGATTCATTGCCTTGTGAGAATTGCTTGAAATAGCTACCACCTTATTTCTCTTAAACAATTCACTAATAATCCGTGAACCCGTGTAAGTCTTTCCCGTTCCAGGAGGCCCCTGAATGCACAAAATAGTATTATTCATCTTCAAGACAAGGTCTGTTAATTCTGGAATTGCATTTTGACCACTAATTAGAGGTTCATCTGATTTCCGACCTTTAATATCTGGACTCGACTTGATCAGAATATCGTGAACACATTTTTTCAAACCAAAATATTTTTTTGTTTTATCAAAGCTCAATGCAATCTTTAGCAATGCTTTCAAAATCATGTCTTTATTAAAAAAAACTTTACCTGGAGCAAGAGTAAAATAATCATTAGGCAAAGATGAAAATTTTCCAGACAAGACAATCTCTCCACGAGAATAATCAATATTTTCAACATTTAATTTTTCATTTGGAGATTGGTTTTCCAGAACTCTTACGCTTGAGCTTTTGTGAAATTTAGAATCTTGAGCTAAATCAAAAACACAAATATACTCTTTGCCTGAAATACTTTTAATTCTAACGTTAATAAGGGCGTCTGGGGATTCACGCAAATCTTCTTGTGAAATATCATGTAATGAAAAAAAATCCCACCATTCAGGATTTTCCTCTCTTCTTACAAAATCCAAGCAATGTGCTATCTGTTCACAGACGTACGATGGTATATCGGCATTTTCAAAACTTAATCCTAAAAACTTTTTATCAATGGACTCAAGCATTCTTTTTGCTTGAGACGAACAAATTGTCTTTAAGGCGTCAGGATCTTCTTCTCTTTTTAATTTCTCATCTGAATTAATTGGAATATAATTTATTCCCATCTCTTTCTTTATCTTTCTTAAAAAACGCTCAAGATCAAGAGTAGAAAAACAATCATCTCGATTATAATCTTCGATCCGACTCAAAAATTTAGACTTTCTTGGATCACCACCTTCAATAAGCCACTTAGAAAACTCAACAGCTGAGTCCGCACCGCTAGAAACAATAGTTTCTCTTTCAGGATAATAGAGGGATTCTATTGACTTAAGACTATATGAATATGTCCCAATAAGTAAGGACTGTTTCAAAATTTGATAAAGATCTACAAACACTTCTGACCGAAGTAAATCATCTATCATTCTTTCGCATAAACCATATTGACCCATTAATCTCTTTAAAGTTGACGGTTCATAATGACCATAATGATAAATTTTAATTGATCTGTTTGACATCCATTTAACATGAATAAGCTCTACAAATTTTTTGAACGAAACTGCTTCATCTGAGGTAGAATACGCCCATATAGTTTCATACTTACGACTTCTATTTGCAAAGCCATACAAATATTCTAAACCTGATTTTCCTATTAGAGGATATCCTTCCATATCAAAAAAAATATCGTCATCCGTTTGCTCCGGTAACATCGACAGACCCATTCTACCACTATGAGGCAATACTTCGTAAAGCGGGGGTCTCTTCCCCTTTGATGCGACTTGTAGCTTAGCCTGCTTTTTTAAAGTGGTAAGCGTCTCATCGGGAATTCCTTTCAACTTAACCCCCTCGAACTCCGAAAGTTTAGTTAAAGTGAATATGCCCTCTTGTTTAAGAATTTCTAAATGAGTAGCTCTAAGCTTAGCTGTTAATGCCACATCATCTTTTTCATGAAGTATTTTTTTTGCATAGATTGACCAGTCACGATGATCTTTTGTCTTTTCAGGCAAAGGTTGTCTCGAAGGGTCAAAATATCTATGAAAATTAAGAAAATCATCTCTGAAAAAACAGAAAAAATGATAAAAACTAGATACACTGAACAAATGCAACGATTCATCTTTGGTAATTACACCAATCTCATCTGGAATTTTATTTTGGATAGACTTTAGTAAATCACAATAGGTAAGAAGCTGAATTATTGCAGTTGGTTTAGCAACAGATGATAATTTTACATCATAAGGAACGTAGTAATGTTCTCCCAAAGACGAAGTACCCTTCTTCTTCTGAAGAATGTCTGCATAGCCAAAAAATGTTTCAGAACTTAATGCTCCTTGATATATTAAATCAAAACCTGCCCCCATAGCCGAGATTGTATTTTTTATTTTCTCCTCAGTGGATTCACCATCAATTTTTATGAACTTATTTTTTATTTTTTCCCGATCAATTACCCTAGATTCGTGCTCCAAACCCTGCTGTTTTAAAAGTGACAATAAATCATCGGGTGGATTTCTATGAATCTTACCTAATGGTCCACTGTTTTCAAACAACTTCTCATAATGATCCATCCAAGATGAAAACTTACTCTCGAAGTATCGACTCAAATCAGTTGGCGAAAAAACTAATTTTTCATTTTTTTTCTTTTGCATTAGATATTAATCCTTAAATATTTGAATACAATTTAGCACATCTAGTTATTGCGAATAGTCTTATAAGCATATTGCCAGTTTAGTGAGGTAGCTGTTTTATCGAACCAAAAATCTCTAAACGCCCTCTCTGCCATATTTTTTATAGTAGCACCTCGACTACTTTTAATTTCGTCAGTGATCTTATAGTACTCCTCAAGCTCAAAAACATCATTCCCCTCTTTATATAAATTCAAAATGCGATTTATTGATCTAACTATCAACTTTTGATCATTCCCCTCTCGCTCGGTATAAGTACCGAGACTAGCCATCATAGGAACCATAAATTGGCTCGTGCTACCCGGCAGAATGTTCATGTATTTACTTTCCTCTGTTTCTTCGTAAAACTCTTTAACCACAGGATGTAATTTATTTGTTATTAAAGAGATGCCTTTGCAAATTTCATCAATTTTATCATCAACAATCTTATCGTCACTTTTCATGCTATGAAATAGATCATCAGTGGTCGCATTTTTAGATATTGTATGGTCTTGCTGAAGGTAAGCTTGTATTGCCAATACTAAGTCTGCACCTGTGAATTGGTTTTTCTTAGAGCCAGCATCAGTATCTCGAATAAAATTTGCTTTATGATTTTCTTTTAAGTTTTGAAGTATAGTACCTTCCATGATTTCAAGCTGATGGTTCAAAGACATTCTTCTTTGAGCTGTGTTAAATATAATCATATATTTCAGTAAGTCTTTAATTTCTAGATTGTAATAAACCTCTAATCTAATTTTTGAAGCGAGAACTTTTTCTAAAGAGTCAACCCCGAGGTATTGCTCAAACTCTTTATATACAGCTGGACTAATTATATTTTCAGTAACCAAATCCTGTCCTCTTGCAGCAAGAAACATTGCAATCAAAAAGCATCCATATCGCTGAAGACCATCAATTATTGACACCTTATAAGTTGCGGCTAAAAATTCATTTTTATCAAAGGCCGTTACTTTAGATTTGTGCATAAGAACCGCAACTCTAAGCTCTGGAATGAGGTGACCTTGTAAAATAGATATTATTAAGTTCTTATAAATCTTATCAGTTAAATGGTTTTGTAGTTTTCGTTGAAAAAAATTATCATTCAGTGATGATACTTTAATAAAATCTCTTAGCTCTAAATGCACATGAGTAATTTTAGCACCGGTCCTTACATCTTCGAAATCGTGACGAGTTTTAGCCTCTGCGGCTTTTGGAGCACCGTTCCCTTTCCTTACTAGCTTTGGAAGATCTCCTATAAGCTGATCAATTAATTCAAAAAGTCTTTTCTGTTTATCAAACCCATTTTTTTTCATATTCTCTCCTAAATAAAATTATTATAATTAAAGTCCTCTATTGCTATTTTTATTTCATAAAGTACCTTGCTAAACTTTTTTTGATTTATTAAATTTTTTTTTGAAGAAAGAGGATTGATGAACCATCTAATCGAAGTTCTTCTTTTCCCATCGACTATACAGTAGGCTGGAGCATTTTTTAAAATTGCATATAACATAGGTTGATAAAGATTTAATCTTCCTCTAACTTTAAGTTCAACAATAGCAATAACATCTAACCTTCCCGCTATATCTGACTCAAATTCAAGATCAGGATAAAGACTACGGCCGAGGAAGGTTGTTTTACGTCCCTTCACAGGCCAAGCTCTGACACGTGCAAGCCGTTTATTCAGGTAGCTAGTCAAGTTTGTTTGGTACTCAAGTTCTGTCATTCAAATCATATATACATAGAAAGTTTGGCTGTCCAGTTATTTTAGGCTATAAAAATGTATAGCCTAAAATAACTGGACAGCCAAATTAATGTATTTACTAATGTCGAATGAATTCAGTACTTTAGTAAATTTGAATTGGTATATATTTTTATAATATACTAAAATTTAATAGCGATCATTTTTAAATAAACTAAAATCGAGTGGCGTGATTACTCCTGAAAACTCCATCAAAAAAATAAATTCGTGTCTACTTTTTTAAACTTTACTGCTGGGGAAACTATTTTTACAATGCATTTAATTTTTGAGTGCCAATCAAAAACAAAAAATTATCTCCTATTTAAAAAAGGAGATTTTTAATAATAACTATGTAGCTAATAATTCTTCTAAGCTAATTTCAGGTCTAGCATTAATTTGCTCAACAATTAATTTCAAGCCCTCATCTATTAGATGTTCGGCTAATTTGTACGGAGATTCTCGTTCGCCACAAAGCTCTTGGATAATTGTAGATACAGAACCATCGGAGTCAAGTGAACCAACATTCCAAACAGTGGCCGCACCTTTCGCTTCACCCGGAATAACTTTTCTTGCTATAGCAAAAGCCATAGCGAATTTTGCTAAATCCATATCATGGTTAAACCACCCTAATTTTAAAATTCGGTCTAAACATGCCTTACCACCTTGAGTAAGCCCAATCGTTACCTTGTCTTTATTTGACATATCATTTCTCCTCTATGATGGTGTGCCGCGCAGAAATTCTTTTCAAATGATATCTTTTCAATAATTTTGATCCCAATATCTCAACAACATCGTCTTGACTTATCTCGTCTTCATATACCAGCAAAGCAACCTGAGTAGACATAAGTGGTAATCCTTTGGTGACATTAACTTTATGAGCTCTATCCAATCTACCCATCGGACTATCCATAAAAATTGGACCCCTCAGCGGGGCATTTTTTTGAAGAGACCCCATTAAAGAAAGCGCAACAATATGTTCAAATCCAGCGGATCTAACCGGAATCTCCGTTCCATCATGGTGTACAATCGTTAATCCGTAGTTCTGATTAATCTTTAGTTTTTCATAGTCCTTATCACTGGAAAATCCGCGAAATAATGCTGTAGATTCTTTTTCTACATGATGTCGCAGTCGATCTCTATACATATCTAATCCAGAACCAAAAACTTGTAAAAGTTGATCGTAAAAAGATCTTCTCAAAGTGTCCTTTGAACTACTTTTTTCACTAACTTTACCAAGACTCTTTTGATATTCCTGAATTTCAACTCGCTTGGTTGCGAGATCTGTTTGAATCTTGCTAAGTTGCAATTCGAGATTAGATATCTCTTTTATTACTCGCTCAAATCTTATCTTACTAGATGAAATTTCTTTTTCATCTATACCAATAAGTTGTTTTTCTAAGTCAATAATTTCAATTTCTTTTTCATGGATTCTGTTTTTCTTTAACCTTATTTGTTCGATTAAATGTTGAACAAAATTTGTATCGGACTTGCTAATAATATCTTGTAGCTTTTGTATCCTTCCTCCGTTCACTTGGATACCACTTATGGAAGTATTATTTTCTTGAAGAATACCATCCGCGAATAAATCTAAATCTTTTCTTATTCCTTCGATCAGTGATGTGCTACAGAGAGCACAGTGCCCCTCCTGTGCGCTTCTTTTTGCCAACGTAGCTTTCACTTGATTTCCAAAACCCTGTATAATCTTGTCTTGATCAAGAAGTAATTGTTTGAGGTGCTCCTGAATTTTTTGCTTCAACGGCATAAGCCACATAAACTTAGATTGCTGACTAAGATCAGCTTCAAGCTGTCCCAAGTCGCCCTTCATGTCTCTAACTTCGCTTACGAGGACACTTTTTCTTCCTATCACTTCACCAGCTTTTTCGTTTTCTCGCATAACCGACTCACAAGCGAGTTTTTCAATCCTAGCTTGAGCTAAATCACGCTCAACCTGTTTCTTGTCAATTTCAAGCGATGATTCAATTTCTTGAAGTTGCTTTAACGCCTCACCAATATGTTTTGTTTTACTAACACTTTCTAGCGACCTTGCTTCAGTTCTCTTCGCTTCTCTTAAAGAGTCTTGTAAATGCGAAATCGCATTGGTTAAAATTGGTACCCCTAGTATTCTCTCGATAGCATCCTTAATGCCTACACTTTGATTTGTTTCCAAAAGCAGATCTTCATATTCTTGAAGAAGTTCACCATCAAACAGAAAGAATCTTGAAACCTGTTCTGGCATAATTTTGGATATTGTTTTTTGAGCTAAATCAGGAGCAAGGCTCACACCTTTTCGCCTAAGAAAGGTCTCTGTTTTTTGAGACGGACCCGAAAATGGCAAACAAACTCTTATAAGATGAAAATCCTCATCATTGAAAGAGAACTCCAATTCGACTGAAAACTCCTTTTTTCCTTCTGCTGCGGATTCCCAGTTTAGAATATTTTTGTAATCAACAGTTCTAGATCCACGACCAAGAATCCGATCAAATAGTACGAACCGAATAGCATTGAGTAGTGAGGTTTTACCACGACCGTTCTCACCAAAAAAAACAACCACTCCATCTGTTTCAGGGAAAACAATCTCTTGCCTGCCTTTATATGGTCCAAACTCGTTTAGTATCAATTTTTTTACCCTAAACATATTACCTCACTTTATTTTCAAGATACTCTTCAACTAACATAGTAATAGCTTGTTTGGCTCTTTGCGGATCTTCTAAATTCTCTGATTCAGCTATTAAAATCTTTTCCGCTAACTCAAAATCAATTTTTTGATCTTCTTCCATATCATCCCATATTCGCTTTAAGACCGATGCCAACTCTTTAAGTTCACTCATTATTTTCCTCCAAATCATTCTCAATTCCATCTTCAGAATTTTCTTTAATATTTATTGCAAAACGTTCAGCAATTCTTTCTATATCAAATGTAACATTTGGATTTATTGCGTCTTTTGCAAAAAGAGATGCTCTTGCAAGTTCAGCTGTTATAAACCTTCCGCAAGATTTTGCTTCTTCATCCAAATAATCTAGAGACGGCAACGTGATTAGATCAGTAATATATGAAATAGACTTGTTAGGAGATTTTCTAAGGACACGCCCTCTCCTCTGAATAAATTCTCTCGGATTTTGAGAGCTTGCAATAATAAGCGCATGACTAGCTGCGGGGATATCAATCCCCTCATCAAGGCAACGAATTGATAGAACCACGCCTCCAACCCGCTCAAAAAATCTTAAAGTTTGCTTTTGATCACCAGCCATACCTGCGTAATACTTTGAAACTGTAATCGAAGTTCGGGATAATCCTACAAATAGACTCTCAAGCTGGGAAACTGAATCGCAATAGACGATCCATCTGTCGCCCTGACTATATCTATCAGCTATCAAATTCACTGCCTTTTCAATTTTATTTTCAGCACCCTTTACGATACGAAATCTCTCAATCAAAAGTCTTTCAATTTGAGCAATACAATTAGAATCACCTGATTCTTGCCCTGAGCTCAGAACTGCAAGCTTTCTGGAAATTGATATCCACTTCTCCATTTCCTCTTGAGTAAGCTCGACTGTTCGAATTGAGTAATGATACGGCGTTAATACACCTAAACGAATTGCATCAGACAAACCAAATTTTGTCGGTAGTACTGTCTGAAAAAAATCTACAATTCTTTTAGTTCCCAGAGGATCACCTGCACGCGTAGGTGTAGCACTCAAACCCAATCTATATTCGGGATTTAATCTTAAAAACTTTTCACAGCCTATACTTCCAATTCTATGAACTTCGTCCACAATTAGTGTCCAACCACTACTTTGGTCCAATTGTTCTATAAACTCATCAGAACATGCAGTAGAAATTGTTGAGATTACAATCCTTGGATTCTCCGCTTCGGATACCCAATTTTTTAAACCAAAATTTTTCCATGTTCTATTCCCGTCCCCACAAAGTAGAACTGGCGGAGTTGGCTCAATCAGTTTCTGAATTTCAAGTTTCCACTGGGCAAGTAGTAATGCACTAGGTACTAGAATAATCACAGATAAACCATTGTTCAATGCAGTGATTGCCGCCGATATTCCCGTAACAGTTTTACCTGAACCCGTTGCATGCTCCATTAATCCTTTAAAACCTGCTTGATTCCACTCTTTTAAAGATTTGATCTGATGCTCCCTTAGGGGTAAGCTCATCGAAAATTTTTTATTAACAGAAAGGCATAAATCATCTATATTTATCTTTTCAAAATCGTCTTCATTGGGTAAATTCTCAAGAATTTTCAGGAAATCATTTATATTTTTCCCGTCAGAAATTTTTAATATTTTTTGCTTAATCGCCTCAGGAAATTCAAACACCCTTAATCCTGTAAATTCATTTTTCCATAAGTTTTCAAAGTTTTGGCATTCTTTTTCTACTCTTTTACTTTCGTTAGGGTTAATCCAAGAACAATAAACATCTACAGTCTCGGCGTTTCCATCCTTAGAAAAAGCTCCATTCGATTCGTTTGATGATCCCTTAAAAACTACCTTACTACCCACTTCATCAGTAAAAATACCTACTTTTGAATGAAAGATAGACAATGAACTAGAGTTTAATGAAGACTCGGGAACCGCAATCTTCAGCTTCAGTCTTTCAGTTGAGATGAGATAAGAAAAAACTACTAAAGCCGCTCGACCAGATTCATTCTCCATAAGTTTATCAATTTCTTTAATTAAACCATCGTGAATATCATTCTGTGCATTAATTTTGGTCGATGTCATAATTTTAACATCTTTTAGTTGCATGTGTTGAGAGCATACGATTCTAATAAGTCCATTGTTTTTTAAGAAATAACGAAGACCTCGCCAATTCATCTGAAAAATTGAGCTAGAAAAAAAACCAACAGCTCTATCATATCTTTGTGAGTTTTTCATACATGGAATATAAAATTCCTCCGCCAGATCATTTGGACCAGAGTCATAACAAAAGAGAAGTTTAAGATCTTGAAGGGTCATATTTTGCTCACAAGATCATTGACCCACATTGATATTCTTTTCTGAACGGCTTCAGCTAGATTTTTTCTTGAACAAGTTAAAACTGTTTCTAAACCATTTTTGGTTTCTCTTTGTTGTTCGCCAAATCCAGAAGAAGCCGCTTTTATTAATGCATGTGATTTAATTTGTACATTTCTTGAATAGGAAATATCTTTATATAGATAAGCATCCCAGAGAGCCCAAACTCCAAAATTTTGCTCATATCCTATCAAAAGCACGACATGATCTTCTTTGGAAAAGTCAAAATTCCCTTTCTCGCCACGCACTTGTCCTGGAATTATAATTTGTATCTTGTATTCATCCTCTGATCTTCCGCCAGGAGGTTTAGTTAAATTATACAAATAAACTCTTAGGCTGCGCATTGGTGGACTAGCTATTACATCAAGTGGTTTTTGTGTAATTGATGATGTTGAAACAACTCGATTTTCTAGATCAGCTATGAAATTAGCGTGAAGCTGCTTCACACTTAGTAGTTTTAACATATTATGAGTGTAAATTGAAAAACAACCGTACTCAAAAGCTAGAAGATCAGTAAAAGCAACAACTCGCCAAAGAGCTGGTTTTATGAGACTTAAGTTCAGTTAAATATATTTTAAAAAATACTCAATTATTCAACCCTGTTAACCTTACTCAACAGGAGAATATTTTGAAGAAACAAAAATTAAACCAAAAGACTATAACTTTTTTTGATAAAATATATACACAGAATAGTTATCTAGAGTCTTATCAAACAGTCTTCAACACCCAGATGAAATATGACCTTAAACTCGGCTTAGGCAGTAGTAAGGGAAGCATTTTCTACAATACACACTCTTACCCAACGAAAGTACCGGTAGATAATATTGTAAAAAGAATCCTATCGAACACAAAGCAAAACCAGAATATTTTAGACCCATTTTGTGGGAGCGGGATGACGGGGTTAGCTGCAAAATTAACTGGAAGAAATGCATATCTTTCTGATATTGGCTCATTGGCAATTCATCTATCTGCCAACCATGTTGCATTCTGCGATCATGTAAAATTAAAACATATCTCTGATATTATAATTGAAAAACTTAAACACAAATCACCCTATTTTGCTAAAATTGATGGTACGGAACGCGAAATTAGCTACTTAGTTTTTGCAGACATATTCTCTTGTGAGTTTTGCTCTAAACAAATTTCCGCATGGGAAGTAGCTAAACAATCACCAAACTACAAAGTCCCATCGATTATAAAATGTCCAAATTGCAACAGATCAAATCGTAAGTCTAATCTAAAAGCTGTTGAAAAAAGGGCCTCCCTAGCAGGAGTAATAAAAACGTCTAGTAGACTTGAACTCAAAGAAATAGAAAATCCTATTGAAAGGACAAGAACCAAAATTAGTAGCTGTAATTCATTTAATCAAATTGCGAATACACCATTTGACGCTAATCGTGAAATGCATATTAGGTCCGCATTACATTTGCAAAATGTAACCAAACTAAGAGATTTTTACTCAGACACCAATTGGCTCGCACTAACTTCGCTTTACCAAGAAATAACTCAGATCGCAGACCAGAGAATCCAAGCTGCTTTAATGCTTGCGTTTACAAACACAGCTTGGCACGGGACAAAGATGCGAAGATACAATTCTAAAGGAGGCCATAGACCACTCACTGGCACTTTATACTTCCCTCAGCTTTACAGCGAAGGAAACGTCTATCAGATTTTTGCAAATAAGATCGATACACTGTACAAATACTTCTCTTCTCTTAACCAGTACTCAACAAATTCACTTGTAAAGTTAAATCGAAACTCAGCCACAAGTTTGAAAACAATAAATGAATCAAGTATCGATTATATTTATACAGATCCACCTTTCGGCGCGAATATTTTTTATGCAGACTGCAATTTTATAGCAGAAGCTTGGCTTGGTAATCCAACATCAATTGTGGACGAAGCTGTTGTAAATAAATCGCTCAAATCGTGCAAAGGCGGCAAAGATTTAGATAATTACTCAAATCTTATGACAAAATCTTTTGAGGAAATGAATCGTGTACTTAAAAGAAATGGATGTATGAGTTTAGTTTTTAACAGCTCAAGTGGTGCTGTATGGCAAGCTTTGATGGATAGCCTCTCAACAGCTGGATTCGAGCTAACAAATGCCTCACTTTTAGATAAAGTTCAGCTGTCATTTAAGGGATATAAATCGAGAAACTAAAAAGATAATGTTGCAACAACTGATTTAACTCTAGACTTGAGAAAAAAAACGAAACGCTTAAAAAACAAGAATGATAAAATTCTAATAGATTCAGAAATTAAAACAGCGTATAAAAAGTTTCAGAATCTAAAGAAAAAAAATAATGAGTATGCCGCTACAAACTTTTATTCTTATCTATTGAAATACTGCCACCTAAATGGATATTCATTTGTTGATGTCGATCTTTCAAGAGTTACCGAGGTAATTAAGCTACCATCACAAAATATGTAATTTATGATTTTATATAATATAAACTGGGGCAGTGCCCCAGTTTATATCTACATATCACTGATTGAAAGTCCCAATAGAATTGTATATATAATTTATTTTTGGAACGAGATTACACAGATCTTCATTGCCCCCGAAACATTCTTCAACTGAAACTCTCTCTATATTATAGAGACAATCAACCTGAACATTTCCCAGATCTCCATCAAATACCATAAGCTCCTGTTCACAACTTTCAATTTCTTCTGCAGAAATAGAAGAATCCGGATCATAACCACCTGCTGACAATGCACTTTTAAAGTTAATTGAATCTTGCACGACAAAAGAATCCATATTGAATCTAACCACACCCATAGGATTATAAGGTAATGCTCTAATACCATTTGGCACCAAAGCACGGCCCGGATCATTTCCCCCACCCGCAGCAACATACGGCTGATACTCATACATTCTTTGGATCAGAACATCGACAGCTAGTGGATAAATATTTGTATCCATCTGCGCCCATTGCTGAATTACTCCGGGGTCATTACCAGCATGAGCAAAATTTGTTTGTGCAACAAAAGAAAAGACAAACAAAAGACTTAAAATCATGTCGTAAAATTTAAGTCTTCTAAAATTTAGACCATCTATTTTTCCTTTTTTAGCGTTATCATGAGCAAATTGTTTTGATTTAAATTTAATGGCTTGGAACATAGCTTTTAACTCCAATGTTTGTTCTGGTGTAAAGAATGAATCAATTGAATAGTACGCTCTGGTTTTCCAGTATTCTGGCTTTCCAGTATTTTCTTTCATAATCTCAAAGACCTTAGCGTCTTTTTTGGCTTCAAGATCAGAGTCATATTTATAATCTGAATAGTTGATGTAGTTTTCTGGAAAGTTTGAATAATACTTTCCTTCACTTGTGATATGCACAAGACCGCAATCTACATATCTAGTTAAAACTGATAATGCTTTTTTAGGTGAAGGCTCAGGAAATCTTCTTTTCACTTCCCCAAGTGAAAGAGCCTGAACTCTTGTCGCATAGAATAGCTTTAGCGAATATTCATCTGCATGAATTTCTTCAATCTGCTCCGGCTGAAGCCTGATGTTTGGCAAATCCTTTAAAGTTGTATCTTGCACTTCCCCACTACTTTTTTGACTGCTTGGCTGCTCCTTCGGCACCCAATTTTCTTTTTCCACTTCCACTTTATCCCCCCGTGAAATTATTGGTTTACTTTCTTATCCTCACCCTATCTGCATGATTGCTTCGCGGCCTTTGATCTGATGATGACTGTCTTGAGAGGACGGCTACGAGTTCTTGCAAATATTCTTTTTTTTCTTTCCCCACATCTTTCGATGTAAAATAAACTTGAGCTTCTAATGTTTTTATTAAACGCTGGTAGTCATCAAAAGGAATCTCGCGTAAAGCTTCGATCACTTTAATTTCTTCGGCGTAAACAAAAGCATCATCACTTGAAGAAAAAACATTTAAATTAACACCTAAACAATGAGCGATTCGAACCAGCTCATTAGCCGTTGCTTCTCTCTTACCATTCTCTATTTTTGAGACGGAAGACTTCGGCAACTGTGCCATCTCATCAAGTTCGGCTTGAGTAATCTCTTTAGCCTTTCTTAATGACTTTATTTTATCTGCTAAATCATGCTGTTTCTTCTTCATGAATCACTTTAAACCAAATCAGCGAATTAAAAGCAAGTAAAAAGTGTTGACTAAATAATCATATGTTCTTTAAAACGCTTATCTGTATGGGGATACAGAGATTTATAAGGGGGAATAAATGAATGAAATTAAATTAGCTAATTTAGCGAATAAAAATATTCGAGATCCGGACAATAACACTAAATATCCGAAGACAATAGAAAGCCGATTAAAAGACGCAATTATGGTCTTAGTGGAAGAACTAAAAATTAAGAACGGAAGCTTTAAAATATTCGTTCACAACGGAAGACCTGGAGAACGGGTCGAAATTCAAAACAAAGTACTGACAGACATTTAATATAAAACACCTACCCGGAAAGCCCTGGGCGGTTCTTTAATCAGATTTAAGGGCAACCACTGCAATGGACTCCTTAATCGTAAAACCAGTAAATCACTGGTCTTTTAAAGGAATTTGCTATGGGCAATCAATTAAAATTAAATAAACCTTGGCTTAACAGCAGAGGCTATCTCTTCACAGACGACGAATTAAAATCTATTTCCAAATTCTGGAATCAAAAGACATGGGAGGACTATCTCGATTTTATCGAGACGCCACGAACCGAGTCTATCCTTGAAGAAGAACACTACACTGGCCTTGCCGAGAAACTCAAATACACTATTGAGCAAGAAGAGGACCGTGACCTCCAAAGCGAATTATCTTTGGCCTTGATAAATCTTACAGAAAAGCAAAGAGAGATTCTTGAATTTATTTTCTGGGATGGACTCACTACCAGAGATATTGGTTTTAAACTCAGTATTTCTTCAGCCGCAGTTCAAAAAATTAAGGACCGCGCGCTTATTTCCCTTAAGAAAAACATCGAGGGGGTTAACACCCTACGTATTATAGAGGGTGACATGTCTTCACCTTTCTTGAAACGAGGGGGAAACCATGAATCAAAATTTTTTAAACCACAAATCGTCAAAGCTTCATGAATTAAAATATGTACTTCCACTTCTTACCGAAGATCAACGTTTAGCAATCTATCTTCGGTTTTGGGAGAACTATAGCATTTTTGAAGTGTCAGACTTTTTAAATACAAGTTGGGATAGTGCAAATAACTTAATTGAAAATGCACTTACTTTTTTAAAAACAAAATTAAACGAAGAACTAGAATTTAAAATTGCAGCGTAACGGGAGAATTAAAATGGAACAAAAAGAACAAGCCACCTTTTACAGATTTCAAGTCTACACGGGAACACTCGACGATAATGGAGCCGTCAAAAAAGAAAAATCTGTTGGGTTTGCCACCTTAAAAGAAGGGCAAGATATGTATAGCGTTAAGCTTTGGACCTTTCCACAAGAAAAGTATTATTTGATTCCCACGAAAGATGATCCAACAAAAATTTTAATTATGACTAGAGAAGAAAAAAAAGCGCCTTCGCAAAATAATCGAAAATACAACTGGAGCATTGTTGGCAATGGAACCGTCATCAGTCAAAAGGGCGTTGCCTTTCTTGATTTTGATTTACTACCGCTTTCGATCTTTATGAGCATTTATCCAGACAAACCAAATTCAAACAATTTACAAGTTGCTTAAACAGGAGAACTCTATGAACAACAAAAACAAAATTTACTTTACTATTGCCATCGCAGTCACATTTGCGCTTTTACCGGAACTAGCTTTTGCAGGTCTTGAATCAAGCTTGATCGGGCTTAAGAGCAAGCTTACTGGAGTTATCCTACCCGTGCTGTCCGTCATTGGTATTGCAATCGGTGCAATCTCATTCTTCACTGGAAACCCAAACGCCAAACAACACATCGCATACGCCGTTATGGGATGCATCTTTGGTTTTGGTAGCCAAGCCATCGTTGATTTCATTGCACAGACAGTTCACTAAGGGGATTTAAAAATGAGCGATCAAGGACTACTCACATCATCAGTACCAAGAAGCTTAGACACTAAGAACAAGCTTTTTGGATTTGAGATTCCAGACTTACTTTTTATTTTTATGAACTTGGCCCTGACCAATTTGATCTTTGGGTCCTCTAGATTCAGATACCCTCTGGTCTGGGGATCTACGATCATTATTGCTTTAGCCATTTATTTTTTAAAAAAGGGAAAGCCTGACAACTACATTCAGCATCTTGGTGAGTATATCGCTCAAAGCTCTGTGAAGCTAGCAGGAAAAGCAGACTTAAAACACAAACCATTTTCTATAGGAGATACAAATGGGAGCATTTAAAGAAAAAGAATCCTCACTCTGCGAAGAACTCCCCTTCTGGGACTTCTTCTCTCACCCAATTTCACATATTGTTTTAAATGACTCATCTATCGTCACGGGCTTTCAAACAGAAGTGATTGATATTGAATGCCTTGATGACAACGAAGTAAACAACCTAACTGTCTCTTTACGCAATTGCTTAAACTCAGTTTCTGAAGGGACACACATACAATTTTTTCTGGATGTTGATTCAGACTATCACGAGCTTACGAAAAAGCACATAGACTTAAGATCAAAAATTCTTCACCCGCTTATTCAAGAAATTGCGAACTCAAGAGATTCGGTTCTAATAAATGATATCGCATCAAGGGCACTATTTAAACCTAAGCTTAAGGTTTTCTTAAGACGAGAGGTTGAGAGCAAAAGCACTATGTCCATTTTTAAGAAACAAGAAGAGTTTGAAAAAATAGGTTTAGATTTGTATTCGGACCTTATGGATTCTATTTCTCAGGATATGGAATCTCTTAAGTCATCATTCAACAGTCTTGGCCTAGAAACGATTGACTTAACAAAGACTGACTTCATCACCGATCTTTATAAGTTCTTTAATCCAAAACGAAGTGAAGAACTTCCGGCACCAAGACTAATTACCACGACTGAAAAAGAAGTCGAAGCTTCAATTAAACTAGAAGAAAAGTGGCTGTCGAACAGCTCACCCAGAGAGCAATTGGTTTTTGGGGATTTGGTTTTGAGTCTTAAGCAGTTCACCTTAGATCAACACTACCATCGAATCATAAGTCTTAAAACTCTGCCCGAGAACACCTTCGCAGGACAACTCAGTAGTTTTTTAAGAATGCCATTTCATTATTCTTTACTACTTTCGATCTATGTTCCCTTCCAAGCTTCGGAAATGGAAAAGCTCCAGCAAAAGAGAAAAATGGCTCACTCCCTTGCCGCAACAAGTGGTGGTAAAGCTACTGACTTAGAGAACGAATCAAAACTGTCAGCCACTGAAGAGTTAATCCGTGAGTTATTAAATACAGGTCAAAGAATTTATTCAGTTCAGATGAATTTAATCTTAAAAGAAGAGGCTTCAGCAGAAGGTGAAAAACTTCTTAACAAACAAGTGCGTGAAGTTTTATCACGATTTCGATCCCTCCAAGGGGCGGAAGCCTTAGAAGAGACTGTAGGATCTTGGAAGGTCATCAAGGGCAATTTCCCAATGGCTCCTGTAAAGCTTGAACGTGCAAAAAAAATGAAAACTAACAACTTGGCTGACTTTCTTCCGATCTATGGCCCAAGAAAAGGTGATCCAAATCCCGTAGTGCTTTTTAGAAATAGATTAAATGGTCTTGTAAGCTTTGATCCTTTTGATTCGAAACTTAATAACTACAACTGTCTTGTGACTGGATCTTCTGGATCAGGAAAGAGTTTTTTAAATAACTGTATTTTACTTCAAGAGATGGCGCGAGGCCTTAAGGTATTTGTCATTGATATTGGTGGGTCTTATAAAAAACTGACTGAAGCCTTAGATGGTCAGTACATTGAAATGGATTTATCTGAGAAATACAAAATTAATCCTTTTCATATTCAAGAAATAGAACAGGGCCCAAGCAATCAAAAGATTAAATCTTTGATCTCGATGGTTGAGTGCATGGTTACAGAAGAAGGACTTGATAAACTAGATAAGCTTTCTAAAGTTCAACTCGAAAAAGAAATCATTGATCTTTATGAAGATAAAAAGAAGAAGAATGAAGTTCCAATCTTAAGTGACCTCGAAAAAAGATTGTCGCTTTCAAAAGACGACAATCTTAAGAGGCTTGCAAAGATGCTCTACATTTGGACAGGAGATCGCCCTTACGGAAAACTTCTTGATGGATACGGAGCTTTAAGAACCAATGCTGATATTTGCTCTTTTGATTTAAAAGGCTTGTCTCAATATCCAGATTTACAAAGTGTGATGATTCTAACCCTTACTGATTTTATTTTATCTCAAGTGGAAGGAGATCGTTCAGTCAAAAAGCGAATCATTCTGGATGAAGCATGGGAACTTTTAAAATCTCAAGCGGCAGCAAGCTTTATGGAATACGCAGCGCGAACTTTAAGAAAGACTGGTTCTGGAATTACCTTTATCACCCAAGGTGTTGAAGAGATTGCGAACTCCCCTATTGGATCAGCCATCTTGAACAACACTTCGACAAAAATTCTTATGTTACAAAGGGGCGACATTGAAATTCTGAAAAAGTCTTTGAAGATCAATGACCAAGAGCTTGAGCTGATTCAATCCCTGAAACAAAAGAAAGGGTTCTATTCTGAGGGGTTTTTGATTGAAGCCTTAGAAAGCCAAGTCATACAGATTCATCCCTCCCCTATGGAGTATTGGCTGGCTACCAGTGATGCCTCTGACAACAACTACCTAAATAGTCTTACAACGGGTGGTTTGTGCCTTAAGGACGCCATCCTCGAAGCATCCAAGACTTACCCTCAGGGTATTTCGCAACCCAAGGGAGGCTAGTTTGAAGCGATTAAAACATTTTTTAATTATAAGCGTTCTAGTGGTGGCGATTGGTACTCCTAAGCCAGCAAAAGCAGATCTCTTTGGTGGAGACGTAGTGGTACTGGTCAAAATTTTAGCAAATGCAATCCAGCAATTAATTCAGCTCAAACAGATTCTATCTACTAGCAGCGACACCCTGGGGATTCTAAAGGATATCAATGCTGGGATTAAACATGGGCTTTCAATCATTCATATGATTAACCCTAAATTTAATCCGGGAATCTATGGAAGCCTAGCGGATGCAGATCAGGTGCTCGCTGTGATCGAAGATTTGTATGGGGTTGTTCCAGAAACAGCTGAGGCAAGGCTTCAGCAAGCGCACGATCAGTCTGTAGCGGAAAGTATTTCCATGAATGGAGCCTTATTTAATTTTGCAGATCAAGCCGATGAAGAAAGTCGAAGGATTATGGCCCACTCGCAAGTGGTCAACCAGAATGGGGCTGCCAAACTGACTGCACAGTCTGTTGCAGTTTTGATAAGTGTCAGCACCCAAGTTTTGAGAACTAATTCGATGATGCTAAAAATGCTCGGCGAAGATATTGCCATGAAGAATAGGCAAGGGAAACTAGAGTCTGCTCAGTTTAAGACTCAGTATGAAAGTCTATCCACAGCCTTTGGTGGTCTTCCTCAGGAGCCTAAACTTCAACCCTTAGTAGGAAAATAAAAGATGCCACAATTTGAAATTTTAGGCTCGCTGATGAAAGAACTTCATCAAGAGTTTGTACGAATGTACTATTTGCTCTTACCCGTGTGCTTCGCACTTGCCGTCACTTTGCAATGGTTCAAGTCAGGGCGTGGATATGTTGAGTTTTTGGATATTTTAAAACGAGCGGTGATTTCAACATTACTGCTCGTGGCCCTACCCGACATTAGCAATGCTATCTTATTTATTGCCGATGGAATTACGGCAAAAATTGATAGTGTTAACTCGCTCGACAATATTGTTAGAATGGCTCAAGAAAAATCCCAAGAGTATTCGATATCACCAACAAGTATTCTACTTCAGTTTAATACCTTGTTGATCGCGATACTTTCATTCTTAAGCTATTTACTTCTTTATGTATGTCGATACTTAACGATAGCGATGTATCACTTCTATTGGATATTTTTTATGGTATCAGCGCCATTGCTTTTACTCTTTAATCTTTTTGCATCAACAAGTCAGATCACTGCAAACTTATTTAAGGGAATGATTGAGGTCGCAAGCTGGAAGGTTGTTTGGGCGATACTTGGAGCTATGCTTTCGGCACTATCATTTGGTGACGTTTACAAAGTCGAAGGTAACTATATCACTCTAATTGTGATGAACTTTGTCATCGCCATTGCAATGCTACTCACTCCAATGCTTGTTAAATCTTTAGTAGGACAAGGAGCACAGGCAGCCTCTAACTCTCTAGGTTCAATGGCAGTCGGAGTAATGGCAGGGTTACCTGGAAAAGCTGCTGCTGTAGCTTCAACCAGTCGGAACACAATTCAATCGACTCAACAGTTTATTAAGAAAAAATCTTTTCAACCAAAACGCAGTTCAACTTAAAAGGAGTACTTATGGTACAAAAAATTAAACTCTCAGCGAATCAACTTCCTCAGAAAATGGCAGAACTCATTCACTCAAATCAGTTTTTAAAATTGTTTAGCCTAATCAGTTTTGCTGTTTTGATACTTGCCTTTGCGACCATCATCTTAATGGCGACTCGCGCACCAGCCGTTATCGCTTTTGATATGACGGCTAATACTCTTGAGGCTCAAAAGCTACCTGATGTAAAAATGCTGATTGAAAAAGCTATCGTCGAATACATCAAAAATCGTTACGACTGGACACCTAATAATGTGAATCAAAAATTAGATAAGGCTCGAAGCTTTATTAATGGAAGTCATGAATCTGCATTCACCCAAGCGACAAGAAAAGTAGCTGATTTTAGTCACGACAAAAAAGTGATTCAAAGAGCTTTTCCCACTGATATCCAAATTGATCTAAAAAATCAGACAGCCAAGGTGATTGGTGAACGCGTAACTTCGATTATGGGAATTCGAGCCGCTGGTGAATTGAAGGTAGAACTTCACTTCACCACTGGACCTCATACCAAGTCTAATCCTTGGGGCGTGTATATTTCTAAGGAAGTGGAGCTACTTTAAATTGCCTGCTTTTCTGATGGAAAAGCGATAACTCATTGAAATACTTAAGGTATGATTTGTCTCATTTATAGAATTATCGTTTAATTAGTATTACCCTTTTATTTTAATAACTTAAGTGTTATATTAAAAGTGTCGATAAGGAGTAATGAGAATGCAATTTCAACAGATTATCCAAAAAAGAGCTAGTCAACCCTTGTTCACTAAAAGTGAACTAGAGCTTTCCTTAAGACGTTCACGAGCTACGAAAGCCTCAGTAGCCAACTTACTAAAGAGAGCCGTGGAACGAAAGGATTTAATTCGTCTAAGAAGTGGAGTCTATTGCTTACCTGAAAAGCATCGTAGTCGCATTATTTCTCCCTTTGAATTTTTAGGAAAGATTGATCCATTTTGTTATGTAACAGATATGACAGCGCTTAACTATCTTGGACTAATTCCAGAAGCGGTAGGAATTATTTCTGCATTTACAGATAAATTAATTCAACACCAAAAACCTTTTAAAACTGAAATTGGAACATTTAACTTTATGAAAGTTCCAAGACACTTTATTACATTTGGTGTGGATACAGTTAGCCTACCTCAAGGAATCGAATACCGAATCGCAACTCCGCTCAAAGCTATTCTCGATCATGCCTATATCACCAAAAAAACTTGGACTAACAGAGCGCATCTTATTCATGACCTTAGACTGAATGAAGACGCACTTGAAATTGTAAACTGGCAGGATCTTGAGAATTATAAACTGCACTACAATGAACCTTTTATGGATAAGGTTTGCGAGAATCTATATGAGCAATAATTTAATCAAAGAAATTTTAAATAAAAAAACCAACGCCAAATCCGAAGATCAACTTTTTATGGAAAATCTTTACAAAGAGCTTCTTCAGCACAGCTATTTGTTTGCTCTCAGCCAAATTGATTTCTTTGATCACATCGCATTTCATGGTGGCACATGCTTAAGAATTGTAGACAAAATTGATCGTTTTTCTGAGGACCTAGATTTCGTATTAGTAAATAAGCAAAAAACCAATGCAGATATTGCCGACATGCTTAACCAAGCAAAAGATATTTTATCTCAAACGGGACTTATTTTGGAGATTACACATAGTCCGATTAACAACAACATTCAAAAAATTTGGATTAAAGAAGGAACACTCGCCAAGCAGTTCTTAGATAAGAATCCAAAATATGCATTTCAAAATGCTAAATCTCAAATAAAAATTGAAATCGACACAGATGCACCCATTGGATCAACTTTTGTAGATGTAGAACTAGATTTTCCTGAAAAATTTAAGTTGCAGATACAGGATCATAGCTCTTCCTTTGCTGGCAAACTACACGCTGTTTTATGCAGAGACTTTTTCCATGGATCAGAATCATATATCAAAGGAAGAGATTATTTTGACCTAGATTGGTACCTCAGTAAAAAGATTCAACCCAACTATGAGTTACTAAAAAATGCGCTATTTAAAGCTGGTCCATTCAAAGATCAAAATTTGAATATTGACCAAAAATGGCTTAATGGTGTCTTAACTACAAAGCTTGAAAAGTTAGATTGGGAATTAGCCAAAAAAGATATGACAAACTTTCTTCTCGAAAGCTCATTTGAAGAGTTATCTTTGACACTAAATTCAAAGTCGATGATCACAAAATTAAATACTTACTTAGGATAATAAATATTAGAAGTTAAAAGCACCAGTTTCTTTTAATTTTCTTCTCACCACCATACGGATATGCGACCTTACGCTTGATTAACTCATCTGAAACTGAACGACCATCGACTAACACTGTGCCAAGAATTCTAAAAAATTTATCTTTTTCAACACTTACTATATCAATCCGGTTACCTTTAGATATCATAGCTTGAAGAATTACTCTTGCCTCTTGACCCCTCTTTTTCTCACAAGCGTCTTTGGTCTTTAATTCTGGAGTATCAATACCCGAAATTCTAACACCCATTCTTTTTCCGAACAGAGGATGTTGGTCAGGTAAGTCTATAAAAATGCTATCACCATCATAAACTTCAACAACTGAAACACAGTTAAAAGAAGTTTCTGTATTTTTACATTCGGAACTTTGTTTTTGATTCTGATGGGATGACGTGGTTTCAACTGCCTTTAAAGATTCACTAGAGTTTTGCAAACTTGAACAACCAGATAAGACCATCAGTGATAATAATAAAATAGTAATTTGATTCATCCCAATGATTATTCCGCAAAAGAATAGCTATGTAAATAAAATCAAATGTTCACTCAAAATTAACCATAAAACAAAGGAGTTCAGATGCCCCTATTTAAAATAGGTGCGCTCTGCTTTATTGTCTTGGCATTTGCCACGGCAAAGGCAGACGTGCGCCATGTAGAAGCTAAAAAAGATCAAATCATAGCCGTTAAAACAGCCATAGGGATTGCAACCATCATACAAGTACCGGATAGGCCCACAAGCGTCGTGATCGGCGACCAATCCGCTTTTAAAGTCGAATACCTAGACCGAGCCATCACCATCAAGCCGTTAGTGCAAAACGCTAGAACTAATCTTTATATTTATACAGATTGGCAAAGGTACAACATTAAACTCGTTCCTACAGATAAAAACCAAGCAGACTTTGTTGTTTATCTTCAACCCAAAACCATTAAGCAAGAATCTTTTAGCATTAAGTGGAGGGATTTTCGCAATCACTTAAAAAGTAATGAAATGCGTGTTGATGTTTTAAAACTCGGATCAACCAAACATGGACTTTATCTGATTGAGTTTGATGTTCAGTCATTAAAAAAAGAAACCTTCAAACCTGAATGGATTTGGATAACCCAAAATGGAAGAACAATACCGATTCATAAACTTGCACTTAATGAACTTAAATTGAAACCTGACAAAAAACTTTCTGGACTGATCATCACAAAAAAAGAGGATCTATCCACGAACTCACCTATACGATTTGAAATTCGAAGAGACAAAACTTCATACCTCACAATCATGGAGCCAAGACGATGGTAGATAGAATTAAAAAAATATTTTTAAAAGATCCTCTGCCTTTTACAAATAAAAGAGATCTGAATTGGCAGGTCATAAAAAGGGCAACGGTAGCAAGCCTATTGAGCTTAGTCGTTGTTCTTCTAATAATGCCAACTCCTGACGAAAGCAGCGCATCCTTTGCAGAAGAAAGACATCAAACTTATGTCGAAAAAGAAAATGAGGTTGAAAAAATAAATAATGAAACGCTTGATGTACTTTCTGGAGGTTCAAAATACAGGAAAGCACCCAGTAATTTAAATCACCTTTACGCTTCTTCATCCTCCAATAGCCAAGAAAAAAATACGGGCTCGATGATTATTGCTCGTAATGATCTGCAATCAGGGAACACTCTTCCGATGAGTTCAACCATTCCCCTCATAATCCCTGCTGCGATAAAGGTAGAAGGTCAGCAGATACCAGTTATGGCATTGGTTACTAATGACGTTTACTACAAAGAAAATCTAGCAATTCCAAAAGGCTCATCTCTTTTTGGTCACGCGAGTACATCTAACGGAAACAGAGTCAGCATTGAGTGGATACAAGTTCAATTCGAAGACGGCAGTGAAAAAAAGATTCAAGCAACATCAATGGGGACCGATGGACGCATTGGTGTTGCAGGAGAACTTAACGGCAATAGCGGTGTAAATACATTGGGACTTGGCCTAACTAAGCTTATCGGGGCCTATGCCGCTGGATCTCAAGAGACAGGTCCGTTTGGTGCAAATCGAGGAGGCCACGAGAATGGTCTTAGAAATGCCGCAGCAGAAACCGCAAGGGATCGGAGCGAAGATTGGGCTCGTCAACTTCAAGAGCAAGTAAGGTGGGTCACAATAAGGGAAGGCACAGCTCTTAACGCTCTCATTACTCAACCCTTCATCTTCCGAGACCCAGGAGCAAGCTATGGGCAATGATCACGACAATACACTTAGTATGCTTTTTATGACCGTTTTTGGCTTTGGACTGATATGGCTTCATAACAAGTCAGAATTTTTAATTGAGTTCTTAAACAAAAAAGAGACACAAGCTTTAATCGCCATTCTCGTCTTTTCAATAATCTACCTCAGCAGCATTTATTTTTTTAGGTGGATAGATAGACGAAGAGATCGCTTAAATCTTGAAGGCCAAGTGTATGAGAAAAAGCCCAACTCATCTTTTTGTGGCTTTGAAAAAGAAACTAGAAAACCTGTTTATGTGACCGAGGCTCAAAGAACTATGCACACACAAGTTCTAGGTACCACCAATGCGGGAAAAACTGAGTCAGTCATTTTGCCTTGGGCAATTCAGGATATTCAAAAAGGTAACGGGCTTATTATTATTGATGGGAAATCGGATCGAGGACTTCTAAATAAATTATGGAGCTACACTTGTAAGTATGGTCGAGAAAAAGACTTCAATTTATTCTCATTAGGTAATCTTGAAGAGTCGTCGCAATATAACCCACTTATTGGTAACACTGCCGAGGAAGTCATTGAAAGAGTCTTTAGTGCGTTTGAATTTGATAATAGCTACTATAAGAATATTCAGTTTGAAGTGTTCTCTAATTTAATAAGACTATTTTTTGAAGCCAAAGAGGGTCTTACATTTAAACGACTGCATCTAGCACTGACCGACAAAAACTATTTAAGATCATTAAGTCAAAAGATTGAAAGCACAGAGCTTAACCAATGGTCTCTGGAATTTCTCTCTTTGACGCCCTCAGATCGAGAGCAAAGAATCAGCGGCCTTAAAGCCTCAATCAGTCATTTCTCAAATGGGAATACAGCAGCACTGTTTAATTCAACCAATCCATCAATTGATATTGATCGAGCGTTGAAAGAAAATAAAATTATTTATTTTCAGCTGCCCGTCCTACTTAGCCCATTCCTAGGAACAGCCACAGGAAAAATGATTCTTCAGAATATTCAAAACGCTGTGGCAAATCGTCATAGGGGAATGGATAGAAAGCCAAAGTTCTTTTCTATCTTTTTAGATGATTTCACCGAATATCTTTACCCTGGATTTGTTTCTATTTTGAATAAATCAAGAAGTGCAAACGTAGGGATTGTTTTCGCTCACCAAGCGTTAGGTGACATCAAAGCCATTGGAGACTCCATTGCTAATTCTATTTTAACAAACTCTAACTTAAAAATATTTATGAGGGGCAACGACCCTGAATCCGCTGAATATTTTTCGAGAGTCATAGGTACTAGAAAAACAACTAAGTTAACCGAAAGGAGAACTCAAGCATTTTTTCAGGACAAAAACACTGGAGAAAAATCAGCCCGAGAAGTCGATGAGTTTATTATTCATCCGAACAAATTCAAAAACGAGCTCGGCACAGGAGAAGCTATTATGATTATCCCATTAAGTACAGGCGCGAAGGCTGTTGATATAAAATTTGAAATGTTTCCCGACATCACGACTAAAAAGGTTATTGTGGGACACAAATCCTACCCATCTGAAATTCGAAATATCCCAACCGAGGAAAAGAAAACAAACGTAAAACCATTATTAGAAAATATGGAGCAACTATGTATCTAAAAACTTACTTAAGAAATTATCTGATCTCAATAGCACTACCACTTTGCTTAATAACTTCTGGCTGCTCAAGCCTTGGTAAGTCTATTGGCTTAGGTGGCGGAATTGGCGCAGGCACTGGGGCAGTCCTTGGAGGGATTGCTGACACGGGTGCTGGAGGAAAATATAGAACTCGGAATGTCGTCATTGGCGCAACCCTTGGTGGCCTTACGGGTATGGCACTCGGGTCTACTATCCACGGGATGAAAGAGGAAGAAAGAAAAAAGGGATTTCTTGCTGGGAAAAGTTTAAAGTCGAACTTGTCTCAAGGACTCCCTCCAAACCTAAGTGACCCAAGAGTCGAAACGCGTTGGATTGAAGGCCGAGCCGTAGGTAATAAATATGTTGAGGGACATTTTGAATACATCATCGCGGAGCCGACGAGATGGGATGTGGATTGATGAGGCCATTTCTAATTCCCACTCAGGAAATCATGCTCGCAGCAAAATGCGGATTTCTAACAAAAAGTATTTGGCACAAATACTTTAACAATAAGTGTAGGAGTTGGGCTTATGAAACATGGCTTGGGTATTTAAATCGTGGAATTTTTAAACCATACGGCAAACATAAAGACGGCTCTATTGTTGTCTTAAATCGTAAATCTGATTTAGTCCAAAAGCTTGTAGGGTTTGACTTCACTCCCCCACCCTATGCGTACCAACTGAATCATGACGAAATGGTTGTTGATTTCGTTCTGAGGCTTTACCGAGATAAGAAGATAACAAGTTACTTTTTTGAACCCGAACTAAAAAGAAACCCAGACTCTTTTGGTTTAAAGCATACCGATAAAATGCCAGATGCAATTGTTAGAAACGAATCTTTTAAATATGCCATAGAACTTGAATTGAGTAAGAAGAACCCCAAACGATACCGTCAAGCTCTTGAGTCCTATGCTTCGATGGCATTGATTGATGAGGTTTACTACCTGACTAATACGCTGAACATTAAAAACCAGATTATGAAAACAGCTCGACAGATTCAGTATCCCTCGAAGCTTAGACCCCTCCGATTTACAATGATTGAAGCAAGCTAGTTATCCGAACGAAAACCGAACATAGGTTCGGATAACTAAAATTATTAATTCTAAAAAACAAGTGGAATTAAATAATCTAATCAACACCTTACCCGCGCCGCCTCTTTTGAATCCTTTCTGATCGGTTGGAGACCACTCCCCCTCCACGATGTTACGGGAAAGTGGTCTCCAACCTGAAAGAATACAAAAATCGGCGGCGGGGGTAATAAAATTATTAAAGGAAATAAAATGGAAAATAAAGAAGTAGAACAAAAAAAAGAAATACAAAATAACAAAAGAAAACGAGAAGAACAATATCGAGTGATCTTAAAAAAAAGTGCAAATACGGCATTAGAGGCGTTTACAAACAAGATAAGCGATGAGGTCTCGTTTTCTAACATCACAAAATCGGACGTAGCAAATTGGCTACTTGAACGCATAGAAAAGAAGATTTCAACTTCTGAAGCAAATGAAATTCTTGATTCTAATTTTGATGAAACGAAGGCACTAAACAACCTTTTAAAAAATCATAAAAACGGCGTTCAGGATCTACCCCAGGAAATCGCGTTGGCTTTAAAATCACATCTAAAAATGAGTAGAAGATCGAAAAAGGCAAGCTAACTAAATTTTAGATATGAAGCCTAATGATTTTAGAACCTTAGGCACCTCTAAAGATCAATCTTGCCCTTGAATGGGGCCTTCACTAGGAGTATAACATGAGTACTTATAAGCTTCCGGAATCGGAAGAATTATGGCTCTTTGACAAAAGAATATCGGAGCATGAGTGGCTTTCCACAGAGGAAGCAGCTCGTTTTTTGTCGATCTCTACTAATGCACTTAGGATTATGGTTTATCGAGAACAAATCAAAGCCTATAAGTTTGGTAGACGTCTAAGATTTAGAATGCATGACTGCAAAGCTCTCTTCATAAAAAAAGGAGCTTAAAATGGCAATCAGACCTTATACACTAAACGAAAAACGACTATGGGAAGTACAAGTCAGCGGAACAGATGCGCTAGGAAATCGTCTGCAAAGACGACGAAGGGGTTTTGAAACTCGTCGAGCGGCTGAGAAGTTTGAGTTCGAACTAAAACGCGAACTTAGAATGATCAAAGACACAGCCATACCACCTCGATGGGGTGAATGGCTTCCTGTCTGTCTAGAACGGATGAAGCTTGTACACAGACCGTCTACGGTTGAAAACTACTCAAGGACACTAGGTAAGTGGGTCACACCATCGTGGAAAGATAAAGATTTAACAGATATTTCAAAAGCTGATGTTTACGCGCTAGTTTATGAATCTTTAAATCCTGAACTTTCCCCGTGGTCTAAGAAAACAATTCTAAAGTTCATAAAAAGAATTTTACAGATGGCTGTCGAAGAAGGAATTCTTGCAAGAAATCCTTCGATAGGAGTCAAAGTCACAGTTCCTGAAACTGATCAAAAAGTTTTAACGAACAGTGAAGTTGAAATTTTCCTAAAAGAAGCCAAAGCCTACAATCACCGATTTTATCCAATATGGGTTATGGCCCTTTTAACTGGAATGAGATCGGGCGAAATGTATGCGCTCAAATGGTCTGACGTAGATCTTGACGTTGGGATCATTACTGTAAAAAGACAGTGGACGAGTAAGAATGGTTTTGGACCTACTAAAACCCAACGCAGTAGGGTTGTTCCTATTGCAGAGGATTTGTCTAAGTTTTTAAAGGAACTGAAACTTAAAAATGACGGAAGTGAATTTGTGCTTCCGCAATTACCTGAATGGACCCAAGGGGCTCAAGCCGAAGTCACCAGAGAGTTTTGTGAGGCTATCCAAATCACGTCGATTAAATTCCACGATTTGAGGGCTACATTTATCACAAACTTACTGACCCGGGGCGAAACGCTAGCCCGAGTGATGTCTATAGTTGGCCACAGCCAGATTAAAACCACGAATGTATACCTCAGAAAAGCTGGGATTGATGTTCAAGGGGCTACAGACAAGTTAGGCTATGGTGTCCCACAGGACATTTCAGGACAAGTTATCCCTTTAAAAATCAAAGGTTAGACACCAAACCACTAAAAATGTAGTTGAAGCTGCAAATTGCTTCTGCTACATTTTAAAGTATTGGTAATATTTGGGTTTTTCATCTGGTTGGAACACCCGACCAATTTTTTGCAAAGCAAAAAATCCTCCATTTTCCATCTTCCACTATCAACCATTTTCTAATTTCAAATAAAATCCCCCACCACCCCTAAAAATCTCAAGAAAATCCCACTGAGCTTCAACTCTTTGTAAAGTCTCGCCAACATTAAACGTTAGAAGAGTCTAAACTCAGCAGAAAAATCCCAAGCTTGCCAGGCTACAAATGGGGTGGCACAAGTATTGGGGCGGAAAAATGAACAAATATAGAATTCGGATATTGCAGGGACTTTTTTTGCTCACATCACTTGTGGGCATCACTTGGTATGGAATGAGTTCGATCCTCATCAGTCTTGGTATCTACGTCTTTCTTGAGATTTTTGTGGGAAATGCCACCCTTCATCGTTATTACGGCCATAGAGCATTTGAAATGGGCTCGAAAAAAAAGATTGTGCTCACGTGGTTAGCTCATCACATCGGCGTCGGTAGTGTGCTTGGGTGGGCCGGTCATCACCGTTGGCACCATCAGTACTCTGATACTGCTAACGACTTACATTCGCCGACAAAAAACGGAATAGGACACATTCTCTTTGGCGTTTGGGATGTCTCGATTCCGCGCAGAATGATTAGCGATCTTCTCAAAGATCCTGCCTTGATTGGGTGGCATAAAAACTATTTTAAGTATCATTTTTTACTCTTTGTGACGCTGGCTCTGGTTAGCCCTTGGGCTCTCGTTTTCATCTACGCTTTGCCCAATCTCATGTGCCTTTTTTCGGGCTATATCATTGCGATTCTCCCTCACCTCAGCGGCGAGGCTAAAAATAGTTGGATCACAGAAGCCTTAACCTTCGGAGAAGGATGGCATGGCTACCACCATGATTCCCCTGGCGACTATCGCTTTAGCAAATTTGATTTAACGGCTTTGGCTATTGACGCCTTTCTAAAAAAGAATCGTCATTAAAATAGATTGAGTTCATTGAAGTCACTCGCTGACAGGAGTAGCCCCTCTCCCAAAAAAAATGTTCACTGAGCACTTCCAGCCGATTAATTTTTAGAGGGAGCCTTTTTGGCAGTCGGTTGTATTGAGCGCAAAAGAAAGGTTAGGAACTCCAATGGGCCAGGGTCAGGGAGTTGAGCTGAGGGGTTGATCGATAGGCTTTTAAAGTAATTCCTAATTTTCAAGTAATCTCCTTCAGTCAATCCATCAGTCTCTTTTATCTTATCGAATTGCTTCACACAGCTTATTAATCGATCGTCCATCGAATTGCGTTTAAAAAACAAACAGAGCTCAGAAAGAATAAAGTGATGCAAAAATTCCAAACTTGATTTCTTTTCATAGGATTGGAGTAAATCCACTGAAGGATCTGATAAGGAACCTGCACTCAGGCCAAGACGGTCTGCAGTCAGTCTATTGACAAGTACAAATTCCGAAAGCATTCCGTTAATATTTTTCTCGCTGACTAACTTGTTGGATACGGCTTTATAGTTGTCTTGGTCTCTAAGAAAGGCATAATTTTGAGCTTGCTCAATCAAAAGTGCAAGGGATTGAGCGCGACTGAGGTTACCCTGTTGCTCAATCTTACCAAGGGTGCTTAATGCGGCCTTAAAATCAAATCGGTTTCTTTCAACTCGAGCCTTTGTGTGTAAAAAATCAACAACTAAAGTATCCTGATTCTGTCCTCGTTCAGCGAGAAGGGCTTCAGCCGAGTTAAGAACCTTTGACGCCAGTCTGTGATAGCCAAGGTCAGAGAGAGTAATACTCAAATCCAAATTACTATTTAACTCTCGAGTCGAACTGGCTTTCTGGCATTGGGGATGGGGGACCTTAACGAGAAGTTGACTGAGGTCAGACTCTGACTTTTGAAGGTTATAGGACCAGCTGACAGCAAGCTTAAGCAGCTCTCCTTTGTATTGGCAATTGGATACGGTTTTAACATTTTCAATAAGTATTCTTTTTGTCAGAATATCATAAGCCATTTCTCTTTTGTCCGACAAATAAAGCGAAGAAATATTTTTTCGGAACAAATCATTTTGACTTTTAGAAAAACTGGGACTTGAGACAAGTGCAATAACCGCGACCAGACTCATTTTGCAGAGCATGTCCCTCATTTGAAAATTAGAGCTCACGGAGATCTTCTGTTCGTATAACATAGCTCTTGAAGCGATTTATACTTCGTTCGACCAACTCGGCCTGCTTTTTGAGATCCAAAAAACCGAAAACACAGAGTAAAGTTTTCTGATCCCCAAGGGTTGATCCGTGGAAACAGTTCGTAGCACCAAGACCAAAAGAATTTGTCTCCTCAGGCATTTTACAGAAAATCTTCGGACTGCTTTGACTAAAGCGCTTTGTGACAAAAGTGCTACCGTCAATTTTGCCGTCGAAAATAATTCTATAATGAGCGGGTTCCCCATTTTGATGTTCGGACTCCCATTCTTTGCGGGTTTCTTCGGCAATAGATGGATAGTACTGATCCTTATGGGGGAATAAATTGTTGTCGCTTCTCACCAGGGCAACATCGGTAATTTTCCGAAAGGGAAGGAACTCCTCCACATAAGCGATAACCTCTGGAAAAAATTGTCGAGCCTCCGGTCGCCACTCCCAAGGCAAATGAGGATTAAGCGCATCCTTGAAGGTGTCTAAACTATCTTTGACGAAGGCATTGGGATTTCTCTCACGGTTATAATAATCAGGGGTTGAGACCCTGCGCATTGAAAATTGCATTTTCCATTGCCCAACAGTACCCGCCTCCTCTTCGTATTGGTGTAGCTTGTGGTTTTCCATCACTTGCGAAGAAAAACCATAACGTTTTAAAAATTCTATGGTTGCACCAGGAGGAAGCTCTATCCGGGGGAGATCAAAAGGTGTAAAACATATGTTTTGGTGGTGAGTGAAATTCATAGGATGCTAGTTTACCATAAGCCATCGAATTTCAAAAAGGTGAAAGATGATTCAACCTGAATTAGATTTTATGAGCATACCCGATAAAATGAATGCTCAAATCAGGCGATTTCGACAAGATCTTTTTAGTGAGTTGGGTGCCGAAAAAACGGATATTGATTTAAATTTGAGCCACGAGGATACCAGCCTTAAGTATAGCCATCTTGGCAGACCAGCTATCGAGGAGCTTTACAAA
>JBGSSY010000194.1:0-2716 GCA_041736775.1 Bdellovibrionales bacterium | reverse complement strand
TTTAGCTCGCACAGTAAAATCCCCCATGATAACCCTTCCCCTGATTGATTTAAGGTAAGGATCGTATCAAATTGACGCACATAAGTGGTCAAAGTCCCTTGGGAATTAAAGGTGGTCAGAATCGCTTGGGAATAACAACTCGAAGTGTGAGACAGGTTGCGAGTGGTTTTTCGACATATCAAAAGATATGACGATTTTCGAAAGATTATCAGGGTGAAACGTTTTTTGAGACTTGCAAGTAGGGATTCTGACTTTGCTTTTATAGGCCCAAGTCATTGTGAAACAGTTCTAGTTGGTGAGGGTTTTGCAACTTAAAAGGGTTATGCAACGCTGTCTTGTTTTAGTATTTTTGATGCTGGTTCTTGCGAACTGTTCGACCTTTCAGCGAGCTTCAAAACACAATATTCCCGAGTACAGTTACACCGATAGTTTGAGAACTTTTAAAACGATTAAGTGTTCGAGTCGTACTGCAGAAGATTGTATGGCCTGTGCTTTACAAGGAGAGGCTGCCAATCAGCCCGCTGCGGGAATTTATGCTGTGGGTATGACTATTATGACTCGGGCTAAAGGTGATCTTGATCGGGTTTGTCGGGTGACGACGGCTCGAGGTCAATTTGAAGGTATGAGAAAAAATAGAACTCTTAAAATTTCAAAAAAGGTTTGGGGTGTGACTCAACATATTTTGAAAAGTCGTGAAACGGGTTGGACTCATTTTTGGGCGCCTCGAACCCAAAAAGAATTGAAACGAAATAAACCCCATTGGGCTTATTCTTTTGAGAAAAGACAGTGCGACCGAGAAGAAATTGGGGATCATATTTTTTATAATGATCAAGTCTGTAAACCAAGTGTTCAAGTACGAACTCAAGCCCAAAATTAAGTCGTTTTATCCGAATCAGAAAGACGAATGGTTTTTGAGACTGGATAATAGGCGGCCTCTTGAACTCGAATCACATGTCGCAAATCTTGGACAATTTTCTCCATATGACGTGGGTGGGCCAACATAAAAACGCTCAGAATTTTGGTGATTTTTTTGCCCTCAAAGGGTTCTTCAAGATAATCGTCAATTTCAACATCGTTGTGTTCAATGATTCCTTTTACTGTTGGAAAGATAGATCCCTTAGAGAGAACGTCCAATTGAAAGTAATCAAAGTCTTTTTCATTTTCTAAGAACTTATAAACGGGTCCGATCATTTTCAGAACTACTAAAACGGTGATGGTAAAAATACTGGCGGTGAAGGGATAACCTGCACCAATGGTAAAACCAATGGCCGCAACCACCCATATCGTTGCTGCGGTGGTCATGCCCATAACGTTACCTCGGCCATGGACGATGGCACCAGCGCCTAAGAATCCGATACCGCTGACAATCTGAGCCGCAACTCGGTTTGGATCAGCCACTCCTGAAGAGCCAATGGATAATAAGAGTCCGATGCTGGTGTAGAGTGTGGCACCAAGACAAATCAAAATATTGGTTTTAATACCAGCGGTTTTTAATTTCTTTTCGCGATCAAACCCGACCAAACCACCGAGAGTGAGAGCCACAACCACCTGTACACCAATACCGATGTAAATTGAAACATGGCCTAGAAATTCAAGATTCATATGGGTGACTGTAACCATTGCTTCCCTATCCTTAGAAAAATCAACATCGGGAGTGTGGGTCCTTTCGGAACTCACTTCTCTGACTCAATAAATTCTAGGAGTAATGTCGAGCAATGTCAAAAAAACATATTCGCATTTATTGACTGAGAAACTCTGCTTAGAGGTGGTAAGGTGCGGTTATGGAAATTAACGAGAAATCGGGTCTCATTATCCCTTCTGAAATGTTGTCTACTCCGGCGCTGATCGGCCTCATTGATGAATTTATCCTGCGTGAAGGGACCGACTATGGCGATCAAGAATACACTCTTGAACAAAAAAGAGAAAAAATAACCAAACAATTGGATTCTGGAAAAATAGTTATCTTGTTTGATCCCGAAGACGAGTCAACCAATCTGGTCAAAAAAGAAGAAGCTTTAAAAATTAAAGTCCTTGAATAACGGCCTTTGAAAAATCGGGGTATTTTAGATTGATTTTTAAATTCTGAAGGGATTGAGTTGAATCAATTCTTTTAGAAATGCGCGAACTTTCAACTGGGGCGACATCCTTTACTAATTGAGCCGCTTCCCACGATTGAATGATGTCGGCCCACATTTGAGGCTTATTGTCTGAGGCGATAAAGAGAGATCCCTTTGAAGAAATCTGGCTCGCTTTATAAAGGATCTGACAAAGATCTTCGACGTGAATCATATTCACAAATTTTTGCGACTTACCGACCATCGATTTTTTGACCCAATCTAAAGGGTTTCTTTGTGGACCATAGATCCCTGATGAGAGAACCGTGGTAGCACCCTGTGAGCGCAAAAACTCTTCGCCCCTTACTCTATCTTGAGAGAGATCAAGCTCTGTTTTTTCATCCACTCTTTGATTGGATTCTTGAACTTTCAGTGCGCTGGTGGATCCAACAACAGTTAAATGTCCCAAGGATTGTCCCCATTGTGAGTAAAACTTTTTTACCTGTTCAAAGGGTGTGGCCGGAAAGGTCCAAAATGTATAGTCAGCAGTGGGTAACTGATTCCAGGTTTTATCTTCTTTTAAATCAAAGTGAATAAAATCAGGATTAAGGCGTGAGGTTTTAAAAATTTTTGACTTTGGATCAGCCTGTGCAATGTATTTT
>JBGSSY010000139.1:0-12658 GCA_041736775.1 Bdellovibrionales bacterium | reverse complement strand
GAATACAGCAAATAGGGAATCAGGGGTCTCAACACAAAGATTAAAGACTTTTTAGTTTTTCGGTGAGCAGGGGAACAACCTCAAAGAGATCACCAACAATTCCATAGGTGGCTTTTTGAAAGATCGGAGCCTTTTCATCTTTATTGATTGCAACTATATTTTTACTGCCGCTCATGCCTGCAAGATGTTGAATGGCTCCAGAAATTCCGACGGCAACATAAAGTGTAGGCGCGACCGTTTTACCAGTTTGTCCCACCTGAAGATTGTGTCCCACCCAGCCCAAGTCAACCACAGCACGAGAGGCCCCTACGGTAGCACCTAAGGGAGCGGCAAGATCATGAAGAAGCTTGAAATTTTCAGCTTCCTTAAGACCACGGCCACCGGAGACGATGGTTTCCGCTTCGGTCAGATCAAGGACCTCCGTCTCCCCAGACTCTATGGTAAGAGTTTGAGATCGAGAGTTTTTAACTTCAACGTTCAGTTTTACGACATCGAGGTTTTCACTTTTATTGGGACATTTCACTTCAATTTGGTTGGGGCGAATAAGAATTATTTTTGCGGACTCATCGGTATAAGTCACTTGTGCTGAGCACTTTCCAGAATAAAGCGGACGACGGACGACAAGCTCTGGACTGACGCTGATTTCAGTGACATCACTCATGTAGGCCGCATTAAATTGAGCGGCAAGGCGAGGAAAAACATCACGGCTGAGATTGTTGGAGCTTGCTAAAAAAAATTGGGGCTGAGTTGTTTCAAAAACTTGAGCCAAAAAATTTTGGTAGGACTCAGGGTTGTAAGTCTTAAGTCCTTCACAAACAAAGTGTTTTTTTACTCCCCATGACTTCAACTCAATGGGGAGAGAAGAATCTTCACCGACCGAGCAGGTGATCAAATTAAATTCGTTGCCAGCAAAAACGGATAAAGCCTCTTGTGAACTTTTTTTTATTTTTCCTTGTGAAGTTTCAATAAAGATGAGGGCTGTTTTCATAACGACACCTAAATCACTTTCGCTTCTTGCTGAAGCAGGCGGACAAGTTCATTCACTTGCGCAGCGGGATCCCCTGAAATCATTTTACAGGGAGGTTTTTCTGCGGGCAGATCGAAATTGGTGAATTTGACTTTAGGAGAGAGTGACTCAAGTCCCAACTCTTCTAATTTGAGAACGACAATGGGCTTTTTCTTAGCTTTCATAATTCCCGGTAAACTCGCAAATCGAGGCTTGTTAAGCCCTTTGTTGGCAGTGATAAGAGCGGGAAGGGTCAATTTGAAGGTTTCTTTTGTTCCGCCCTCGATTTCACGACTAGCAGTAATGGTCTGTGTGTCGTAGCTGACTTGGCTAACAACCGATGCGTGGGGTATGTCGAGGAGCTGGGCTAACATCAGCGGCACAGCAGAGAGGTTTCCATCGATTGCCAATTTTCCTGAGAAAATAAGATGACAGTCTCCTTGTTTCTTAATGGCTGCCGAAAGGGCTTTTGCTGTTGCTAGGCTATCCAGCTCACTTTCAGTATCAATGAGAAGAGAGTCGTCTGCACCCATGGCCATGGCCGTCAGCAAGGCATTGTTCACTCGTGCTTGCGGGCCAAGTGTGACCGCGGTGACCTGCGCCGAAGGGTTCGCCTCTTTAAAGCGAATGGCTTCCTCGATGGCAAATTCATCGTATGGATTGATGACCCATTTGATACCATTTTGATCAATCCCTTGATGGTCAGAGGATAACTTAATGCGGGTTTCAGTGTCGGGGACCTGTTTAATACAGACGAAAATTTTCATAAAAATTCCTCTTGGTTACCCTCTCCTTTTGCTAAAATAAGTCACAATTGTAAAGGATAATTGCGAGAACAAGTCGGTAATTTTAAACAGGATTAAGACTTGCCCATTTGTTTTTGTTTAAAGCAAAAGAATGCAAGACTTGTTTTTGTAAATTCCAATCACAAAGCTTGTAGTTGTGGACAAAGTGAATTGAAAAAGATAAAAATGAAAAAACAATTCTTCAATAACACTTTGTGTTGAAAGAGGTGGTCTGTGATCCTTCTTAAATCCTCGATTGGCAAAAAATATCTGATGGGTCTAGCGGGGGCTGTATGGACCTTGTTTGTCGCCGGTCATATGGCAGGCAATCTTCTTATTTTTGGCGGAGAAGAAGTCTTTAATCGCTACGGTCATGCTATTGTCAGTAACAAACCCCTCCTTTATGGGGCCGAAGTTATTCTCACGCTCAGCCTTTTGGTTCATGTTGGACTCGGAATACTTCTCACTCTTGAAAACAAAAAAGCAAAGCCCAACAAATATGCTCAGCCACCGGTGCCGGCCAAAAAAGCAAAATTTGCCTCAACAACAATGGCTCTCCACGGAAGCATAATTCTCTTTTTTATCATCTATCATTTAATAACCTTCAAGTGGGGCCCCTATTACGAAGTAGAATATAACGGGGTGGTGATGCGTGATTTGCATCGACTGATGATTGAGGTTTTCTCAAGCCCAGCCTTTGTTTTTGGTTACATGATCTGTCTTGTTCTCTTAGGAGTTCATCTCAGTCACGGAGCTTCTTCAGTTTTTCAAAGTCTTGGCATCAATCATCCCCGATACCAACCCACCATTAAAAAAGCCAGCTGGGCCTATGCTATTATTGTTGCTGTTGGATTTATCTCTCAACCTCTTTACGTGTTCTTGTTTCTGAAAGGGTAAAACATGTTTCTCAATCCCAATGTTCCTAAGGAGCCGATCGATAAAATGTGGGAAAACCACAAATTTAATATGAAGCTTGTAAATCCTTCTAACCGAAGAAAGTACAAAATTATTGTGGTTGGAACAGGTTTAGCCGGGGGTGCCGCTGCGGCCTCATTTGGCGAAATGGGCTACAACGTTGAAAATTTTTGCATTCAAGATTCGGCTCGAAGAGCTCACTCCATTGCGGCCCAAGGAGGAATCAACGCGGCTAAAAACTATCCCAATGATGGTGACTCAGTTTATCGCCTTTTTTATGACACTGTAAAAGGCGGAGATTTTAGAGCCCGCGAGGCCAACGTTTATCGATTGGCGCAAAACTCAAATCTTATCATCGACCATTGCGTGGCCCAAGGTGTTCCTTTTGCACGAGAGTATGGTGGCATGCTCTCCAACCGCTCTTTTGGTGGTGCACAAGTTTCTCGTACCTTCTATGCTCGAGGACAAACGGGACAACAACTTCTATTAGGGGCTTATTCGGCTCTGATGAGACAAGTTGATGCAGGTTCAGTGAAACTTCATACTCGTCATGAAATGATGGACCTGGTGATCATAAATGGTCAAGCTCGTGGAATAATCACACGAGATGTTTTGACGGGTGAAATAAAAAAACATGTGGCTGACGTTGTTGTTGTTTGTACGGGTGGTTACGGAAATGTTTATTATCTTTCAACCAATGCGATGAATTCAAATGTGACGGCAGCTTGGCGCTGTCATCGCCGTGGCGCCTATTTTGCAAATCCTTGTTTTACTCAAATTCATCCGACCTGCATACCTGTTTCAGGCGATCATCAATCCAAATTAACTCTGATGTCAGAGTCTCTTCGTAATGATGGAAGAGTTTGGGTCCCGAAAGCGGTCGGTGACAAAAGAGCACCCAATGAAATTCCAGAATCCGAGCGGGATTATTATCTTGAAAGAATTTATCCAAGCTTTGGTAACTTAGCTCCAAGAGACATCTCTTCTCGTCAAGCAAAGTTCAGAGTGGATGAGGGTCGAGGAGTTGGTAAAAGTGGGATCGCGGTCTATCTTGATTTTGCAGATGCCATTAAACGCGAGGGTGAACAAAAAATCTCAGAAAAATATGGCAATCTTTTTCAAATGTATGAACAGATCACAGGTGAAAATCCCTACAAAGTACCAATGCGAATTTACCCAGCGGTTCATTACACCATGGGCGGACTTTGGGTTGATTACAATTTAATGAGCAACCTTCAAGGGTTGTTTGTAGGAGGAGAAGCTAACTTTTCTGACCATGGTGCAAACCGCCTTGGTGCTTCGGCACTAATGCAAGGATTATCGGATGGTTATTTTATTCTTCCCAATACTGTTGGAAATTATTTGGCGAGTACAAAACTTGATAAAGTCACTGAAGATGCTCCTGAATTTAATCAAGCAATGAAAGCTTCTCAAGAGCAAGTCGAGAGAATTCTTTCTGTGAACGGCAAGCGCACGGTGGATGAACTGCACCGAGAATTAGGCCACATTATGTGGGAATACGTCGGAATGTCTCGCAGTGCGAAGGGGCTTAACACGGCTTTATCCAAAATCCCTGATCTCAAAAAAGAATTTTGGAGCAATGTTAAGGTCACAGGCGATAAATCCTCAGTGAATCACGAGCTTGAAAAGGCGAACAGGCTGGCTGACTTTTTTGAGCTTGGCGAACTGATGGCACAAGACGCACTCGATCGCGAAGAGTCTTGCGGCGGTCATTTCCGTGAAGAGCATCAAACACCAGACAATGAAGCCAAACGTGATGATGAGAACTTCTCTTATGTCTCTGCTTGGGAGTACACCGGTGGAAGAGCCAATCTTCATAAAGAAAAACTTGAGTTTGAACATGTTAAATTGGCAACGCGCAGTTATAAGTAGGAGACGGAGATGAATCTTAAGTTAAAAATCTGGAGACAAAAGAGCGCCCAAGATCAAGGTCATTTCTTTGAGTTTGATGCCCATGACATCTCTGAAGACATGTCCTTTCTTGAAATGATGGATACTGTGAACCAGCAGCTTGTTAAGCAAGGTGTTGATGTGATTGAGTTTGATCATGATTGCCGCGAGGGAATTTGTGGAATGTGTTCGATGGTGATCAATGGCTCAGCCCATGGACCCAAGCGCGGGGTTACGACCTGTCAACTTCACATGAGATCATTTAAAGAAGGCGATACCATTACGATTGAACCTTTTCGCGCCCAAGCTTTTCCAGTGATCAAGGACTTAAAAGTCAATCGTTCAGCTTTTGATAAAATTCAGCAGGCCGGTGGCTACATAACTGTTAATACAGGCAATGCTCCTGACGCCAACGGGATTCTTGTCCCTAAAACAGATTCTGATCTTTCCTTTATGGCTGCGGCTTGTATTGGTTGTGGGGCTTGTGTGGCCGCTTGTGCAAATTCGTCGGCCATGCTTTTTGCCGGCGCCAAAATATCTCAATACGCTCTTCTTCCCCAGGGACAGGCTGAACGAAATAAACGTGTTTTGAGCATGGTTCGCAGAATGGATGATCTTGGTTTCGGAAACTGTTCCAATACGGGAGCTTGTGAGTTGGCTTGCCCGAAAGAAATCTCACTAGAAAATATTGCTCGTATGAATCGTGACTATCTCAAAGCAACGATTAAAGAGAGGTAGATGAGTCGACGGAAATGAGAGGGTCTATTTGAGGTCTCTCTTCCGTCAGAGGCCCTATTTCCGCCGGAAAAGGATCAAAACAGACCTAGGCAACCCTCAATTTATGGGGTAATACCTAGCCTTCGAGTGTCGATCTTTAAAGGAGATTTCATGAAGTTTTTTATTGATTCTGCAGATATTGAAGAGATTAAACAAGCCAATAAAAGAGGTTGGGTTGATGGTGTAACGACGAACCCGACCCTTGTCGCCAAAACCGGAAGATCCAATAAAGACGTTATCACTGATATTTGCCGCGAAGTTTCTGGCCCTGTGAGCGCAGAGGTTCTTAGTTTGGAATCAGGGGCCATGTACAAAGAAGGCCTTGAGCTTGCCAAAATCCACGACAATGTTGTGGTTAAAATTCCAATGTGTGAGGAAGGGCTTATTGCTGTTCGTCGACTTAAGGCAGACAACATACCAACCAATGTGACATTGGTATTTAGCCCACTTCAGGCCCTTATGGTTGCAAAAGCCGGAGCCGTTATGGTTTCTCCCTTTGTGGGACGCCTTGATGATATTTCAACTCCCGGAATGGACCTTATTTCTCAAATCCAACAGATCTTTCAAAATTATCAGCTGCAGACTGAAATTTTAGTGGCCAGTGTACGCCACCCAGTTCATATTCTCGAGTCAGCTTTAATTGGTGCTGATATTGTTACCGTTCCCTACAAAGTGATGCAGGGACTGACTCAGCACCCCCTCACCGACAAAGGGATTCAACAGTTTTTAAAGGATGCAAACGCTCTTGTTTAATACTTTCAGAGTTTGGATTTTCATCGGAGTGATCAGTTTTTTTCTTTCGGGATGTGCTTCAACATTTAGGGGAGCACAAACTGAAGAATTGTTGAGGCCCATTGAAACCCTTAATAAAGCCGTTTATTTTACAATGAAAGGGTCAATACTACGCCAAAGCGAAAATCAAAGAACTTATTACTCGAATTATCACATCCCCGGAAATGACATTAATGCCGCGGCAACCAATAAAGAAAAAAGAGCACAGGTGATCATGACTATTTTGGGTGATCGCAGACCTTACCGGATTCTTGTTCTTTACCGAGTTGAGATAAAGGATGGTAAGAGCTACAGCCTCGACCATTATGATAAAAGTCGAGCCCAGTATTACCTCGACCAATTGAATGAATACCTCGCCTCCCGTCCTGAACAGAGAGATATGATTGACGATTTTCGCCCGTACTAAATACACTGAATCTATAAGGTCGAAAGAGAATTCTTTTGCAGACTTAAAAGATCGAGGAGTTTGATTTTTTAGTTTTATTAAGACCTTAAACAATGCCATGGAAGGTCCGTGTATATAGTCAGCTGGTGGGATCACTTTTTAGGATTTTTGTTTCATAAGCTGGGGCTTAGTCTTGTCTTTGTTTTCTCGACAGTTTCCTTTTTGACTTCGACCTCAGAAGATTTAACAAAAACTTGGAACATTCCTGCAGTAGAAATTAAATTCTCAGACTTTTCTCCAGCCTTCGCGGCTTTCGAAGATGAATTTCTTTGGTCCGGTGAAGAAGAGCAAGAGGCCACTCTCCTCGTTGCTGGTCAGAGTACTGTCGAGAAAGTGATTGAGACCCTTGAGATAAAAAAGACGCCAGTTATTGTGCAAGACCTTGCTTCTTCTGAAACGGGCTGGAACGATCAATATACTGAGAATCCAAAACCTCAACCCCAGCCAAGATCTCTTTTAGCGGCCTTTGATGGTCAAGTCCAATGGCCAGCTCAAGAGTTAGCTCGCCCACAGGCTGTTCCTCAAAAAATCATTGCACAAAAAGAAACCTCTGTTCCCTCTAAAATAAAAATCGACCAACAAGAATTGCAATGGGGAGCGCTCGCCACTCTTATTAATAAGAAGAGTTCAAATGTTTCTCCGGTTTGGGGAGGACAAGTTCTTGCTGCCGGGAACTCTCCGGGGACTGAAAATTCAGAGTCCACCCCAAAAGAGCAGGATCAAAAAGAAGATTTCAAGGAAAAAGCAATTCCATCAAAGATCACCGATGATCTTCTTGCTAGTCGTGGTCTAGAGCCACTGAGTTTGAGCGCCCATGAAAAAGTGAATAAACCCTCTGTCTATAAAGTGAGAGGAAATTTAGAACTTAAAGAAGGTTTAGCTTTTGTTGGCAGCATGAGTGTGAGTTGGGTGGTCAGTGATTACGAATTGGCGATGGGAAACATTAACATAAAAGATGCCACTTTTGAGATCGAAACGACAGAGCTTGTTGGAGAAATTATCATTTCACTTTACGATCAGTATAATGAAATGATTGGAGAGGGACGCTTGGACTTAAGCCAGTATCCAATTTCAAAAGAAAAGATTTTAGCCCAAATCACAGTATTGCCCATTGATTTAAATACGGCTGGAAAAGTGGTTGAAGTGGCCACCCTTGGTTCTCCAAAAATGAAAATGGTTTCTGGGGCTGATGTCGATCTTTATGCGTTTAATAACCGAGCTGAAACCAACAAACAGGGTGAGTTTTCTTTTAAAGGTTGGAAAAAATCAAATTCTCGAACACTCGCGATTGCTTCTAAAAAAGGTTATCGCGACTCAGTCTTTCTGATTGATTCAAAGAAACCTTCAACAGTGATCCTTTTTGACAACAGATATGTGGATGCCTTTTTTGATTATCTTTCTGACATTGGTCTCAGAGATAAACAGGATAAGGGTACAGTCTATGGCACAATTGTTGGCGTTGCTGATCCTTCGGGCTACCGAGTGAGTCTGGAAAAAAATAAGGCCCTTTATTTTATTGAAGCTGGATTTCCAACCGAGTCCCTTAATCAAACTTCCACCAATGGACTTTTTGCATTTGTTGGACTTCAAGACGGTGACTATATCCTTCGCATTGAAAAAGAAGGTGAAATCATTGATGAAAAAGTTGTGATTGTTGAGCAAGGTAAAATTTCTCCGGTGTACGCGGATCTCACAGCAATGAAAAAACATTTAGCTTTTTATGACCCTTTTGACCCCGGAAAACTGATTAACGATGTCGAGCTGAGATTCTTTGATGGTTATCAAGTGATTCAAAGAAATCAACAAAACACCCATGAAATCACTGTGCGTGGTGGAAATGATGCGGGCATTCTTGATTATTACGAAGACGAAAAAGCTTCTCGCACATTTATCTCTCGGCAAAGAAGTGTGCAAAAAATTCCACTCTTGCGCGATAAAGCTCTTATGAAGCTTGCGGACATAAAAAACCTCAATGTGGGTGACGGCTTGATCTTTGGATTTATTGAATCCCCCGAAAAGTATCGCATTCAAATGGTTGAAGAAGCGGCTGAAAAAATTGTCTACTTCAATTCTCAAGCTCAAGAAATAGACCCCAGCAAAGAAATTGCCTTTGGTTTTATGATGGGTGGCTTCACCACCGGCCTTAAAACCCTAGTGATCGAAAGCCTCGAAGACCCCATGATTCTGGCCACAGACCTGGTCTTCAGCGACCACGACATAATATCCTTAATCAACACCCAAATTCTTTTAGCCCCGTAGTTCCCTCCAAGCAAATCAGTCTTAGATATAAAATTGTTTCGAACCTTTTCAGCGGTGAGGCAGAAAAAAACAGGTCAAATTCTTAAAGATTAAAATTGCGTTTTTCAAACAGCAAAGCCAACGGGCTGAGAATAGAGCAAGTATGAGATTATGAAGGGGTTTCATACATTTTTGGGTATGTTTTTGACACATTTTAAAAGTTAGCCATTCATAAGTTAATTAAGGGGGAGTTAAATTATGAAATCTTTTTATCAAATAAACTAAGCTGTTCATCCTTCACAAAAACAACTTCATCTTGTGTTTGATTCCGTTTTTCAACTCGACCATTGTCGGCTCCTATGGCTCGGGTCACTTCAGAAACCTGCGCCTGCTTAATCAAATTTTTAATAAAAGCCTTCTTCACTTCATCAGACCCTTCAGGTCTAAAGCCAAGCTCATTCATAATATCAGCGATTTTCTTCATACAAACCTCTTTGATATTTTTTCGGCAACTCTGATAAGAAACTTGATGAAACCCAGCGCTGAATTGATATTTAGATCCATGCGCCCAAAGTCATGGTTAATGATTTTTCACTCATTTCTGATTTATTCTTCTGTTTACGAAGCCTTTAATTTTCTCTTTTAATTTTTTATTTTCAGTTTTTCTTCTCAATTCCTTTTGCAGACAAACACGCTAACGGCCGCAGAGCGTCTTCGGATTGCGTCACTGCGTGCCGCAACCCGGATACGCACTGCCGCGCTCGCTGAGGTTTGCCTGCAAAAGGAATTGAGAAGAAAAACTGAAAATAAAAAATTAAAAGAGAAAATTAAATACCGAGTTATAAAGACTTAAAGAAATCATCCATGGTGTAAAATCCTTTGGGCTGACGAGAAAGCCATTGAGAGACATCGAGAGCGCCTTGGGCGAACAGAGTTCGGTTGAAAGCTTCGTGGGAGATTTGAAGGCGTTCGTTGGGGGATTCGGCGATAAAATGATGGATGCCGAAAACTTCTTCTTCGCGGTGGGAGATGATCTCAGGTTGGGTACCCATGGATTTTTGGGCAGCGCTCGAAACGATAAGGGCTGTGCCGCTGGGGCGGTCTTTTTTGTGTATATGATGGGTTTCTTCAATTCGATATTTGTAGAGTTTTTTGTATTGGGCGAGTTTTTCGGTGAGTTGGCAGAGAAGATAAACTCCAAAACTCATGTTGGCGGCCCAGAAGACAGGGTTTTTTTGACCTAAATTTTTGAGATTTTGTTTTTGTTGATCGTTCAGTCCCGTTGTTCCGCTGACTAATGCGCAGGGGTACTGTTTAAGGAATTCAACCAGCTTTTCTTGGGTTTCGGGAAGAGAGAAATCAATCACCACATCCGGTTTGGCGCTGGTTTTGAAATCATTATTTTTTCGCGAGTAGCCGCCAACGTATTCAAATGCATTCGATTGATTGATCAACTGAAATAATTCTTGGCCCATACGGCCGGTTTCTCCAAAAAGGAAAACTTTGAGTTTCATAGAAGGCCCTTGAATTGTTTCATTGTCGTAGTCATTTGATTTTTTAATGTTTCATTCATTGCGACCAAGGGGAGTCGCATTTCATCGGTTGAAATAATTCCCTTGAGTTGAAGGGCGGCTTTGACTGGTATTGGGTTAGAAGTGAGGTACAAACTTTTTATCCATGGCTGTTGAGATTGAAAATCTTGTGAGACTTCTGGATCGTGCTGACGAGCGCGATGGATATAATTCACCATTTCCTTAGGAGCGATGTGAGAGCAAACGCTGATCACGCCGTGGCCGCCGAGAAGGCAGAAGTCCACACAGCTTTCGTCATCTCCGCTGAAGAGCGAGAAATCTTGGGGGACTTTATCTTTATATTTTTTAAAATTATTTAAATCACCGTTGGCTTCTTTAACACCCATAATATTGGGGTGTTGTGAGAGGGAAATGATGGAGTCTGGCTCAAGGGGGGTGATGGTACGACCAGGAACATTATAAAGAACAATGGGCTTGGGAGAGGCATCGGCGACAGCTCTGAAATGGGCCAACAGACCCTCTTGTGGAGGTTTGTTGTAATAAGGAACAACAACCAGCAATCCATCAATGGGATACTCACAGGCTTTCACACTCATTGATATGGTTTTTGATGTGGAATTAGAGCCTGAACCAAAAAGAATTTTTACTTTACCTTTGGCCTTTTCACAAACAAAGGAGAGAACTTTAAATTGCTCTTCTTCACTCAGGGTTACACTTTCACCAGTCGTTCCGCACACCACAAAACCATGAATACCCGCTTGAAGCTGATTGTTCACTAAATTTTCAAGAGATGAAAAGTCAATTTTTCCCTCTTTAAAAGGGGTAACAAGGGCCGTGAAAACTCCACTCAACATATAGACCTCAACTGATAAATTGCCCGTCAAAAACTTTTTTGGCGGGTCCGATTAGTTTTATATTCTGTTCTTCAATTTCTACAAACAGTTGTCCGCCCGGTGCTAATAGCTCATGTCTTTTTTGGGGCTGTGTTTGATGGACAACAAGGGCAGCAGCGATAACACCGGTTCCACAAGCTAAGGTAAATCCACGAACTCCACGCTCAAAGGTTTTTGTTCGATGGGCACTCTTGCTGTGACTTTCCACCAAAAGAGTGACGTTGGTTTTTTGCGGAGAGAAAACTTCATGGTTTTGGATTTCTAAACAGGTCTCAAGAGAAAGTTTAAATTCAGAATCAGTCACGACAAAATGGGGGACCCCCGTGTTGACGAAATAGCCCCGGACGGAACCTTGTTTTAAAGAAAGTTCTCGTTTTTCAATCCCGGAATTTTTAAGAGTCCAACGCACTTCTATCTGTGAACCGTTTGAGCCAGAGCTGATCACTTCACCAGAGACAATACCCATAGCTGTTTGGATATGACATTGGTTCTTCTGAAATTTGTCTTTACAATAAAGGATAGCAGAGCGAGCGGCATTTCCACACATTTCTGCGGCAGACCCGTCACTGTTATAAAAATCCCAAGCGAAACTGGATGAACTTAAATCTGTTGCTGAAAACAAAACGAGACCATCAGCGCCAATTCCAAAGTTGCGATCACAAAGTCGTGAAGCCCATTCTGAGCGCGGTCGATCTTTGGGGATATCGTTGGCATCCACAAAGATAAAATCATTTCCCGCACCCACGAGTTTTTGAAAAGAAAAAGACATAGACCTATTTTTCTCCCTTGCGTTTTTTCCGCAAAGCTTCTTCATCCTCAGCGTTATTCACTTTTCGTTGTTCTGGAGAACTTGCCCCATTCAACTCATTATCCACACCTTTAAACACAGGCCGACCAATCCCCATCTCACTGGGCGTTTCCGGCGGCAATGGCCGACCCTTCACACCACAATTTGATACAAGCAAGCTCAAAAAAGAAATCATAAAGATGTATTTCATAAATCCTTCATCAAAATTTAAAACGAGATCCGGTTCACAGCTAAAAAACAAGCTTTCTAAACGCGAACCTATCTGTTGTCATAGTTATCAAAATTAAAAAACCAAAAACGAGAATAAATAATAAAAATCAATTAACCCATAGTCTTCTCAACCAAGAATTCTTAACACCTGTATTCAGAATTCTGTACAGTATTCCGTTAACAGTGCACAGTCTTCAGGATACCGTACGGGGTTCTGAAGACCGTAATTTGAAAAAAGCAGCTTAACCTAGAACCCCCTCCCCATCAACGCCCCAGGTCCTCTGGCCGTCATTTTTTGTAATTCTTATTCTTCATTTTTGAATTTTGGGGATTTTTGGATTGGGCT
>JBGSSY010000055.1:0-3334 GCA_041736775.1 Bdellovibrionales bacterium | reverse complement strand
AGAGTAACGAATAAAATTATCTTCGCTGGTATTTTCATCGAGGCGACGGACAAGATAAGCAATGGCATTGGTGAATTGTTCTTTTCCAGCAATTGGTGCGTACAATATAACTTGTTGTCCGGAGACTTCTGAAATAGCGATACGAGAAGCCTCACTCATCCCTTCAAGCATTTCTAATGAAAAACAATCAAGAACATTGTTCTCTTTGGCGAGCTCTAAAGCATAGGCCAACTCAAAAAGATTGTGGGAAGCGGCCCCGATATGGACCGCCTTTGCATGTTGAGGTAATAAACCATATTCAGCCATGATTTTGTAATTTGAATCTGTATCAATTTTGTCGGTATAAGTGGCGAGCTTCCATCCACGAAGTGAAGATTCCGTTTTCTCCATTTCAAGATTAGCACCCTTGACCAAACGGATTTTGATCGGTGAACCACCGTCGGCCACTCTTTTTTGTGCCCATTGGGTGAGATCTTGTTGCCAAAGGTGAGAGTCTGGAAGGTAAGCCTGAAGCACAATTCCGGCTTTATAGTTTTTGAGCTCTGGTGCACTTAAGGCTCGTTTAAACGCTTCGACTGTGATCGAAAGATCTCGATACTCTTCCATATCAAGATTGACAAACTTTTCTTCCATTATGCCGCGAGAGTTTTTAAAGGGATTATTTTTGGCTTGAAGATAGATTTTTTGCAGTCGTGGTACTAAATCAGAGACAGTTTCTTCAAAAGCCAGGGAATTGATTTGTGAACAGATGGTTGAAATTTTAATGGAGAGGTAATCAATATTGGGGTTTGCTAAGGCATTCATGTATTTTTCAATACGAGCTTGAGCCTCGGCTTCTCCTAAAACCACCTCCCCAATTAGGTTCACATTCACTCGCGTGTTGTTGCTGCGACGGTTCTGTAAATGTTTGTTGAGTAATTTATCCTCAGCGGGAAGAACCACTTTTTTGGTATCCGACCGAATATTATTCACAAACAGAGGTATTGATATTTGTGGAATGTAGGTGCCAGCATGACGAAAGAGAAAAACCAAAAATCTTTCGGAGCTAGTGAAAAAAGTGGCCATACCATATTTAGAAAAAAGATAATCAATCTGATCTTCAACTCTTGAAACATCGTGACTTCTAAAACTTTGATCCATCAATTCGATCAGAAAAACTTTATCAACAGGGTTATTCATCAGTTTTTGCATTTTGATGTGAAAAGTATTTTCAAATTCAGAGACTTTATCGGTTGCGGCGTTTTGCCAAAGAGTGGCTAAATCAATTGCTCTTTTCATCACTTGTTCATTCATAGGTTCCCCTTGACAGATCAGAGGCTCATTTCTACTGGGCGACTAGAAAACAAGCAAGAAATTTGAAGTATTGAAGGAGGGATGATGACCTTTGCAGCTCACAATGTTGGCACACTGATTCATGAGGGGTTGAGTTAGAGCAAAGGGATTGCAACAGGACGGTATATTGATAGAATTTTTAAAGACAACCCCATACGATTGAACCTCGATTTTGAATGAGTTTTTAAACTCCTTAAATGAGGTCTCAACCGTTTTTTTTAATCTGACGAAAGCTTTTAAGAGAATGAGCTTTTCGTCTCATCAAATGAAATGGCTTTTGGCCTTTCATGAAGGAGTTTACCCCATGAGAAAAATTATGCTTTTATTATTTCCCTTCCTTTTTCTCGCACTCTCCTCTTGTACCTCAAAGAAGGAAAAAGAGCCCGAATTTCTCACCCAGGGTGGAAAAGCAATCGTCACTAAAGAAATCCCCTATCTAGCTGGAAGTGTTAAAATGAATGGATTTCTTGCCTTACCCGAAGGTGATGGACCCTTTCCCGCGGTTCTGATTGTGCACGAATGGTGGGGACAAACGGATTACCCACGAGAAAGAGCTAAAATGCTCGCCAAAGAAGGTTACGTGGCCTTCGCCCTTGATATGTATGGAAATGGCAAAACGGCAGAGCACCCCAAAGAGGCTAAAGCCTTCTCTTCAAAAGTCTCTGCTGACATGAATCAGGCCGAAAAAAGTTTTCGAGCCGCCCTTGAGGTCCTTAAAAAACAACCTCAGGTCAATCCCCAACAAATTGCGGCCCTGGGTTACTGTTTTGGGGGCGGAGTCGTTCTTGAAATGGCTCGACGGGGAGTGGATTTAAAAATGATCGGAAGCTATCACGGTGACCTCACACCCGTCGTAAAGAATAAAGTGAGTCCAATGAAAACAAGAGTTTTGATCTTTAACGGCGCTGATGATCCGTTTGTCAGCAAAGAAGCCGTTGAAACGGCACGAAAAAACCTCAAAGCCGCCAATGTTCGTTATAAATTTGTGAATTATAAAGGGGCTAAACACGGATTTACCAACCCCAACGCCACGGCTCTTGGAGAAAAGTTTTCTCTACCATTGGTTTACAATAAAGAGGCCGATGAAGACTCATGGAAACAAACCCTTGAGGCTTTTAAGGTCATTTTTAAATAATACTCTTCAGTTTTGAGATTTTGTTGAACCGAAGCTTTTTAAAGAGAAGAACCCTCCTCTCGGTTGACCTTGAGGGGGTTGTTCTTTAAAAAGGCTGTTATGGCTGAATTGCTCAAAGATGTTTATAACCAAGCTTTTGTAGAACGTTTGGGCTCATCCCTCAAAAATAAATCTCCCGGTTTTGACTCTCAGGCTTTTAACAAAGCTGTTCTTAAAAAACCTTGGCAAGAACTGGGTTTAAAACAACGCATGAATAAATTAAGCCGAGAGCTTCATCATCACCTGGGCCCAGATTTTAGAAAAAATATTTCTCTCCTTTTAAAAATCGCACCTGAATTTACCGGACTCCCTGGACTCCTTTTTCCTGATTATGTCGAAAAATTTGCGGACCGAAAAATAGAACGCCAACTGGCGCTGAACGCTCTGGTGGAGTTGACTCCCTATTCGAGCTCAGAATTTGCCATACGACCCTTTATTATTGATCGACCTGATGAAACTATTCAGTTCCTTATCAAACTCTGTTTGAGTAAAAATGAACATGTTCGTCGGTTGGCCAGCGAAGGCTCTCGCCCCAGACTACCTTGGGGACAGGCTTTGCAAGTGTTCAAAAAAGACCCGACACCCCTCCTCCCCCTTCTTCATCAATTGCGCAATGACCCCTCTCTTTATGTTCGAAAATCAGTGGCCAATCACATTAATGATATCTGTAAAGATCATCCTCAAGTGGCATTAAAGTTATTGAGAAAATGGATGAAAGAAAAGCCCAGTGAAAATACTCTTTGGATCATTAAACACTCCTTGCGAAGTTTGGTTAAAGCGGGAGATGCAGAAGCATTAAAAATTTTAGGATTTAAAAAATCTGATAAG
>JBGSSY010000052.1:0-2158 GCA_041736775.1 Bdellovibrionales bacterium | reverse complement strand
TTTATCAGCTGGAATATTCGACTCCCAACCTCAATGGTGAGATCATTCGTGTCTCTGGGGCTTTTTTAAGGCCTACAACTTTATCAACGGAAAGTTTAATTGTTTATCATCATGGTACTGTTGTCCCTTCGGCCAACGCGGGTGTTCCGAGCAACATCAATGGTGAAGAAACTATGGGAATTATTATTATGGCAGGCCTTGGTCATAAGGTTTTCGCCTCAGACTATATTGGTTATGGTGTCAGTCATGGTGTATGGCATCCCTATTTGACGATTAAAATGCAGGGTCAAACAAGTTACGAAGGCGTCGAAGCTCTTGGGCAATTGTCCCTTGAGCCAGGTTCACCGGTGAATTTTAATCCTAGCCAATTGATTTCTATGGGATATTCACAAGGTGGTGCCGCTGGTCTCGCATTTCACCGCCATGTCGATCAAAGCGATGAGAGAAGGTTCTCTGTCAAATTTGGAGTCTATGGGGCCGGTCCTTACGATCTCACTGAAATACTTATCAATGGTTGGAATCAAAGAAATTTAGCTGAAAATCGCCTAGCGGCTTGGGTTCTTGAGAGCATGAATCGAAGCTATGAACTCGGTCTTTCCAATCAGCAAATGTTCAAATCACCTTACTCAGAGAGCATTAACTTCGATACACTGACCCTTCCCTCTCTTCCTGAGGACCCAAGTCTTGTTATCCAAAATGACCTCTATCAAAGCGTCATTAATGATGTAAACACCCCCTTACGGCGAGCCCTTGACGACCAGTCGATCTATAAAGACTGGACCCCCACTTCACCTGTTTTTATCTACCATGGCAAATCGGATCGCACAGTGCCCAATGTGGCCTCTCAAAAACTTTTTGATGAATGGAGTCGACGTGGAGTGGCCATCCTTTATCTTGAAGACAACAACGATCACTACAGCGGAATTCCAAGTTATTTGGTTTTATCAACAACACTTATCAATGAGAACAATCTCGTACAGAATTTTGCCATTCGGCTCGCCCAAGAAAAAGTGAAAATGGACGTGAGCCGCTTTAATCAGTTAGGGAGTTTTACTGAATTGAACCCCCTTGAATTACTAGAAAACTTTTTAAATTTTTAATTCTAAAAACCCAAGGACCTCTAAAAAAATTTTATAAAGAGAGTTCAATCCACTTTTTTCCAGTGTATCAAAATGATTCATATTCAAAGTGATTCAGTCAATTGCATTTAAAACAGATTCAAATCCCTTATTGAACTTTCCTGGGACTTCATACGATTTGGGGTGGCTAAATGAACTAAAACTCTTTAACATTATAAGAAGGTTCTGGAGGGGTAATGGGTCACCGTTTTCATCAAAAATTTTACTTAGTCATCGCAGCTTGTTTTTTGGTGGTTTTATTTCAAAATTGTGGTGGGTTTAACTCTTCTCAGGAAAGTCTACAAAACACACTGAGCTCTCAAAACGAACAATCTGATAACACTCCTCAAAATCCTGACCCTGAAGGAGAGACCACAATTCCTGGTGAACAGATATCTGATCCTGATCCCCAAACAGAAGGTCGCGTGAGCGTATTTATGGCTTCTGGCCACATGGCACGTCGGCTGATGTCCTGTGATGATGGGCAAACTTGGATTCATGATCAATCTCATGACGACAATGCTCGCTGCTGGAAAACAGGAGACCCACAATATGTCGAATGTGATCATACCGCTTATTCTGGAAGGGGACTTGATTATGGTGACGGTTGGTTTTTCGCAAACTACGGTTGGGGTGAGGGTGGAAGTATTCGTCGCACTCGAGATGGAAAGAACTGGGAAATTATAAATACTGGGTCATGGGCCAATGGACTTTTTTATGCTAAAGGCGTTTTGTTTTCGCTCTGGTCACGCGGCCTGAAATCCCTTGATCAAGGAATGACATGGGCTGAGGCCTCTGTTAATCCGAAACAAGGACTTGATCATCCTCAGGCCTTGAGAGTGGGTGATCTGTTTTTACTTTTAGGACGTGCCAGTCGAGATCTTCGGTTTGCAATAAGCTCTAATCAAGGAGAGAGTTGGGTTTACCCTGAAACATTTCAAACAGATTGGTTGAAAAATGTGACCGAGGGTAATGGACGAATGGTCGCCATCGGTTGTCGAGAAGATACTGATCGCTTGAGAAGTTTTTCGGCAGTATCC
>JBGSSY010000015.1:0-2296 GCA_041736775.1 Bdellovibrionales bacterium | reverse complement strand
ATGCCTTACCTACACGTAGGATACCCTTATATTTGATTTGAAGTCAAGAAAGCCCCTAAAATGCCTTAAAATTAGACCGAATTAAGATAGGGAAGTAAACCAAAGGTTTTGGGGGCAAGCGATTTTTTTTTGGGATTACTTTTGGTTGTAGACGAATTATAAACGCAAGCTTTACATTTACTTCAAATTGAAGTAATATTTTTTATAGATGTGCGCTGGGACGCCAAGCCTCGCCAAACAAGTGACAAGGGCTAGGTTTTCATTTTTTGAAGACCAGAAGTAGTCATCTGAGTAGCTCGAAAGAGGCTCAGTATCGAGTCTTGCAAGCTGGAAGGTAACGACCAGAGTGAAGCGTAGACAGAAAGTGTGCAGGCCGTAAAGCGAAAGCCTGAAGTGATTGAGCCTCGTCAGATAATACGAGTGTGGATGCCGAGTGAATATTGAGAAACGAAGGCAACACTTAGTAGTGAAAGCAGAAAGGTTTTTTTTTTTTGTAAGTAATGAAAAGATCCACCGGGGTCCGAGAGCATGGCATGTACATATTGTGTTTGGTGCAGGAACCCAGGAGACCCTCATGGAGTTGAAAGGATACAAAGTGTGTGATCAAGAGCTAAAATTTAAGATGTGCACGCATATTCTCCATTTAGAGGGAGTCAGATGGTCTCATAGTAGCAAGGAAGTGCGGTAATGCGCATGGAGCGAAGGGGACCACAAGAATTGAATCGTGAACACTCTACTCAGCCTGGGCACAGAACCAGAATGGCTGAGGTAAAAGGCTACGCCTTAGGGAGTTGGGCACGAATAGGTTTATTGGCGAAGGACAAACAGATTGTATTTAACAACCTGTTTCATCATATCAATGGTGAAAACCTTCGTCAGGCATTTCGCGCAATTGATGGATCAAAAGCGATCGGAATCGACAACATAACAAAGAAGCAGTACGAACAGAATTTGGAAGGGAACCTAAAGGATCTATTAAATAGACTCCACATAGGGACATACCGACCAAAAGCCAAAAGAGAAGTACAAATTCCAAAAGCAAATGGTCAAACAAGACCGATTGCGATTGGATGCTTCGAGGACAAAATCGTAGAATGGACTTTGGGTAAAATCCTAGAGTCCGTTTATGAGCCAGTCTTCATTCAAAACTCCTTTGGATTTAGACCTAGAAAGAGTGCGGATGATGCGATCAAGGCCAACTACGATATCCTGAAGAACAATACTCGACCCCATGTTGTGGAAATTGACTTGAAGAGTTTCTTCAACACAGTACCTCACGACAAACTGGAAGAGATTATAAGTTACAGGATCAGGGACAGAAAACTGATGGGACTTATCAGAAGATTCCTAAGGGCAGACATCTTGAAACAAGATGGAACTCAAGAGGCATCAACGGTTGGAACCCCACAGGGATCTATCATGTCCCCCATACTTGCAAACATCTATTTGCACCATGTGCTGGATAGATGGTTTATGAACAACTATGCTTCCAAGGAAGCGGCCATTGTTCGATATGCAGATGATGCAGTCTTTATGTTTAGCAAAGAAGAACGCGCAAAAGCGTTTCTGACAGATCTAGAACAAAGACTTACGAAATACGGTTTAATCCTAAACTCGGATAAAACCGGCATCATCAATTTTAAGAAAGGCAAAGAGAATGTTTTTCACTTCCTAGGGTTTACGTTTTACTGGAACCACAGGAAAGGCTGGAACAAGATTAATCTGGTGATTAAAACCCAGAAAGATAAACTGTTCAAGAAAGTGAGCGAATATACAGAGTGGATTAAAACAAATCGAGCGAAGTTTTCAACTAAAGAAATTTGGAAGATCACAGCTGCAAAGTTAAGAGGGCATTACAACTACTTTGGATATTATTGTAACCGAAGCAAATTAGCCCACTTCTACAGTGCAGTGTTAGCTTCGATGTTCAAATGGCTCAATAGACGCTCGCAAAGAAAATCATTCAGTTGGAAGAGGTTCAAAGTTAAGCTTTATTTTAACCCACTACCCCAGCCACCCGAAACCATACAACTTAAAAGATTAGGATGGAGTCCATATGTTAATGTTAAATAAACTGAACCAATTACTTGAAGAGCCCGTTGCCTTAATAGGGCACGGCGGGTTCTGTGAGGAGCTTGCTCCTTCTATTTGGAAGGAGTAGGTTTACTCGATGCAGTTAAGTTTTTTAAAGAATAAGCTTGAAACGAGAGGAAGAAAACGTAAAATTCCTCAGAACATTTTAGGTGGAGCTTTTCACGCGAATTACAATCCCAGCTTTAAACGTCCTATGGATTCT
>JBGSSY010000012.1:0-3829 GCA_041736775.1 Bdellovibrionales bacterium | reverse complement strand
AAAATATTACAATGAAGAGCGTCCACACAGTTCACTTGATTATTTGACACCAAAAGAATTTGCAGATCAGGAGAAAGCCGTGCTAAACAAGAAAAATAATTTGCTGGTACTAAAAACGGGGTAAAGGTCAGTGTGTACTGCCGCTGCGGCAGTGAGCGTGGGCGTTAAAGAATTTCATAGCACGTTTTAAGAGTTCCGTTTCCTGTGCCGTTTAGACCCTTACATTATTTAATTTGAAAGACCACAGAAACAGAATTTTTAGATTTTTCTCTCTTGTTTGCCGATATCCGATAACGGGTATCGCAACTGCAACATCAGAAATAAACCTGATAGATCGTACTAACTGCCTCCTAAAACTAGACTTTTTAGAACCTATAACTTTTGAGACAATAGGTTAGGAATTCAACTTCTTCAGGTGATAATCGATTATGAAAATAGTACTCAGCACAGTCATACTTCTTTTCTTAATCGTTGTTCCAATTGTAACCTCCCACATTTCTGCACCCCAAAGAACACCTGCTAGCACGACTATTTATGATTACGAATCTGAGCAAGACGAAGTTAGTTTGCAAAAAATAAAAAAAATATTAGAAACACAAAAAATTAATAATATTGAAGATCTTTTGAGTTATCTTAATACCGCTTTTCCGCAGTTTATGGAGCGACACACTTTTGTATTTGATAGTCGATCTTTACATGGGTCCTCTTATAAAAATCCAAGAGCTATTGTCTATGGCAAATCTGCGAACTTTATACTGACGTTTAATGGTTCGCCCGATCAAGAGGGATTTCAGAAGCTCGAAGTTGCACAGTTTAATCAAAAAAAGAAAACCTATGATTTTATTGAAATTGAATTCTCAAGTTCTAAATCTCCTGGTTATAGCATTTCTAAACCAGGGGGCCCTGGTGGTATTTGCTTGCAATGCCATATTAACAACAAACCGATATGGGATACCTATGATATTTGGCCAGGTGTCTACGGAAGTATTGATGAAGAGCCCCTTCGAGCCAGTCAAAAGTTTTTGCCAAACATTCCAGTTTCAAATTCCCTGTACTTGGATGGAGAGAAGAACATGTGGTTGGAATTTCTCCAGATTCGTTTGAAACATCCACGTTATAAGTGGCTTCCTATACCACTTTCTAAGGACAATTCACTCTATGATCAACAAGGTAAAGTATTTTTTCCCAATACGGAACTTTCAGTTAAATTAACTCGAAATAATTTTCCTCGGATAATGAATGATATCAAAAAAAATAAACATAAATTTTCTAAGGATATTGTTTCACAGGTGCTTTTTTCTTTTGACTGTCGAAGAGTCGATGATGAATCAGTTAAAAAAGCTATTGAAGTCCTTAAAGTGAGATATCAAGAATCAATCCTTGCCATCGAGAATAAATTAAAATCGAGAATGATCGATGTGTTATTGCGATATTCCAAAGCCCCATACTTTAACCGTAATTTGTTACTAAACTTTCTCGCGTTCAGGCAAGATGTCAAAAATATGCAAGCCTCGGAAGGGTTTCAAATCACCTCCGATTCAAATCTGAATCAGATTATAACTAAAGAGATTTCAACTGTTTTGCTTTGTTTAGAAAAAACTTATCCGAATATGGATTCGAGTTACCCAAAAGAATGGAAAGCTTGTTTTGAAAAACATAAAACCCCAGAACTCGACAAAATCAACTTAACAACGTTTTACCAATGGCTTTATAAAAAGAATCTTGCGTCGGCTAAGTCAAGAGCGAATCGAATCGCAATTTCAGCGGCGATATTTGAGAGCCATCAGCTTGGACTATCGACGGACTCTTGGTCGACACTGCAATTTGGAGAACAGGATTATTCCACCGGATCAGGTATTGAAGAAAGTCTGTTTCGAAATGGTTTTGCCCAAATCTTTAATAGAACTGAAGCTTTTGGCGGGAAAAATGCCTTTGGAGAATTTGTTCTTAAAAGTGGCCTTGAGCCCCAATCGGCTTTTTTATCCGAGCAAGAAATAAAAACCTACTGTAAAGATTTAGTGACTTCAACGGGCCTATAATTTTTTGATTTTAGTTCCTATCTGTGAAACTGTACACGCAATGACTTAAACGAGTCATTAATTATGAACTTGATTTTCCCACTTCATATCAAAACCGAGTGCTCGAGCGCCAAACCAGTATTTGTCGCACCAATCATTATCTTTACAGCCACCAGTAAGTAGGAGGGGGTGTTGATCGACTAACTTTTGGCAACGTTTCTTGAAGCGTGTGAGTGAAGACATTTTCTGAGTGATAATATGATTTAATTTTTGAGCACACTGAGTGATGGATTTGTTAGGTTTTCCATAGCCTACTCCAGAAGCAATAGTGCCTAAGAGAAACATATCTCCTCCCACTAAAAACATTTCTTCACACATAGAGTGAGTCGAATCTGTTGAAGCAAAAAAACCAACGTCCTCGACGTCATCTATGTTTTTTAAAATCATTTGAGCTAATGTGCCGACTTCTTCAGAGGTTGTGCATTGATGAGGAAGAGATTGATTTGAATTATTTGAAGTTTGTGCGAAGCTAATAGAAATAAATAAAGACATAATCGTATTGAAAATCATTTATTCTCCCTTTTTAAAAACTTATCTTTCTAGACACCTATACCTTAAGAAAATAATTAGTTGGTCAAAAAAGTAAAATAAATAAAAAATGAAATTATTACATTATAGAATACTTAATTATGGGCAGATTGCAGAAGGGATTAAGGAAAATAAACGCGTTTAACTTATAACCGAGTTGGCACCTTGAATCTAAAAGTGGAAGAATTCTTTTGGTCTCAGGTTGTGAAAATAAATAAACCTATATTGATGCAAGTGGTAAATAAATTCGGTGACCTGCATATCGATTGAATAAACCGGTTACTTTAACCGGTTTTATTTTAACATTTTTCAGTTTACGCAGGTCTACAACTGTTTTCGGATTTCATGACTTCGCTACACAGCGAACCGCACTGACTCTGCTGCGGTTATGATAGCCAATATCACCCTTATCTTTTCCATCTAGTTCAAGAAGATTAAATTCTTTAGAAGATGTCCAAAACATCTGGTGTGAGAGACCTGGAATAACTTCAGAACCATCAGCAGTAAAGGGCTTATAGTGACCTCGTGAACCTCCACCGAGGTAGACTCTGAGACGTCGAAACTCATCAACTGTCGGTAGACGAGCACCAATTTTTTTACAGGCGTTGTTAGCATCGTACTGATTCATAGATTTTGAAAGAACACTTCCCCAAATCACACCGGATGGATCTTGATAGGCCTTTCCTAATTTTGGATTGGAAGTATCGCGAATAAATACATCACGAGTATAAGCAACAATGCGCCTCTCAACTTGAGAGTTTTCATGACCGTTACTAGCGAGATACTTCTCTGAGTAGAGTGGAGAGCCATACTTAGAGTCTGGAGTGAGTTGGGAATGATTGATCTCATCAAGTTGTGTTTGTGTGGTGACCTCAGCTTGGACTAAGTTGGTCGACATTAAAATTATTATAACTAAGTTTAAAGATACTATACGCATATATCCTCGCCTTTTAATGAGAATCATTGCAAGTTTGAGACCATGGAAATGGTTTCTATTTAATGAGAGGTATCAGAAAACTAAATTTGTTGATTCTTCGCTGATCATCTGTCTAAGTCTTTGTCGTTTTCCTAGGTCTTTCTAGTTTTTGTTATTCCCAAGCGATTCTGACCACCTTTAATTCCCAAGGGACTTTGACCACTTATGTGCGTCAATTTGATACGATCCTTACCTTAAATCAATCAGGGGAAGGGTTATCATGGGGGATTTTACTGTGCGAGCTAAA